>NZ_JBNYXP010000005.1:0-465560 GCF_051380725.1 Janthinobacterium glycogeni | reverse complement strand
AACGCATCAACGGCATTCTGAAAGGCGAGTTCCTGTTGAATCGGCCGGCGGACCTGAAACAGGCGAGCAAAATGGTGGCGCAATCGGTGCGGATATACAACCAGGAACGACCACATATGGCCTTGAAGTACAAAACGCCCGATGCGGTGCATCGGGCGTTTGTGCAGCAATAAATACTGTCAACCTATTTTAGGACTGGACATGCTGACAGGCACGGCGCTGCGCTACAATCACTGCCCCGCCACCTCCCTCTGCGCCGATGTCCGCTCGCCTGCTGCGCCGCCTGTTGATATTGCCCCTGCTGGCGTGCCATCTGCACGCGTGCGCGGCCGCCCCCTCGCCCCTGCTGTCCGACTACACCCATAATGCCTGGGGCGCCTTGCAAGGCGCGCCCGTCGACGTGCTCAAATTCGCCCAAGGCAAGGATGGCTGGCTGTGGATCGCCACGGCCACCGGCTTGTACCGCTACGACGGCGTGCGCTTCGACCGCGTCGACAGCGTGTACGGCCACCGCCTGCCGTCAAGCAATGTACTGGGCCTGGCCACGCCGCCGGACGGCGCCGTGTGGGTCGGCTACCGCCTCGGCGGCGTCAGCGTCTTTCGCCGCGATGGCGCGCGCACCTACCGCGAAGCGGACGGCTTGCCGCCGGGCGCCGTGTTCCATATCGAGGCGGCCCCCGACGGTGCCATCTGGGTCGGCACGCGCGATGGCGCGGCGCGCCTGGCGCCCGGCGCCGACCGCTTCGAAGCGCAAGCCGCCAACGTGGGCTTGCCCGACAAGCGCGTGTACCAGATCCTGTTCGGGCGCGACGGCACGCAGTGGATGGGCACCATGCATGGCGTCTTTTTCCGCAAGCCGGGCCAGGCGCGCTTTTCCCATGCCTGGCCGCGCACCATGCTCACCAGCATGGACGAAGCGCCCGATGGCGCCATCTGGGCCGTCGACTCGCAAAGCCATTACTATCGCGTGCGCACCAGCGCGCCGCGCGGCGATGCGCCCATCCGGCCCGACGCCACGGGCAACGGCATGCGCTTCGACCGCGCTGGCACCATGTGGCTGATGCAGCCCGATGGCATCGAACGCAAGTTCGACCCTGCCGGCCCCAGCCTGCCGGCCCAGCGCCTGACGCGCCAGAACGGCATCAGCGGCCCGCTGCCGCAGACGTCGTTCCAGGACCGCGAGGGCAATCTGTGGTTCGGCACCTCGACGGGCCTGGACCGGCTGCGGCCGAACCGCCTGCGGACCCTGCCCGTCGCCGTGCCCTTCGACCATCCCGGCATGCTGCCGGGCCCCGATGGCGACGTATGGATCGGCGACTACGTGGGCGACGTGCGCAGCTTTACGGCCGACGGCGTGAAAAAAGTGGAATTGAAAGGGGCGCTGGCGGCCAGCCACTGGGCGCCCGACGGCACGCTGTGGCTGGGCAACGAGCAGGAGCTGCACCACCGCGCGCGCAACGGCGCCATGACGCGCGTGGTGCCGCCCGTGCTGGGGCTCGATCCGCAGGCGCTGCAGCAAGACCGCTCGGGCGCCCTGTGGGCCTCGTTTTCCGGCGGCGGCCTGTTTCGCCTGAGCGAAGGAAAATGGAGCGCGAACGGCGGCCTGTCCGGCCTGCCCGCAGTGCTGACCACGGCCATGGCGATCGATGGCGCCGGCACCGTCTGGCTGGGCCATGCCGACAATACGGTCAGCCTGGTGGCCGATGGCCAGCGCGCGGGCGCCATCAGGCGGCTCGGTGCGGCCGAGGGCCTGCAGGTGGGCACGGTGCTGCAGCTGTACCGCGATGGCGAGGCGATGTGGGCCGGCGGCGAAAACGGCGTGGCCCTGTACCGCGCCGGCCGCTTCCAGATGCTGCGCGGCGCGCACGGCGCGGCGTTTCGCGGCGTGTCGGGCATCATGCGCCTGCCGGACGGCGACCTGTGGCTGCATGGCGCGGATGGCATCGATCATATCGGCGCCGCCAGCCTGGCCGCGTGGCTGCGCGACGGCAGCGCCGTCGTCGCGGAACGCTTCGACGCGCTCGACGGCTTGCAGGGCCACGCCTCGCAACTGCGCCCCGTGCCCTCGCTGATTCATGCGCCGGACGGCAAGCTGTGGTTTTCCACCTCGGCCACCATCGCCATGCTCGACCCGCTGCATATCCGCCGCAATCGCCTGCCGCCGCCCGTGCAGATCCACACCCTGCTGGCCGATGGCGTGCGCTATGCCCTGGATGACGGCAAGCCGCTGCACCTGCCGCAAGGCAGCAAGAGCCTGCAGATCGGCTTCACGGCCCTGAGCCTGTCGATGCCGGAACGCGTGCGCCTGCGCTACCGGCTGGCGGGCGTGGACGCCGGCTGGCAAGAGGCGGTCGGGCGCCGCGAAGCGTACTACACCAACCTGGCGCCCGGCAGCTACCGCTTCGACGTCACGGCCGCCAACGAAGACGGCGTCTGGAACACGCAAGGGACGGGGCTCGACATCGTCATCGCGCCCGCCTTCGTGCAAACGCCGTGGTTCGCGCTATTGCTGGCGCTGGGCGGCGCGCTGCTGCTGTATGGCGGCTATGTGCTGCGCATCCGCCACCTGACGCGCAATATGCAGGAACGGCTGCAGGAACGCTTGCAGGAGCGCCTGGCCGAACGCTCGCGCATCGCCCGTTCGCTGCACGACACCCTGCTGCAAAGCGTGCAGGGCCTGATCCTGTCGTTCCATGCGCATGCGGACATGCTGCCCAAGGGCACGCGCGAACGGGCGCGCCTCGATGGCACCCTCAACCTGGCCGACCAGCTGCTGATCGAAGGCCGCGACCAGATCATGGACTTGCGCGCCTCGGCCGAACCGGACGAACTGCGGCTGGCGCTGCAGCAGTTCGGCAAGGGCCTGGCCGAGCACCGCGCGCACGCCTTCACCGTGCAGGTCGGCGGCACCTGCCGACGCCTGCAGCCGCGCGTGCATGACGAAATCTATGCCATCGCGCGCGAAGCGCTGTTCAACGCCTCGCGCTATGCCGAGGCGGCAAACATCGTGCTGGAACTCGACTATGCGGAACGGGCATTCACCCTGCGCGTGCGCGACGACGGCTGCGGCCTCGATGACGCCGTGGCGCAGGCGGGCCAGCGGCCCGGCCACTGGGGCCTGGTCGGCATGCGCGAACGCGCCGCCGCCATCGGGGCCAGCCTGCGCATCGACAGCCGGCCCGGCGCCGGCACGCAGATCGAAGTGAGCGTGCCGGGCCGCCTGGCCTACTAACGGCGCTGGCGGTGCTGACGGCACACGGCCGCAAGCGTCTGCGGCCTGGAGAAAAAATGTTATACGATGCGCAAGAGCGCTGTCTTGCTCGGCTATCCTGCCCCACTACTTTCTGAAAGCCCGCCATGAAAAAATGCCTGCTCGCCCTGCTGCTCTGCGCCTCCGGTTCCGCCTTCGCCAACTCGGCCTGCGACACGCCGCGCAACGACTTCGACGGCCTGTATTGCCTCAACAAGGTGTACCAGGAAGCGGACAAGGAACTCAACGCCAACTACAAGACACTCGCCGCCAAACTCGATGCCGGCGGCAAGCAAAAGCTGAAATCGGGCCAGCTGGCGTGGATCGCCAACCGCAACGACGCCTGCTCCAAACGCGAATCATCGGGCTTCTATGTGAATCTCGATTGCGCCACCAAGACCACCATCGAACGCGCGCAATTCCTGCAGGACCGCGTGCGCGAATGCGTGAGCGCCGGCTGCCAGAACAGCAAACTGTGATGTAAGTCTGCGCCAGCGCAAACGGGAGCGGGCGGCAAGCGCCCATACTGGCCGCTCCGACGTTTTCCCCGTTTGTGCCATGAGCAAACTCATCGATATTTCCCTGGACCGGTGGGACGCCGGCGGCAGCGCCGCGCAGCAGGCTGCGGCGCTGCAGGCACTCGAAGATGGCCAGGTGCTGCTGCTGCCCCGCCTGGGCTTTTCCCTGCAACAGGAAGAGCATGCCCTGCTGAACGGCGCGGCGGGGAACGCCAGCAGCGCCAAGAACATCAGCTGGGAACCGGCACGCGGCGTGCGCGGCCACGGCGATGCCTGCGATGCGGCCCTGCTGGCCGCGCTGATGCGGCGCTATGCGGAGCACACGCGGCGCTTGCTGGCAGGCTTGTTGCCCGGCTATGCTCCCCATCTGCAGCAAGGCAAGGGCAGCTTTCGCCCTGTGGAAATCGCCGGCAGGGCGACGTCCTGGCGCAAGGACGATACGCGCCTGCACGTCGACAGCTTCCCCTCCTCGCCCACGCAAGGCCGGCGCATCCTGCGCGTCTTCACCAACATCGATCCGCACGGCGCACCCCGCGTGTGGAAACTGGGCGCGCCGTTCGAACAGGTGGCGCAGCGTTTTCTACCCGTCGCAAAGCGTCCGCAACCCGTGCTGGCCGCCCTGCTGCAATGGCTGCGCATCACCAAGTCGCGGCGCACGGCCTACGATCACTACATGCTGGAGCTGCACGACGCCATGAAGGCCGATCTCGCTTACCAGGCGCAGGCGGAGCAGCACACGCATGCATTCGCGCCGGGCCAGACGTGGATCGTCTTCAGCGACGCGGTCTCGCACGCGGCACTGCGGGGACAGCATGCGCTGGAGCAAACCTGGCTGCTGCCCGTGCGCGCCATGGCCGCCCCGCACAAGTCGCCGCTGGCCATTCTCGAGCGCCATTTTCAGCGGCCGCTGGCCTAGCCTGATTTGGCCTGGCCTGGCCATGTCTGGCCGGACCTCGCGCCCCGATACAAGCGGATTCAGGCCGGCAAACGGGTCGCCTTGAAGCGCCGCCAGGCCTTGTGCATGCGGCCATCGCTGCCTTCCGCCTGCGCGCGCGCCGCCAGATAGCCGCGCACGAAGGCCGCGTGCAGCCGCAACCCGTCCTGGGCGGACTGGTCAGCCTGGTCGGCCTGGGCATCGGGCAGTTGCTGCAGCAGACGGTCGGCCACCTGCACATCGTTGAGCCAGCCCAGTTCATCCTGCAAGGCCGACAAGCGTCCCACATACGGTTTCACGGCCCGGCCCGCAAACAGCGAGGCAAAAAATTCCGTCGCATAGCGCGTCTTCTTGGCCGCGATGCGCACTTGATGGCGCTGCAGCGGCGTGGCATGCAGCAGGCGCTTGCCGCGCTTCATCAGACGGCGCTGGTCCTTGCGCAGGGTGGCGCGGGCAAACGGCGAAACGTGCGCATCGAGGCGCCGCAATTGGCGCGCGGAACAGCCGTCGCGCCAGGCGCGCGCCTGCAGCCAGCGTTGCAAGCCCAGCATGCAGGCCGTGTAGCGCGCCGAAGTGACGGCCTGGGCCGCTTCCACGTGCTTGAGCCGCGCCTGCGCGTGCGCCGCCTGCGCCAGCGCCGCCGCATCGGCCTGCGCTTCGCCGTCGAGCTGTGCCAGGGTATTGCCAGCCAGCACATCCCAATCGCGCGCCTCGCCCAGCGCGCCGCCCAGCCAGTCGAGTTCGGCCTTCAAGGCGTCCGGCAAGGCCAGCAGGGACTTGAACATGCCCAGCGCCGAGCGCAAACGGCGCAGTCCCACGCGCATCTGGTGCACGCTTTCCACATCCTCGCCCGCCGCCACGCCATCTTGGTTGCCGCTGACCTGTTCCAGGCAATTGCCGGCGATGGCCACGAACACCTGTTCCACCGACATCGCCGCGTCCAGCGCCAGGGGCTGCGCCTTGACGGCTTGCAAGGGGTACGCTGCCGCCAGGCGGTAACCGCGTTCCGCCTTGCTCATGTGGCCCAGCTGCAGCGGCACGTCCCGCAGCAGCGCCAGCGCCACGTCGAACAGGCTGGCCGCTTGCCCTTGCTTCAATTCCAGTTCGACCTCGCTGACGGGCACGCTGCGCGCGGCCCCGTCCGCGCCGCTTTCAATGACACCCTGGTCGAGCACGCATTCGATCTGGTCGCCCTGCGGCGTGCGCAGCTGCCAGACGGTGCGCTCGATGCGCGTGGTAAACACGGGCTGCAGGGCGTCGCGGACGGCGTCCTGGCGCAGCAGCGCGCGGACGGGTTGCTTGCGGCCGATGGCCGAGTCGAGCGCGGCCAGATCCGGCTGCGGCCCCGGCACGTCGCCTTCCCATTCGTGGCGGCTGTGCAGGCCGCCGTTGACGGTACCGCCCGCCTTCAGGGTTTGCACCCAGTGCCCGTCCACCTGGCGCACGCGCAAGCCCGCATGATGGCGGCACAGCTGCAAATCGGGCGTATCGACATAGATATCGTGCATCTGCAGCACCTGCACCTCTGCTTGCGCAGCCTGCGCCAGCAGCGGGTGGGCGCGCAGGCGGGGCGCGTCTTGCGGCGCCAGCAGCAATTTCAATTCGATTTCCATGTCCGCTCCTTGCGAGATTCCTGAACGCCCATTGTAAGGCGCGTCCCGCCGCGCGCAAGGCGCACGCACGCACACCTTGATTTTGCGCCAAAATAGGCGATTCATTTACAAGGAGATGCCATGACCTACCACGCCGCCGAGAACCGCTACGACAGCATGCCATACCGCACGTGCGGGCGCAGCGGGCTGAAACTGCCGCTGCTGTCCCTGGGCCTGTGGCACAACTTTGGCGACAGCAACAATCTGGCTTCGCAGCGCGACATGCTGCGCACGGCCTTCGACCTGGGCATCACGCATTTCGACCTGGCCAATAACTACGGCCCGCCGTATGGCAGCGCGGAAAGCAATTTCGGCAAGCTGCTGCGCGACGATTTTTTACCGTACCGCGATGAGCTGATCATTTCCACCAAGGCGGGATGGGACATGTGGCCGGGCCCGTACGGCCAGGGCGGCGGTTCGCGCAAATACGTGCTGGCCAGCCTGGACCAGAGCTTGCGGCGCCTGGGCCTCGATTATGTCGACATCTTTTACTCGCACCGCTACGACGCCGACACGCCGCTGGAAGAAACCATGGGCGCGCTGGCCACCGCCGTGCAGCAGGGCAAGGCGCTGTACGTGGGCCTGTCGTCGTACTCGCCGCAAAAGACGGCCGAGGCAGCCGCCCTGCTGAAAGAGTGGAAAGTGCCGTGTCTGATCCACCAGCCCGCCTACAATATGCTCAACCGCTGGATCGAGGAAGACGGCTTGCTCGACACCCTGCAAGAGCAGGGCATGGGCTGCATCACGTTCACGGCGCTGGCGCAGGGATTGCTCAGCGACAAGTACCTCGATGGCGTGCCGCAGGATGCGCGCGTCAACCGTCCCGGCGGCGGTTCGCTGACGCAACAGCACCTGAGCGCGGAAAACCTGGCCCGCGTGCGCGCGCTGAACCAGATTGCCGCGCAGCGGGGGCAAACCCTGGCGCAGATGGCGCTGGCCTGGGTGCTGCGCGACCCCAGAGTCACCTCGACCCTGATCGGCGCGAGCAGCAGCGCGCAAATCCGCGAAAACGTGGCCGCGCTGCAGCAATTGTCGTTCACGGCCGACGAGCTGGCCGCCATCGACGTGCAGGCGCGCGAAGGCCATATCAATCTGTGGGAAGGCCCGTCGCGGGCCACCTGACAATCGTCCCGCGCTTGTGGCGGCGGCAGCCAGCAGGTAGACTGCCGCCTCCCACGACATCCGTGACAAGGTCCCATGCAAGCCATCCCCGCCATCACCGTCTGTTTGCTGCTTTCCTGTGCGGCCCCTGCCAGCGCGGCCAATTATTGCGACTCGCCGCGCTGGTCTATCGTGCATGACAAGAGCTACGACGAGGTGATGCAGATCGCCACGAAGCGCGACAAGATCCGCGACGCCGAATGCGGCTTTACCGATGTGATCCTGCGCATCCAGAACCAGGAAGCGGGCATCGAGCGCTATCCGGGCATCCTGCTCATCGCGGACGCGCAGGATGAACGTTTCGTCGTCACCAGTCGCGTCGGCGCCTACACCATCTTCAGCTACCGTTATAACGACAAGCACCTGCTGCAGTTTGCCATGAAGGACCACCGCTGGGCGGAAGGGGAAGAGTTTCAGGCTGGCGCCTACAAGATTACCGGCGTCAAGGAATTCAAAACCATCACGGGCTTTCCCGCCACCTTGCTGGTGGTCCAGACTTTCCAGTTTTACGGGCCTAAATAGGGCGGCAGCAGCGCGCATAGTTCCTGCGCCACTTGCCGGCGCCGCTCCGGCGTGGCGAACACGCCCACAGCCACATGACGGGCAGCATCACCCATATCGTTGATGTGTATCAATTGGCGCGGCCCTTGCGGCACGACGATGCGCGTGCGCCACGGCGAAAAGTGGTGGCGCCGGCAGTGGCCTGCGCTGACCTGTTCGATGATCAGCTCGCCGTCGCGCAAGGCGATGTGTTCATAGTCGCGCGCGTGGCGCAAGTGATGCTGCAGGGCGGCGGCCACCAGGCCCAGTTCGGCGAACGAAAAGACGGGAATGGTCCAGAGGCCGCGCAGCGCAAAGGCGGCGGCGATGACGAGGGAAAACAGGCATAGCAAGCCATAGGCGCGCAGCAACTGGCGCGCCGTCAAGGCAGTGTGGCGCGCCAGCAGCCATTGCGGCTGCTCGCGCGAGTGATCGCGTGGCATGGCGCCTCCCGCACTATCGCTCCATCACCGCGGCGGCCTTCGCCGCCGCCAGGTTCCGCCAGATCGTTCAGCCTGCTTGCGCCCGGATCAGGCGCCCATGCGCACCAGCGCATGGGCCACGTGCTGCCACCAGTGATCGCGCGACTTGACCTGTTTCAGGCAAGACGTGTCGATTTCCGTGGGGAACACGCGATCCTGGCATGCCTTCGTTTCCAGGGCATAACGCTGGTTTTCCGCCGCCGCCAGGGCCACGATCAGCCAGAACGCCAGCGCCAGCAAGACCACCAGCGCACTCCAGGCCAGGTGATTGGTGTTACTTTTTTCGCCAAAAAACTCGCGCGGCCGCGTCTCGCGGTACATCGACATCAAGCCTTTTTCTTTCTCTTCCGACATCTGCGTTTGCATCCTCTGACATCCTATCCTGTGCCGGCCGGCTGGCCATGGCGGCGCGCACGCCCCCTTGTCCGCATTTTACGCTGATGGCGCCAAAGCGGCGGCAATTTGCGGCCAGCCGCTGGCATCAGGGGCGCGGCGCTGGCGCCTGGGGGACGCCGGGTTCGCCATCGCCCTCCTCCGCCGGCCGCACGGGCGCCAGGGTTTCCACATGATCGACGTCGATATCGGCGCCGTCGGGCGCCGTATCGCGCGGCTCCACGCCGGCCCGTTCGCCCGTGCCGGCCGCATCGCTGTCGTTGTCTAGCGCTTCCGCATCCTGGCCGGGCACGCCCTGCATGTCGCTGCCGCTGTCGGAACTGTCGCTGGGCCCGAGCGCGCCCTTGCCATGGCCGCTGCCCAGGACGCGGTCAGGCGTGACGGGCAAATTGTCCGGATCGAGTGTGCTGCTGCTCATGGCTGACTCCCGTTAACAAAAAAACCAGCTTACTCTCCTGGCCAGTCCAGTGGCGCACGCCTGCACGACCTTTGCACAAGGGGAAATGCGGCGGCGCACAAATATTTCCAGAATTTACTTCACAAATGTACTATTCATTGCTATAGTTAATCCAAGTAAGCATCTTCTCATCCAGAAACTGCTTCATCGGCGGCACGGCGCCCACCAGCGCCATGCCGCCGAACCGACCGGTACGTGGCGATCCGGCCCATCCACCCAGCCATCATGCACATTTTGGAGTCTTATCATGCAAGCCAAATCACTCATCGCAGCATTGTTTGCCATCACCACCGCCACTTCGGCTTTCGCCCAGAGCGCCGCGCCTGCCGCTGCCACCCAGCAACTCACGCGCGCTGACGTCACGGCCGAATACATTCGTGCCCGCAACGCCGGCGAAATCGCCACCAGCGAAGTCGACTACCCGAAAACGCCGGCCACCGCCGCCAGCAAGGTGACGCGCGAACAAGTCATGGCCGAGTTCTACGCCGCCCGCAAGGCTGGCCTGATCCCGCAAACGGAAGCGGACTTCGACGTCGCGCAAACGGCCAAGCACGTCGTGCAATAAGAAACCAGTCAGCCGGTTTCAGTCAGTAACAACTCAGTTGCGGCGCAGCACCCGGGCCACTCCCGGCGCTCACCGCGGCGAGCTGTGATTTCCCCAGCCACACCCCCGTCACCATCCACCCCGGAGTCCCTGCATGTCCCTGCACCGCCGTCTGCTTGCCGCCAGCCTGATCCTTGCCTTGAGCGCTTGCGCCGACATGGGCCATATCGCGCCGCAATCGGCCATGCTCGACGCCAACAAGCTGCAGGCCAGCCAGGCCATGGATGCCGCCGCCAGCGCCGCCATACAATGGCCGCGCACGCAATGGTGGCAAGACTTGCACGACCCCCAATTGAACCGCCTGATGGACCAGGCGCTGGCCGACAGCCCCACCCTGCGCGGCGCCCAGGCGCGCGTGCGCCAGGCCGAGGCGCTGGCCGGCGCGGCGGAAGACAAGACCCGTCCGCAGGCCGACGCGAATGTCTCCATCAACCGCGAACTGTATTCGCAGCACGGCAGCACGCCGGCGCCGCTGGCCGGCAATTACGCGTGGCGCAACCAGGCCACCGTCACGGCCTCGTACGACCTGGACCTGTGGGGCCGCAACCGCGCCGCCCTGTCCGCCGCCCTGGGCGACGTGCAGATGGCGTCGGCCGAATCGCAGATGGCCCGCCTGGCCCTGGAAACGGCGCTGGTGCGCACCTACATCCAGCTGTCGTATGAATTCCAGCTGCAGGACGTGATCGAACGCAGCCTGGCGCAGCGCGCCCGCATCCTCGACATCACGCGCCAGCGCAAGCAAGCCGGCATCGGCACGGATATCGACGTGGCGCAGATCGAAACCACCTTGCCGGCGGGCCGCCGCCAGCTGGAACAGTCGGCCGAGTCGCTGGCCCTGCTGCGCAACCAGCTGGCGGCGCTGGCGGGCAAGGGCCCGGCGGCCGGTGCGGCGCTCACGCGGCCCGTACTGCGCCTGGACCAGCCGCTGGCCATTCCCGCCGCCCTGCCGGCCGACCTGATCGGCCGCCGTCCCGACATCGCCGCCCAGCGCTGGAGAGTGGAAGCGGCGGCGCAGCGCATCGACGCCGCCAAGGCCGAGTTCTACCCGAACGTCAACCTGGTGGCGTTTGCCGGCTTCCAGGCCTTCGGTTTCAGCCACTTTCTCGACGCCAACTCGGATATCCGCGGCGTTTCGCCCGCGCTGAGCCTGCCCATCTTTGCCGGCGCCCGCCTGCGCGCCCAGCTGGGCAGCCAGACGGCCGTGTACGATGGCGCCGTGGAGCAGTACAACGCCACCGTCATCAACGCCATGTCGGACGTGGCCAACGCCGTCACCAAGGCGCAATCGCTGGCAAAGCAGCATCAGCTGACCGTGCAGGCGCTGGCCACGGCGCAGCGCGCGCGCGACCTGGCGGAAAAAGCGTACAAGGCGGGCATGAGCGACGCCATCGCCATGCTCAACACGCAAGTGGCCCTGCTGGCGGAAGAACAGCAGCAGGCGCAAAATGGGGCGCGCGAACTCGATCTCTACGTTTCCTTGATGAATGCGTTAGGAGGCGGCATCTGAGCTTGCAATCCTGGCATTGCCCTAGCCCAACAAGATACAATCGGAACTTTATTCACACATGAAGGAATATGACATGACCGCTTTTGACGCCACCTCCAAGCGGCTGCAAAACATCCGCACGCGCATGCCAGGCTTCCCCATGGAACTGATGCGCCTGTTGCGCATGACGTACCACATTCAAAAAGGCATGAAGGACTTGACCAATGCCGCGCTGAAGAAGCACGACCTGGTCGATGCCAGCTACATGGTGCTGGCCGTGCTGTACGGCACGGACGACGAAACCTCGAACGCCTGCACCCTGGGCATGGCGTGCCATGAAAAGCCGGCCAACCTGACGCGCGTATGCAACGACCTGGAAACGCGCGGCCTGATCCATCGCGGCACGCGTCCCGGAGACCGCCGCTCGGTGATGATCTCGCTGACCGACAAGGGCCGCGCGCTAATCGAAACGGCGCTGCCCGACGTGTACCAGGAAACGTCGGCCCTGTACGAAGGGTTCACGGAAGAAGAGCTGCAAGTGCTCGACAAGCTGTACATGCGCCAGCTGCGCAACCTGAACAATCTCAACAACCAGAACTGATAGCCTATCGATGACGCCAGCCACAGCAACCACACCTACATATGGCCCCCTGAGCCGGGCGGCCCACTGGCTGGCGCTGGCGCTGCAGGACTGGCGCGCGACGGAAGGCGAACGCTGGATCTACGTCGGCAAGAACCTCATCGCCGCGTTCTGCGCCCTGTGGCTGGCCTACCGCCTGGGCCTCGATTCGCCGAGCACGGCGATGACCACCACCATCATCCTGGCCCTGCCCAGCAGCGGCATGGTGCTGGAAAAAAGCTTTTACCGCCTGTGCGGCACCCTGCTCGGATGCACGGCGGCGCTGACCCTGATCGGCCTGTTCCCGCAGCAGCCCGTGCTGCTGTTCGCCGGCCTGGCCCTGTGGGTGGGCCTGTGCACGAGCGGCTCGGCGCTGCACCGCAATGCCCAGTCGTATGTCTACGTGCTGGCCGGCTACACGGCCTGCATGATCGTGCTGCCCGCCATCGAGCAGCCGATGCAGGTATTCTCGCTGGCCGTTACGCGCGTGGCCGAAGTGGGCCTGGGCATCATCTGCTCGGCAGCCGTGTCCAGCGTGCTGCTTCCGCGCCACCAGGGCACGCAGGTGATGCGCACGGTGCAGGCGCGCTACGGCAAATTCCTCTCCTTCTGCCACGACGTGCTGCAGCAAAAGCTCACGCCGGCGCAAGTGGAACTGACGCATCTGCAGTTTGCCGCCGATGTGGCGGCGCTGGAACTGGGCCGCTCGGCCGCCCTGTTCGAAGTCACCAGCAAAGTGAGCCACGTGCGCGCGCAAAACCGCAAGCTGCACGCCTTCAACGCCACCTTCATGACGGCGCTGACCACCTTCTACACCTTCCACCGCCTGTTCGACCGCCTGCGGCGCGATGGCGAAACCCAGGTCATGCAGGCGTGCGCGCCCCTGTACGCCATCGTCGCCGAAGCGCTGCAGGCGACGCCGTCGCAAGACTCGCTCGACACCATGCAGCGGCATCTGCAGACGGCGCTGGCGCAGGCCCGCGCGGAGATCGACAGCGCGGCCATCGCGCATGCGCAGCGCATCGACTTCGACACCGTATGCGAACTGCTCGAGCGCTTCGCGCGCGACATGAGCCGCTTTCACGAAGTGTATTTCAGCCTCGTGCATGACACGCCGCTCGACGTGAGCACGCCGCAGGCGTATGCGCCGAAGACGCCGCCCGCGCTGGTGCTCGCCAGCGGCGCGCGCGCCGGCATCAGCCTGGCCCTGCTGGCGCTGGGCGCCTATTTCCTCGCCTGGCCCTACGCCAGCACGGCGATGCTGATGGCGGCCGTGTTCTGCGCGCTGGCCTCGTCCTCGCCGCGCCCCATCATGATGATCCGGCAAGTGCTGACGGGCTTTTTGATCGCGATGCCCCTGTCGCTCGTCTGCGTGTACTTCGTGCTGGTGCACGGCGACGGCTTCCCCATGCTGGTGCTCAGTTTTGCGCCCTTCCTCGCCGTCGGCCTGTACCTGATGACGAATCCGGCCAAGCTGGGCGTGGGCCTGGGCGTGTCGACCTTCATCACGCAGATGGCGCCGACGAATCTGATGCACGTCGATGGCGCGGCCTTTTTGAACACGGGCATGGCGCTGATCGTCGGCCTGATGCTGGCCGCCCTCGTGTTCGCCGTGCTGCTGCCCGAGCACACGATGGGCCACAAAGACCATATCGGCCCGGCCCTGTGGCGCGAAGCGCTGCATGCGTGCACGGCGCCGGCGCGACGAGTCAAGCATCGTTTCGACAACCGCGTGCGCGACCTGCTCAGTCAGCTCAATGCGGCGGCCGGGCCGGCGCCGGGCGAGGCTACGCGCGCCGTCGTGCGCCAGGCCCTGACCCTGCTGGAAATCGGCCATTCCGTGATCGAATTGCGCGAACTGATCGCGACCGCCCGCCCGGGCGCCACGCGCCATGCGCTGCAGCAGTGCGTGGACGGCATCGCCGCCTGGCTGCGCACGCGCGGCGATGCGCCACTGCAGGCGGCGCTGGACGCCACCCTGCAGGCGGGCGCCGTGGTGCGCGCGGCGCAAACGCAAGCCGATGCGACAGCCGAACGCAGCGCACGTCTGCAGACAGCCTTGGCCGACCTGCATTCGATCTATACCTCATTACTCGACCACATGGCGCCTGACGCCGGAGACCATCATGCCGCGTGAATTCGCCCTGTTCGGAATTCTGATTCCTACCCTGCTGCCCCTGTTCATCCTCAGCATCGGTCTGCAAACCCTGCTCGACCGCGTGCTGGGCTGGCTGGGCGTGTACCGCATGGTGTGGCACCCGTCGCTGGCGCGGCTGTGCATCTTCATCGCCATCTTCGGCGCGCTGGCTTTATCGCTGTACAAATAGCTCTGCAAATAAAAAAAACTGTTCAACCCCATCAAGGAAAGGCTGCCGACATGGTAAGCAAACTGACACGCTATGCAATCACCCTGCTGCTATTGGCAGCAGCCCTGTGGATAGGCAAGACCGTCTGGGACCGCTACATGGAGTCGCCGTGGACGCGCGACGGCCGCATCAAGGCCGACATCGTCAACATCAGCGCCGACGTGGCCGGCACCGTCACGGACGTGCTGGTGCGCGACAACCAGGTGGTGCAAAAAGGCGACGTGCTGTTCGTCGTCGACAAGGAACGCTATGCGAGCGCGCTGGCCCAGGCCGACGCCGTGCTGGCCACGCAGAGGACGGAGCAGGGCCGCCGCGGCAAGGAAGCGCAGCGCCGCGCAGGCCTCGACGCCAGCATCATCTCGACGGAAAGCCGCGAAAGCGCGGCGTTTGCCGCCACCTCGGCCACCTCCCAGGTGCAGGCCGCCGTGGCCGCCCGCGCGCTGGCGCAACTGAACCTGGAACGCACCACCGTGCGCGCCCCCGTCAGCGGCTACGTGACCAACCTGAACGTGCACAAGGGCGATTTCGCCGCCGTCGGCGCGGCCAAGCTGGCCGTCATCGACAGCGCCTCGTACTACGTCGTCGGCTACTTCGAAGAGACCAAGCTGGGGATGCTGGCGCAGGACGACAAGGCGGAAATGAATCTGATGAGCGGCGGCACGCTGCATGGCCACATCGAGAGCATCGCGCGCGGCATCACCGACCGCGACGCCGCCACGGGCCGCGAACTGCTGGCCGACGTCAATCCCACCTTCAACTGGGTGCGCCTGGCGCAGCGCGTACCCGTGCGCATCCACATCGATGAGCAGGACAAGAATCAGGTCCTGGTGGCCGGCACCACCTGCACCGTGGTGATCACGCCCCACTCAGCGCCTCATGCGGCGCCGGCGCCGAAACCAGCGGCCGCGCACCCGGCATGATGCGCGGCGGCGCCGGACGCCTGGCGGAAATCGCCCTGTTCCTCGACGCGGCAACGCTGGGCAGCTTTTCCGCCGCCGGCCGCAAGCACGGCCTGTCGCCGGCCGCCGCCAGCGCCGCCATCGCGCGCCTGGAAACGGCGCTGGGCGCCACCCTGTTCGAACGCACCACGCGCCAGCTGCGCCTGACGGACGAGGGGCTGCACTACCGCCGCTACAGCGAACAGGCGCTGGACTTGCTGGCGCAGGCCGAAGACGGCTTGCACGGGGGCGATGGCGCCGTGCGCGGCGTGGTGCGCATCTCGGCGCCGTCGGACATCGGCCGCCAGCTGCTGCTGCCCATGCTCGACCGCTTTGCCGCGCTGCACCCGCAGCTGCGCCATGCGCTGACTCTGACGGACGCCACGGCCAACCTGGTGCAGGACGACGTCGACCTGGCCATCCGCTACGGCGAGCTGCCCGACAGCGACATGGTGGCGCGCCTGCTGCACCGGGGCCGGCGCGTCGTGTGCGTGGCGCCCGCACTGGCCGCCAAAGTGGGCGTGCCGGCCACGCCGCGCGACCTGGCACAGCTGCCGACCCTCGTGCTGATGGCCGGCGACGGCGCGCCGCAGGAATGGCGCTACCGCGAAAACGGCAAGCGCCACAGCCTGCGCCTGCACGGGGACTGGCACAGCAACGACGGTGAAATCATCCGCCGCTGGGCCGTGGCCGGCCATGGCTACGCCTACAAATCGCTGCTCGACATCGGCGACGACCTGCGCGCGGGACGCTTGCAGACGGTGCTCGACGATTACTTTGCCGACAGCGTCCCCCTGAACCTGCTGTACCGGCGCAGCCGCTTCCAGCCGCCGCGCGTCGCCCTGCTGGCCGACTTCCTCGTGCGGCAGTTCTCCGCAGTGCCAGCCTGACGGCCGCCCTTACTGCGGCAGCACGCCCAGCTGGCGCAGCAGGGTCAGGTTGTCTTCCAGGTGCCAGTTATCGCTGATGCGCCCCTGCGCATCGACCTGGTACAGATCAAACGCGTAAAAGTCGATGGCTTGTCCCTTGCCGCGCACCTCGCCCTGCGGCGTGGGGAAGACGCCCGTGAAGCGGCCCGTGAAATGCAGGCGCAAGGTCACCCGGTCGCCCGCCACCAGCATCTCCTCGATGGCCACCTGCAAATCCGGCACGGCCGCGTGAAAGACCTGCGACGCCTGCAGCGGGCCGGCCAATCCCTGCGGACGGCCGGCGGGCAAGGTGCGATCGGTGAAATCGTCGGCCAGCGCCAGGCGCGCCAGGACCGGATCGCCGCTTTGCCAGAACGCGGCATAGCGGCGCGCGGCCAGCGCCACCTTGCCGGTGGCGGCGGCGCCGGAAATCTTCGCAGGCATGGGCAGGGAAGGCGCCACGTCGGCGGCATGGACAAGGCTGGCGCCAAGCAACGACAGGGCCAGGATGGCGGGGGCAAGAACGGGAGCGGGCATAATGAATCCAGGTGGGTTGATCGGCGTGCCTGCTGCATATGGCACCCCGCCATTCTGGACTCGCTTGCCCTGCTTGATAATTGGCCCCGCGCTTGAAGCAATTGCTTGTAGCAGTTGAAAATCAGCGCCCGCCCGCCACGTCGAGGATGCTGCCCGTCACATACGTCGCGCCCGGTCCCAGCAGGTACAGGATGGCGTCGGCGATTTCTTCCGGCTGGCCGCCGCGCTGCATGGGCACGCCCGATGCCAGACGCGCCACCCGTCCCGGTTCGCCGCCCGAGGCGTGGATGTCCGTGTAGATGATGCCGGGCCGCACGCCGTTGACGCGGATGCCGTCGGCCGCCACTTCCTTCGCCAGGCCCAGGGTCAGGGTATCGACGGCGCCTTTCGAGGCCGCGTAATCGATGTATTCGTCCGGCGAGCCGAGGCGCGCGGCCGCCGACGAGACATTCACGATGCGTCCGCCCTCCCCGCCGCTCGCCGTCGACATGCGCCGCACGGCCTGCTGGCAGCACAGGAAATAACTGATCACGTTGGTGCGCAGCACGCGCTCGAGGCGCTGCACAGACATGTCGACAAGCCGGCATTTCTGCTCCAGCACGCCCACGTTGTTGACCAGCGCCGTCAAGGTGCCCAGGCGCGCATCGACTTCCGCAAACAGGCGCGCCACGTCCGCTTCATCGCTGACGTCGGCCTGCACGGCGATGGCCTCGCCGCCTTCGGCCGCGATGCGCGCGCACAGTTCCGCTGCCGCCTGCGCATCGCGCACATAGTTGACGCACACGGCATAGCCCTGGCGCGCCGCCAGCAACGCCGTCGCCGCGCCGATGCCGCGGCTGCTGCCGGTAATCAAGATCACTTCCTTCATCGTCCCTCCTGAATGGTTGTGGCTTCATCATACGCGGACGAAAAAAAACCCGCGCGCGGCGGGTTCTTGGTGCAAGCGCATTCAGTTCCTGAAATGCGTCATGGCGTACGTCAGATGCTGCCACCAGTGTTCGCGCGTCTGCACGGACGCCATGCATTTCGCATCGACCTCGTTCTTGAACGCGGGGTCCACGCAAGCCTTGCTGGCCAGCGCATTGCGCTGGTTTTCCACGTTGACGATGGCAATCGCCAGCCACGCCACGAGGGCGACGGCCAACACGCACAGGGTCCAGGGCAGCTGTTTCATGACGATCTCCGGTATTACTTCTTCGCTGGCGCGGGAGCGCGCTCTTTCAGAACGCGCGCCACCAGTTCATCCATCACGCGCAGGGTCGCCGCCTGGGTTTGCGGCTCGGACTGGCCAGGGCGCGACAGCTGCGCCGGCGACGTCACGAAGCGGCCGTCGATGACGATGGTCGGCGCGCTGTCGATCTTGCTGGCCGCGATCAGCTGTTCATTGCGTTTCAGCTTGGTCTGCACGCCGAACGAATTGAACATGTCCAGGTATTTCGCCTTGTCGATGCCGTTCTTGACCAGCAGGTCGAGGATGGCGTCATCGCGGTTCAGGCGGTTGCGCTCGACGTGGATGGCGCGGAAGATCTTGTCGTGGAACTGGTCCAGCTGGCCCATCGCTTCCAGGGTGGCGTAGGCGTGCGCCTGCGGATCTTTCGGCCCCGAGAAGGCCAGATGGATGCGGCGGAAGGCGATCTTGTCGCCCTGCTTCTTGACCCAGTCGTGCATCAGCGGATCGAGCGCGTAGCAATGCGGGCACGAATACATGAAGTATTCCACCACTTCCACCTTCTTGCCCGTGTCCGTGCGCACTGGCGTCGGGAGCGTGGTAAAGCCGGTATCGGCCGCCATGGCGCCGCCGGTGGCGGCCACCAGGGTGACGGCGGCAAGCAGGGGACGCAAGAAACGCAGAAAACGCATAATAATCCTTCATCATAAGTGGTCGTGAACGGGGCGAGATTACCACTTTTTGCGCCGGGCGATGAAGCCCGGGTGGAAAAAAGGCGCTTTTATCCGCTCCGTTTGCGCCCGCTTAAGCCGCATTTAAGCCCCGCCACGCGTCTGCCTCAGAAATGGTAGCGCGCCGACACGCGCAGCTGGCGCGCGTCGTTGAGGTAAATGCTGGAGCGGCAGCCCGGCGCATCGCCGTAATGGCGGCGGTTGGCCAGGTTGCTGCCGGCCAGCTCCAGCTCCCAGGCGCCCAGCTTGCGCACGTAACGTCCGTCCACGGTGGCAAACGCAGGCACTTGCGCCAGGCAGCTGCCGGCGAAATCGGGGCCGTAACGCAGGGCGCGCTGCCATTGCACGCCGACGTCGGCGCTGGCGCCGCCCTGCCCCGTCCAAGAGAGGCGCAGGCTGGCCAGGGTCTTGGGCACGAGCGCGATGTCCGGGCCGTCGTAGGCGTAATCGTCATAGCGCGCATGCACTTGCCGCAGCTGAGCGTCGAGGCGCCAGTCGCGCGCCAGCGCCATGCCGGCCTCGATGGCGATGCCTGCGCGGCGCGAGGGATCGAGATTGCCCGCAAAGCCCAGCTGGCCCAGGTTCTGGTCGAAGACGATCTGGTTGCTCAGGCGCTCGCTGAACACGCGCACGGAAGCGCTGCGCGCCGCGTCGCCGAAGGTGGCGCCCACTTCCATGTCGCGCCGCAGCTGTCCCGCCAGGGGACGGTAGCCGGCGCGGGTATAGCCATCGTCATCGATGCGGTAGCTGCGCGCTGCCCTGGCGTACACGCTCAGCTGCGGGCGCAGCTGCAGGCTGCCCTGCAAGTCCCACGCATTCTGGTTTTCCCAGTCGCTGCCGCCGGCGGGCATGTCGGCCGGGTCGAGCTGGAACTGTTCATGCCGCAGCCCCAGCAGCAGGCGCGGCGCATACAGGCCGCCGAAGGCCAGCTCTTCGCGCAGCAACAGCGCGCGCGAGTACTGGCGGCGCTGCGCATCGCCCGCGCGGCCCGAACGCCGCTGCCACTGCATCAGGTCCAGGCCCACTTCCGTGTCCGTGCCCACGCCAGCCACCTTGCCGTAATGGCGCAGGCGCGGTGCCAGCTGGCGGCGGCGGCTGCTGTACGTCGATTCGATGCTGCCGTCCTCGCCCGCATAGCGGGCCGTGGCGCGCTTTTCCCGCTGCGACAGTTCCACGCCCAGCTCGAAACTGCCGACATAGCGCTGCACGAAGGCGCTGGCGCGCCGCACCTCATAGCGGTACAGGTCTTCCGGGCGGGCCGCCAGCAACGCCAGGAACGGCGCCTCGGGCGCGGGATAGCGGGTGTCCTGGTTCAACTGGTCGGCGCTGAAGCCGAAGCGGCCCTGGCGCAGCTTCCATTCCGCGCCGCCGTTGAAGCCGCGCTGGTGAAACACGCTGCCATCGCGGTAATTGCCATTGCGCAGGCCGTCGATGGCCACGTCGAGCGACATGCCGCCCTGGTCGCGCGACAGGGCGCCGCGCATGCTGTGCTGGCCGCCCTGCGCCAGTTCGGCGGACAAGTCGCCATGCGTGACGCCGGCCGCGCCGTCCTGTGCGCACGCAGGCATGGCCAGGGCGCACAACAGCAAGATGCGCGCGGCGATGGTCAGGGCGGAAGGGGCAGGCATCATGGCGGAAAGCTGGGGCGCTACCGGGGCGCGAACGCACGGCAGCAGGAGGATGGCAAAAGCGAATCATTATACGCACGGCGCGCGGCGCCGCAACAGCGAGCTGGGTTGCCATGACAATCCATTACTTATTTGTAATTTTTACAGGTATATTAACGAACGCCCGGCGATCCTGGGCGCAGCCGACTGCATTTGAAAATCAACAAGCCTCTGTGGGAGTCACGCATGGAAAGTCGTAACACGCCGCGCCGCCGCATGATCCCCCTCGCGGGCAAGTTCAAAGCCCTTGCCATCGCCGTCCTGCTGCTGGCCGGCCTGGCCCTGCAGGCCGACTTGTTCGCCCAGCCGGAACTGGGCAAGCCGGCCAGCGCGGCCGTGCCGCTGGCGCCGTCCGCCGACGGCATCGCCCTCGCTTCGCCACATGCCGCCGCCGTGGCCACGCCCAGCGCCGGCAACGCCTGGGGCGGCGCGCGCACGGACGCGCAAGCGACCCTGTCGGACCGCGTAGTCGACTATCAGATCGAAGCGACGCTCGATCCGGTCAAGCACACGATTACCGGCCAGCAGAAACTGCGCTGGCGCAACCGCAGCGCGCAAGCCGTCAGCAGCGTGTACCTGCACCTGTACCTGAACGCGTTCGAAGGCGAACATTCGACCTTCTTCACCGAGAAGCGCAAGCTCGATACGGGCTTCCGCTCGGGCGTCGGCACGCGCGACGGCGAGTGGGGCTACATCGAACTGCGCAGCATGACGCAGAACGGCACCAAGGCACCCTGGCATTTCGTCCAGCCCGACAACGGCCCCGCCACCGACCGCACCGTCGTGCGCGTCGACCTGCCGCAGGCCGTCGCGCCGGGCGCCGAGACGACGCTCGACATCCGCTTCTTCGACCAGCTGCCGCGCGTCATCGCGCGCACCGGCTATTTCGGCAGCTTCCACCTGGTGGGCCAGTGGTTCCCCAAGATCGCCGTGCTGGAATTGCCCGGCGAACGGGGCGCCACCGCGCCGCGCTGGAACGCGCATGAATTCCACCTCCATTCGGAGTTCTACGCCGACTTCGGCCGTTACGACGTGAAGCTGACCGTGCCCAGGGAGTACACGGTGGGCGCCACCGGTGAATTGCAGGGCGCGCCGCAGGAAAAGAACGGCATGCTCACGCATCACTACGTGCAGGGCGACGTGCACGATTTTGCCTGGACGGCCGACAAGCGCAGCGCACTGCCATTGACGGGCAGCTGGAGCGGCCCTGGCAGCCCACCCGTGTCCATCAAGGTGCTGTACCCGCCCGAGTATGCGTCGAACGCGGCGCCGGCGCTGCAGGCGGCCAAGGATGCGCTCACGTATTTCTCGCGCACCCTGGGTCCGTATCCGTACAAGACGCTGACGGTGGTGATCCCGCCGTTCAATGCGGCCGAAGCGGGCGGCATGGAATATCCGACCTTCATCACGGCCTCGAGCTACGCCAGCCTGCAGCCGAAGACCATCGCCGAATTCGGCCTCGATTTCGTCACCATCCATGAATTCGGCCATGGCTATTTCTACGGCATCCTGGCCTCGAACGAATTCGAGGAACCGATCCTCGACGAAGGCTTGAACGAGTACTGGGACCAGCGCATGCTGCGCGCGCGCGGCCAGGGCATCCACGCCACCGCGCCCTGGCTCAAGCGCCTGGGCTTCGCTCCGGCCTTCAAGGTCTTCGAGTTCGAGCGCATGGCCGCGCCGCGCCAGGATGCGGCCGACCCGCTGGGCCAGAATGCGTGGAACCGCCTGCAGGGCGTGGGGCCCGTCTACAGCCGCACGGCCACCACCCTGCGCGACCTGGAAGCGCGCATCGGCAGCGAGGCCATGGAACGGGGCTTCAAGGCCTATTACGAACAGTGGAAATTCCGCCACCCCAGCGTGGCCGACCTGCGCGAAGCGCTGGCCGAAGCGACGGGCCAGCGGCGCATCGTGGAACAGGTCTTCGCGCAGCAAGTCCATGCCAGCGCGAATATCGACGACCGCATCGGCAGCTTCGCCAGCGAAGAGCAGACGCCGCTGGCCGGCCTGGCGCTGGTGAACGGCAAGCGCGTGGAACATACGCCCGAGGCGCTGGAAAAAGAAGAGGACAAGGTGCGCGAGGCGTGGGACAAGGCGCACCCGGACGCCAAGCCCGGCACGGGACCGTATCCCTATCTGACCAGCGTGGTGCTGCGCCGCCGCGGCGCGCCCGTGCCGCAGGTGCTGCTGGTGAAGTTCGCCGACGGCAGCTCCGAACGCGTGGTGTGGGACAACGGGGAGCTATGGCAGCGCTACACCTGGAGCAAGCCCGTGAAGGCCGTCTCGGCCGAACTGGACCCCGACCGCGTGCACTACCTCGACGTCAACAAGCTCGATGACAGCCGCACCCTGAAGGCCGACACGTCCGCCGCGCGGCGCTGGAGCCTCGATATCGCCGCCGCTTTCCAATACCTCCTTTCCCTGATCGCCATCGTATGAGCGCCACTTCCGCCACACGGGCCAGCGGCCTGCCCCTGACCATGCGCGCCAGCCGCGCCGCCCTGCAATGGCGCTTGCTGCTGCTGTGGGCCGGCTTGCTGCTGATCCCGACCCTCGTTGCCGTCATTCCCGTCTGGCGCACCTTGAGCGCCAGCCTCGATCAAGCCGTGCATGGGGCGGCGCTGGCGCAGCGGCTCGACCTGATGACGGTGGCCGATCTGGCCGCCAATGCCAGCCGCAACGGGGCCGCCGTCAGCCAGGCCGCCATCGCCGCCATCGTCCTGACCCTGCTGCTGTCGCCGCTGCTGAGCGGCCTGGTGGTGACGGCCGCGCGCGCGCCTGCGCCACCCGGCTTCGGTCCCCTGCTGACGGGCGCCTTCAGCGAATACGGCCGCATGCTGCGCATGCTGCTGTGGAGCATCGTGCCGCTGGGGGTGGCGCTGGCGATCGGCGCCGGCGCGCTGAAACTGGCCGACAAGCACGCGGCAAAGGCCATCCTGGAAGCCGATGCCGACCTGGCCCGCCACCTGGCCTTGCTGTTGACGGGTTTGCTGTTCCTGCTGGCCTGCGCCACGCTTGACGCGGGCCGCGCGGCCCTGGCCGTCGACCGGCGCCGCACCTCGGCCGTCAAGGCCTGGTGGCGGGGTCTCGGCATGCTGCGCCGGCGTCCGCTGGCCTGCCTGGCCATCTACCTCGTCATCACTGTGCTGGGACTGGCGCTGTATGCGCTGCTAGGCGTGGCCCGGCTGAACCTGGCCGGCCCCGGTCCTCTGGCCATCGCGGCCGGCTTGCTGGCGACGCAGCTGGCGGCGCTGGCGCTGGCGTGGATGCGCAGCGCGCGCCTGTTCGCGCTGATCGACGTGAAGCGCTCTGTCGGCTAATCAAGCCCCCAGGCGCCCTTCATCGGCCAGGAAGTCGATGAAGGTGCGCACCTTCGAGGACAGGTAGCGGCGGCTCGTGTAGACGGCGTACACCTTGCCGCCCGCCAGCTGGTAGCCATCGAAGAGTCGCACCAGCCGCCCCGCCGCCAGGTCCGCATCCGTCTGCCACGACGGCAGCAGCGCGATGCCCATGCCGTCGAGCGCGGCCGCGTGCAGCAGGCTTTCATTATTGCATTGCAAGACGGGCGAGAACTTCACCGTCTCGCTCCCCTGCGGCCCGTCGAATGCCAGCTCATTGCCGTTCGCCAGCAAGGAATAGCTGATCATGGCGTGCTGCGCCAGATCCTGCGGCAGCTGCGGCCGGCCCGCGCGCGCCAGGTAGGCGGGCGACGCCACCAGGTGGAATTCGATGCTGCCGATGGGCCGCGCGATCAGGGCCGGCGATGGGGCCTGGCTCACGCGCAGGGCCAGGTCGAAACCCTCTTCCACCAGATTGACCACTCTCCCGCTCAAATCGATGTCGAACGTGACTTCCGGGAAGCGCTCGCGGTAAGCCACCAGGGTGCGCGTAAAGATGGCGTTGGCGAACCAGACAGGGGCGCTCAGGCGCAGCATGCCGCGCGGCACCACCGTCGTGCGGCCCACGGTCGCCTCCACCTCGTCGAGATTGTCGAGCATGTCGCGGCACTGTTCGAAATACACCTTGCCGATTTCCGTCAGGCTCAGGTGGCGGCTGCTGCGGTTCAGCAAGCGCGCGCCCAGGTGGCGCTCCAGGTGCATCACGTGCTTGCTGACCATGGCCGGCGACAGATCGAGGCGCTCGCTGGCCCGCACAAAACTGTCCAGCTCCACTACGGCGCGAAACACGCGCATGCTGCGCAAGGTATCCATACCCATCCGATCATCAACAAAATGGAAATGATATATCAATAATGGCGATCTTGATCAACTGACCGCGCATGACTATCATCATTCCATCATCAGCCATTCCCACCAGGAGCCGCCATGCAAGAGCACACCTTCCCCACCTATTTCCTGTCGCACGGCGGCGGCCCGTGGCCGTTCATGAAAGATCAGTTCGGCGGCCGCTACGACGTGCTCGAAGCATCGTTGCAGGATATTCCGCGCCAGATCGGCGCGCGGCCGAAAGCCGTGCTGGTCGTCACGGCGCACTGGGAAGGGCCGCAATTCCTCGTCTCGGCCAGTCCCCGGCCGGGCATGATCTACGATTATTCGGGCTTTCCGCCGCACACGTATCAGATCCAGTACCCGGCACCGGGCGCGCCGGAACTGGCGGCGCAGGTAAAGCAGTTGCTCGACGCTGCCGGCCATCCGGCGCGCCTGGACCACGAACGGGGTTTCGACCACGGCACCTTCAGCGCCCTGTTCCCCATCTACCCGCAGGCGGACATGCCGCTGGTGCAGCTGTCGCTGAAACACGGCTACGACCCGCTCACGCACGTCGAGGTGGGCCGCGCGCTGGCCGGCCTGCGCCGCCAGGGCGTGCTGATACTGGGCAGCGGCCTCAGTTATCACAACCTGCGCCAGTTCGGCCAGGCGGGCGCCGTCGCCTCGCACCAGTTCGACACGTGGCTGCGCCAGGCCATGGCCCTGCCGCCCGCACAAAGGCTGGAGCAGTTGCTGGCCTGGGACCGGGCGCCGGGCGCGCGCCAGGCCCATCCGCAGGAAGACCATCTGCTGCCGCTGATGGTGGCGCTGGGCGCGGCGGAGCAGGAAGCGGCGCAGGTCGTGTATCACGAGGAGGATTTCTTTGGGGCGCTGGCGGTGACCAGTTTCAGGTTCGGATAACCCGCCGGCGCAGAAAAAAAGCGCCGCGACAGTGATGTCGCGGCGCTTTTTACATGGAGGGTATAACTTGAATCAGGTGCCGCGCTTGCCGCGCGCCGCATTCTTCGCCTTTTCGGCCGCGATCTCCGCCGCCTTGGCCGCTTTTTCCGCCATCTCGGCCGCGTGCTGGGCCATCAGGGCCGCGCGCGTGTCCGGCGTTTCCAGCGAGATGCGTCCCAGGATGCCGCTGCGGTAGTCGAGCAGCAGGGTGTGCGACGCTTTCTCGAAATCGTAGTCGCCGCCCTTGATGCGGAAGCCGCGCTTGGCGGCGATGCCCTCGACCACGCCGATGGCGTCGACTTCGCCGATCTTGGTGCCGTAGCGGGCCGCCAGCAAGTCCGGATAGCGCTTGAGCAACTCCTCGGCCAGGAACACGGCCACTTCCTCTTCGATCAGCGCATTCGAGCCGATGGCGTGGCTGGCCGCCAGCATCAGGCCGTCGCTGGGGATGGCGATCTTCGGCCACAGCATGCCGGGCGTGTCGACCAGAATCGTGTTCTTGTCCAGGTACAGCTTTTGCTGCATTTTGGTGACGGCCGGCTCGTCGCCCACTTTCGCCACGCGCTTTTTCAGCAGCGCGTTCATCAGGGTCGACTTGCCCACGTTGGGAATGCCCATGATCATGATGCGCAGCGGCTTCGTCGGCACGCCGCGGTGCGGCGCCAGCGATTTCGCCAGTTCCGGGATGCGCGCCACGTCGCCCGGCTTCTTGGTCGTCATCGCATACGCGGTCACGCCTTCCTGGGCATTGAAATACGCAACCCAGGCGGCCGTGGCGGCCGGATCGGCCAGGTCGGTCTTGTTGAGGATTTTCAGGCAAGGGCGCTGGCGGAACAGGCGCAGCTCGTCCACCATGGGATTGCAGCTGGCTGCCGGCAGGCGCGCGTCCACCACTTCAATCACCAGATCGGTGTTTTCCATGGTTTCGGCCGCTTTCTTGCGGGCCGCGTTCATGTGTCCTGGGTACCATTGTATCGCCATGCTCTTGCTTTCAAAATCGTTCGGTCAATCCGCTATTTTACGTGGTTGCCGCCGCGACGTCCCATTTTCCGCCGCCGGCGCCAGCCGTGCGACGCGAACGAGACAATTGGTGATAATTTGGCAGTTACACGAATGATAAGATCCGCAGTCCGTCCAGCCTGGCCGGTTTCCCCATTGCAAGTTCAACCTGGCACGCATTCCATGTATCTTCCCCGTTTTTTTCTCCTCGCCCCCCTTTACGCCTGCCTGCTGCCCGCCATGGCCCAGGAACAGCCGGCGGCGCCAGGCGACGCAGCGAACCAGGAAATGCAGCAGATTGTCGACGTGCAAGCCACCCGCGATCCCGACCTGCGCCCCTACCGCACCATGCTCAAGGGACTCGATGCGTATGCCGACCACCAGCGTCTGGCGCCTGGCGCGCCGCTGCGCTTCATGCTGATCCCCGCCACGCCGAAGGCCAGGCTCGAAGGCGTGACCCTGCACCTGTCGGCCGACAACCTGTCGATTCCCGTGCCGCTGGCGGCGGACGGCGGTTTCACCTTGACGCGCGACAAGACCGCCTACGATGCGAATGCCGACCTGGTCAGCAACAAGAAGCGCGACACCGTACGCTGGCGCGCCGACATCCATACGCCGGGCCTGCCCGCGAACGTGCGCCGCCTGGGCGACTTGCGCCTGGAATGCGAAATCCGCTGGGCCGTCGAGCAGGATGACCTGTCGTTTGTACGGCGCAACCTGTTCCGTCTGGCCGGCGGGCCGTGCCACTCGTCGCTGATCCACGTGCCGTTTCCCGTCTTCCGCAAGCTGCTTGCCGTGCAGGCGCGCTCGGGCGAGCGCACGCTGGACATCCGTATCACGGAAGACCGCCAGCGCTACGTGCCGCCGCTGCATGACGCGACCTGGGACGACAATACCCTGCTGACCCTCACGTATGCCGATGACGGCAACATGGCGCAAGCCGCACCCGCAACGCCCATGAAGGCGGCGCTGCGCCAGTGAGATACACCGTGGACGCCAGGTAAAATATTTCTACAAGGATTCTTTTATTTGTTCGGAGCAATAAAAAGTGTGCTCTAATATCGCCTCTTAAATGAAAAGCAATGATTTCCGGGCTGGCTCCCGCCAGGAAGATATGCGATGGGGATAGTGCGATATGATGATGGAACACACTGACAAGGCGCCCAAGCGCGTGCCGCGCAATGACTGGAAGAAGGAATGCCGGCAGCTGCAGGGGCAAGTGGCGCAGCTCGAAGAGCGGTTGAAACGCCAGAGCGCCGACAGTTATGGCTTGCAAATGCTGTATGACCAACTGGTCAATGAAATCAAGCACCACCGCGACATGTTGCAGCTCGACAGCTTCGATGCGGATAAATCATCGCTCGTCTACACGCAAGCCTGGCGCCGCTTCATGGCCGGCGACGCGCTCGACTATCAGACCCACCGCCATACGCATTCCAGCAGCCGTCCCACCTTGCTGTAGTTCGCTGCGCCGTTACAGTTCCGCCAGCGCCTTCACGTGCGCCGCCACGCTGCGGCCCAGCGATGACAGGTTGTAGCCCCCTTCGAGACAGCTGACGATGCGGCCCTTGCCATATTGATGGGCCACGGCCATCATCTGCTGCGTCATCCACGTGTAGTCGGCCTCCACCAGACCCATGCCGCCCACGTCGTCTTCGCGGTGGGCGTCGAAACCGGCGGAAATGAAAATCATCTGCGGCTGCTGCCGGTGCAGCGCCGGCAGCCAGTGGTCGAGCACCAGCTGGCGCACGGCGTCGCCCTTCGAGCGGGCTGGCACGGGCACGTTGACGCGCGTGTCGGTGTAGGACTCCACATCGCTGTACGGATAGAACGGGTGCTGGAAAAAACTCACCATCAGGATGCGCGGGTCGTGCGCCACTGACTCGGCCGTGCCATTGCCATGGTGCACGTCGAAGTCGACGATGGCAACGCGCTCGAGGCCACGCACGTCGAGCGCATGCTTGGCGGCGATGGCGACATTATTGAACAGGCAGAAACCCATCGGTTCGCTGGGCCGCGCATGGTGGCCGGGCGGGCGGATCGCGCAGAAGGCGTTGCTGATCTCGCCATCGATGACGGCGTCCGTGGCTGCCACGGCCGAGCCGGCCGCAGCCAGCGCCGCCTCATAGCTGTGCGCATTGAGCAGGGTGTCGCCGTCGAGCGGATAGTAGTCGCCCTCCCGCGGCACATTGTCGCGCACCAGGCCGATGGCCGTGGCACTGTGGTTGCGCTCGATATCGGACAATTGCGCGCGCACGCCGTCGCGGTGCTCGACCAGGTCGCTGATATGCGCGAGGATCAATTGATCGTTGATGGCCTGCAAGCGGGCCGGCGATTCAGGGTGCCAGTCGCCCATTTCATGACGCTGGCAATCGGGATGGGTATAAATGGCTGTGCTCATGCGCTGTACTGGTTACCTCTGTCTCTGTCCATTCTCCGGGAACACTGCATGGCATTGCTGTTCGCCCTGCGCGTTCTCGCATAAAATCACTGGCTGGTCTGTGCCGCCGTCGCTGCCTCTCTAATCTACCACGTGCGCGCAACGGGCGGGCGGCACGACTTGACCTGGCCAAAGCGATTGTAAATTAAATAATCCGACTTACTGTGATAGAAATAGCATGTTTTCGAAAATACACCAGGCCGCACAGCAGATCGGCGAAGTTCTCGTCGGCAAACACTTGCAGATCCGCCAGGCCCTCGCCTGCGTGCTGGCCGGCGGCCACCTGCTGATCGAAGACGTGCCCGGCGTGGGCAAGACAACCCTGGCGCACGCGCTGGCCATCTCGCTGGGCCTGCAATGGAAGCGCCAGCAATTCACCAGCGACCTGCTGCCCGCCGACGTGGCCGGCATGAGCGTGTATGACCGGGGCAGCGGCAGCTTCCTCTTTCATCCCGGTCCCCTGTTCACGCAAGTGCTGCTGGCCGACGAGATCAACCGCGCCACGCCGAAGACGCAATCGGGCTTGCTCGAAGCGATGGAGGAACGGCAAGTGACGCTCGATGGCGTTACGCATGCGCTGCCGCAGCCGTTTTTCGTCATCGCCACGCAGAACTGCGCGCACCAGCTGGGCACCTTCCCTCTGCCCGAATCGCAGCTCGACCGTTTTCTCATGTGCGTCACCCTGGGCTACCCCGATGCGGCCGCCGAACGGGCGCTGCTGCTGGGCGCCGACCGCCGCGCCATGCTGCAGACATTGCCGGCCGTCATGAACGCGGAAGAATTGCTGCAAGCGCAAGCGGGCCTGCGCGCCATCCACGCCTCGGTTGCCGTCGTCGACTACGTGCTGGCCCTCGTGCATGCCACGCGCGCGCCGGGCGTGTTTGCCGATGGCCTGAGTCCGCGCGCCGCGCTGGCCCTGCTGCAGGCGGCGCGCGCCTGGGCCGCCCTGGCCGGACGCGACCACGTCACGCCCGACGACGTGCAAGCCGTGCTATTGCCCGTCTGCGCCCACCGCCTGCATGCGGCGCAAGGGTCGCTGGATAGCCGCGCGCTGCTGCAGCACATGCTCTTGAGCATTCCCGTCTGAGCGGCATGCGCTGGCGCAATATCTCTTGGCTGCCGGCGCGTCCCTGGCTGGGCGCGCAGCGCGTGCACATCCGCCCTTCGCGCGCGGGCCTGGCGTTTGCCGCGCTGCTGCTGGCGCTGTGGATCGCCGCCGTCAATTACCGTCTGGGCCTCGGTTATGCGCTCACGTATTTCGCCGCCGCCTGCGCCATCGCCGACATGCTGTTTGCCAGCCGCAACCTGGCGGGCCTGGCGCTGGCCGCCACGCCGGGCAGCCCCGTGTTCGCGGGCAGCCACGCCTTGTTCACCTTGCGCCTGATCAACCGCAGCGCGCGCCCGCGCCATGCGATCCATCTCGCCCTCAGCGGTGTGGCGGCAGCGCCCAGCCTGGCAGACATCGCCGCCCACGGGGAAACAGCCGTCGGCATCGTCGTAACGGCGCGGCAACGCGGCTGGCTCGATGCGCCCTCCGTGCGCCTGTCCGGCAGTTTCCCGCTGGGCCTGTTTGTTGCATGGTGCCACTGGCAGCCCGATGCGCGCGTGCTCGTATATCCGCAGCCAGAACAGGGCGCGCCGCCGCTGCCCTTGCCTGCCGGCACGGCAAGGCAGGCACAGCAAACACGGCAGCCAGGCTCGCCAGACTCGTCCGATGGCGCCCTGGAACTGGCGGGCGTGCGCGCCTACCGGCCAGGCGACCCTTTGCGGCGCCTGGCCTGGCGCCAGATCGCCCGCCATGACGGCGAGCATGTATTCAGCAAGCAATTCCAGCCTGCCGCCGACGCTCCCGCAGGCGCAGCCCATGGCAGCATCGTGTTGGAGCACGCCGCCCTGCACGCGCTGGCGCCGGAAGCGCGCCTGTCGCGCCTGGCCGCCTGGGTGCTGCAAGCCGAACGCACGGGCCTGCCATATGGCTTGCGCCTGGGCGCGCTGACCGTGGCGCCGGCCTTGGGCGCCAGCCACCGCGACGCCTGCCTGCGCGCGCTGGCCCTGCATGATTTATCTGCCAGCCAGGCGGCCCCATGAGGCGCTGGCTCAGTAACTTGCCACGCGACAAGGCCGACATCGTGCTGCTGTTGCTGGCCGCCGCCATGGTGCTGGCGCCGCACGTGCTGCACCTGCCCCTATGGCTGTCGGCCGCCGCTGCCGCGCTCCTGCTGTGGCGCGCCGTCATTACCGTGCGGGGCAGGCGCCAGCCGCAGCTCACCCTGCTTGCGCCGCTGGCCCTGTTCGGCATCGCCGGCGTCTACGCCAGCTATGGCACCGTGCTGGGACGCGATCCCGGCGTGGCCATGCTAGCCCTGCTGCTGGCCTTGAAATCGCTGGAAATGCATGGCCGGCGCGACATCTTCGTCTTCGTCTTCCTCAGTTTTTTCCTTCTGCTGGCGAACTTTTTCCATACGCAAGGCATCCTCAGCGCTGCCTGGATGCTGGCCACCGTCATCGTCCTGCTGGCCGCCCTGCTGTCGGCCCAATACGGCGCCGTACAGCCCCGCCTGGCGCAACGGTTAAATTTGCTGGGACGCATGCTGGCACTGGCCGTCCCCCTGTCGGCCGTGATGTTTCTTGCCGTGCCGCGCGTCGACGGCCCCCTGTGGGGCGCTGGGCCAGAAGACGCCCAGGCGCGCACGGGCTTGTCCGACAGCATGCAGCCGGGCGCCATCGCCTCGCTGGCCCTGTCAAGCGCCCCTGTCTTTACGGCCCGTTTCAGCACACCGATCCCGCCGCAAGACCAGCTGTATTGGCGCGGCGTGGTGCTAGGCGACTTCGACGGCGCCACCTGGACGCGCAGGGGCGCGAAGGGCCGCGCGCCAGCCAGCGACAGCCGCATCGACATCGCGCTGGAAGGCCAGCCCAGCCAATATGAAGTGACCTTGCAGGCGAGCGGCCAGCGGCGCATCTTCGCGCTTGACGTGCCGCGCAGCATCGAACGCTTGCCCGGCAATCCCTACGTCGTCTCGTCCGCGCTGGAAGTGCTGACCATACAGCCCATTACTTCGACCGTGCGTTACCGCGCCAGTTCCCAGGCCCGCTACCGGCTGCAGGCCGGCTTGCCGGCCACGCAGCAACAGCCATGGCTGGCCTTGCCCGCTGGCAGCAACCCGCGCAGCGTGGCCTGGGCCCGCGCCCTGCGCGGCCATGGTGCGCAGGCGCTGGCGCCCGCCGACGCCGTCGCCGCCGTGCTCGAACACTTCCGCCGCGCGCCCTTCCGCTACACCCTGCAGCCGCCGCTGCTGGGCAAGCATGGCGTCGACGACTTCCTGTTTAGTACGCAGGCGGGTTTTTGCGAACATTACGCGGGCAGCTTTGTCGTACTGATGCGCGCCATGGGCATCCCCGCGCGCGTCGTCACCGGTTACCAGGGCGGCTTGCGCAACGGCACCGACAACAGTGTGAGCGTGCGCCAGTCCGATGCCCATGCCTGGAGCGAAGTGTGGCTGGCCGGCCGGGGCTGGGTGCGCATCGATCCCACCGGCGCCGTCGCCCCCCTGCGCACGCAGCGCAACCTCGATGCCGCCCTGCCGCCGCCCCCGTCGCCGCTGTCGGCGTGGCGGACCCTGGCCGGCCTCGACGGCGGCGCGCAAGGGGCCCTTGCCGCGTGGCGCCAGCAATGGCAACAGGCCGAGCATGCCTGGAGCAGCTGGGTACTCGACACCACGCCGCAACGCCGGCGCGCCATACTCGATCACTTGAAAAACTTGCCAGCGAAGAAGCTGGCATTCGCTTGCGCCGTGCTGGCCGTGCTGTCCGCCGTGGCCGGTGGACTGGTCTGGTGGCGGCAGGCGCGGCAGGGCGATCCGCTCGACGCCCTGTACGCACAGTTTTGCCGCCAGCAGGCGCGACGCGGCTACAGCCGTGCGCCGCATGAAGGTCCGCACGGTTATGCTGCACGGTTGGCCGCAGGCAAGGCCACACAAGAGGCGCACGCCGCCATCGCACAGTTTCTGGCAATCTATGCCGCGATGAAGTATGGTAATGCCACCCCAGACGAACAACTCCGCGCGCGGCGCAGCTTGCGCCGCCTGTTAACCCAATGCCGATGAGACGCTCCTTGTTACCGATCAAAAACTCCGCCCTGTCCCTGCTCCTCTCCCTTCCACTGTGCCTGGCGACCGCGCACGCTGGCGAAAACAGCCATATTTCCGCTGCCGACCGCGCCCGCGCCATGCGCGCGGCCAAGGCCCCGCCCGCCAAGGCGGCAGCCAAAAAAGCACCGGCAAAATTCGACTTCGAAGGCGAGTTTGTCGACTATGCCAACTGGAAGGAAGTCCGCGCCTTCCTCGACGACATGTCCGCCAAGCATGGCTTTGACCGCGTCGAGCTCGATACCCTGATCGGCAAGGTGCGCTATGTCGAGTCGACCGTGCAGCTGATGAAGCCGGCGCCGCCCGGCAAGCCGAAGAACTGGCAGGCGTACAGCGCCCGCTTCATCGAGCCGGTGCGCATCAATGCGGGCGTGAAATTCTGGGAAGAGAATGCGGAAGCGCTGGCGCGCGCCGAGCGCGAGTATGGCGTGCCGGCCGAGATCATCGTCGGCATCATCGGCGTGGAAACCGTGTACGGACGCAACACCGGCCGTTTCCGCGTGCTCGACGCGCTGACGACCCTGGCGTTTTCGTATCCGGAAAGCCCGACCCGCGCCGCGCGCATGGAATTTTTCAAGGGAGAACTGGAAAACGCGCTGCTGTACGCGCGCAAGGATGGCATCGATCCCTTGACCCTGCTCGGCTCGTATGCGGGCGCCATTGGCTTGCCGCAATTCATGCCCAGCAGCATCATGAAATATGCGGTGGACTTCGATGGCGATGGCCATATCGACCTGCGCAATTCCACGGCCGACGCCATCGGCAGCGTCGCGCATTTCCTCGTCGAACATGGCTGGCGGCGCGACGACCCGGCCACCAGCACGTATCCCGTCACCGTGTCGGCCAGCCGCTCGTGGGAAAAGTACATCGGCCAGGGCCTGCAAGCCAAATACCGGCTGGGGGAACTGCAGGAAGCCGGCGTGAGCGCCGCCCCGTCCACGCCCCAGAACATGTTGTTTGGCTTGATCGATTTACAAAATGGTTCAGAAGCAACTGAGTATCACTTGGCAACCAATAACTTCTTTGCTATAACTCAGTACAACAGAAGTTATTTTTATGCCATGTCAGTGATTGACCTGGGCAAGGCCATCAGTCAAGTGCGCGCACGCTAACCGAAAGTCAGTGTAAAGTTATAATATTACTTGTAAGAAAGCGTAAGCGATGTTGAAGCGACCGGCAAACAGGTCTATGGTGGGGCCGATAACATGTGCCAGCCTCGCTCGCCAGCCTTTGTGCGGCACGGGATGCAGTAGTGGTTTTATACTTAACTTTTGTCAAAGTACAATTTTTGCTCTATCATAGAGCATAATAAAGAATAAATAGGTGTTGCAGCTAGACAACACCGGTTCTGTACAAAGCAAGATTAGCGGGCTTTCCCGCCTGAAATTGAATCCTGTTGTACAATTGTGTATATATCATGAAAAACTGTATCCCGGATCGTACCGTGTGTGAATTCGTTCCTTTTAGTAAAGAATGAACATGAACGCAGCAAGAGCGAGCTCCGAGTGTTTTTTACTTTGCAGTGCAACTACAGAAGGAACAATAACATCATGACAAACCAAGTCGGCATTGATATGAACAGCGATTCGGACTCCGACGATCTGCTTCAGTACAACCCAAACAGACTGCTCGATACCCTGATCGAAAACCTGCGCCTGAAAAACGACGCAGCCTTGTCCCGCGCGCTGGAAGTGGCGCCGCCGGTCATCAGTAAAATTCGCCACCACCGCCTGCCGGTCGGCGCATCGCTGCTGATCCGCATGCACGAAGTCAGCGACCTGAGCATCCGCGACCTGCGTTACCTGATGGGTGACCGTCGTAACAAATTCCGCATCAGCGACAAGCAATTCAAGCCAAAAGAAGGCGAAACGCCACAAGGCTGATCCTGCCAGTTCGCAGGTTTTCCCTCCCCGCCATGGGGAGGGGGTATTTCCAGCAGTTCTCAGGCCGTTCTGGCCGATATATTTCCCGTTTTACATGATTCCCCAAGCTGTATCGACGCCCGACAAAACCGTAGCGAGCGGCAGTGATTTGTGGCTAAGAAGCGCAACCGTGCTAGAGCACGGTGAACATCGCAGGCCGCAAAGCACGCCGCGCGAGGTTTGCTTGGGCGTCCTCTATCAAGCAGGAAAGACACCGGTAGACAGGTAGCGGTCGCCACGGTCGCAGACGACGAACACGATGGTCGCGTTTTCCACCGTTTGCGAGATGCGCAGCGCGATTTCGCACGCACCGGCCGCCGAGATGCCGCAAAACAAGCCCTCTTCCGCCGCCAGGCTGCGCGCCATGCGCTCGGCCACGCCCTGGCTCACGTATTCCACCTGGTCGACGCGGCTCTTGTCGTAGATTTTCGGCAAATACGCTTCCGGCCATTTGCGGATGCCGGGAATCTGCGAGCCTTCCTCGGGCTGGGCGCCGATGATCTGGATGGCGGGATTTTGCTCCTTCAAATAGCGCGACACGCCCATGATGGTGCCCGTCGTGCCCATGGCGCTGACGAAATGCGTGACCTGGCCATTGGTATCGCGCCAGATTTCCGGCCCCGTGCTTTCATAGTGGGCGCGCGAATTGTCTTCGTTGGCGAACTGGTCGAGGATGACGCCGCGTCCATCCTTCTGCATCTGCTCGGCCAGATCGCGCGCATACTCCATGCCGCCCGTCTTCGGCGTCAATAAAATGTCGGCGCCGTAGGCGGCCATGCTCTGGCGGCGCTCGACACTGAGGTTATCCGGCATCAAGAGCAGCATCTTGTAGCCGCGCAAGGCGGCGGCCATGGCCAGCGCGATGCCCGTATTGCCGCTGGTCGCCTCGATCAGGGTATCGCCCGGCTTGATGACGCCGCGCTCTTCAGCGCGCTTGAGCATGGACATGGCCGCGCGGTCCTTCACGGAGCCGGCCGGGTTATTGCCTTCCAGCTTGCCCAGGATGACGTTGTTGCGCGCAAGCGCATCGGCACCCGGCAAGCGCGTCAGCTGCACCAGCGGGGTATTGCCTATCGTATCTTCAAGTGTCTTGTAAGCCATCGTGTCTGTGTGAGTAGATTCAACAAGGACCCATTCTAATATGAGATGCTGGACGGCGTATCGCTCATCGGCGGCCGCTTCCGGACCCGCGTGCGCGTGCGGCAGCGCCGCGACACGCCGCATGGCGCCTGCCGCCCCGCCATTTCCGGGCGTGCGCAAAGGGTATTGCGGCAGGCGCGCGCCGCATGCGCTAGACTCGTCACTGTTAGTTATTTTTGTTATTTGCTTATTCAGCCTCCGAACGGACCCGCCATGGCCAGCAGCACACCCGAATTCATTCCCGAAACGACGCAGGACGATCCCGTCCAGTTCGCCACGCTCGACTTGCAGGGCCGCAGCCACCAGATCTCGCCCGTTTTCAATGCGCTCGAACTGCAACGCTTGCAGCGCTACGGCACGCGGCGGCGCTTTGCCGATGGCGAGACGCTGTTCCAGGCGGGCAGCAGCAGCTTCGGCATGCTGGTGATACTGTCCGGGCGCGTCAGCATCACGCGCCACGAAGTGCTGGGGCAGGCGTCCGTGCTGCGCGAAGTGGGCGTCGGCCACTTCATTGCCGAAGTGGCGCAATTGTCCGGCCGCCCCACCCTCGTCAACGGCAGCGCCGTAGGCGAGGTGGAATTGCTCGACATCAGTTCGGAGTCCTTGCGCGCGCTGATCGTGGCGGAAGCGGAAATGGGCGAACGCATCGTGCGCGCCCTGATCCTGCGCCGCGTGGCGCTGATCGAATCGAATTCGGGCGGCCCCGTGCTGGTGGGGCCGCGCGGCAATGGCAATCTGTTCCACCTGCAAAGCTTTTTATCGAGCAATGGCCATCCGCACACGGCGCTCGACCCGGCCACCGATGCGGCCGCCGCCGCGCTGGCCGGGCGCTACCAGCCCGCGCCGCAGGATTGGCCGCTGGTGGTCTGTCCAGACGGCAAGATCATGAAAAATCCCGGCAATGCGGAACTGGGACGCTGCCTGGGCATGCTGCCCGATTTGTCCGGCGACAAACTCTTCGACGTGCTGGTGGTGGGCGCCGGTCCCGCCGGCCTGGCCACGGCCGTGTATGCGGCCTCCGAGGGTTTATCGGTGCTGGCGCTCGAGCAGCGCGCCTATGGCGGCCAGGCGGGCGCCAGCGCGCGCATCGAAAATTACCTGGGTTTTCCTACCGGCATTTCCGGCCGCGCCCTGGCGGGACGCGCCTACGTGCAGGCGCAAAAGTTCGGCGTCGAGATCGCCACCCCGGCCAGCGCCGCCAACTTGCTGTGCGACACCTGGCCGCTGCGCGTCAAGCTGTGCGACGGCACGCAGGTGCGCGCCCGCACGGTGGTGCTGTCGTGCGGCGCGCGCTACCGCCGCCCCTCGCTGGCCAACCTGAAAACGTATGAGGGGCGGGGCGTGTATTACTGGGCCTCGCCCATCGAAGCCAAGCTGTGCCGGCAGGAAGAGATCATCCTGGTCGGCGGCGGCAATTCGGCCGGCCAGGCGGCCGTGTTTCTCTCCGGCCACGCCGCCAAGGTCCACATGGTGATCCGCGGCGAGGGCCTGGCGGCCAGCATGTCGAGCTACCTGATCGAACGGATCGCCGCCACGCCCAACATCACCTTGCACACGCACACGGAAATCATCGCCCTCGAAGGCGATGACGATGGCTTGACGGAGGTGCGCTGGCGCAACAACCGCACGGGGGAGGAAGCCGATTGCGCCGTGCGCCGCGTGTTCCTGTTTGTGGGCGCCGATCCGAACACGGACTGGCTGCACGACTGCGCCGTGGCCGTCGATGAACAGGGTTTCATCCGCACGGGCTTCGACGTCACGCGCGCCGAATGCCGCGCCCACGGCCACACGGCGCATCTCCCCTATCCGCCGCCTAACCTGCCCGAGCGGGCCGCGCTGGAAACGAGCGTGCCGGGCGTGTTCGCCATCGGCGACGTGCGGGCAGGCTCGACCAAGCGCGTGGCCGCCGCCGTCGGCGAAGGCGCGGCCGTCGTTTCCCAGATCCACGGTTTTCTGGCCCGCCTGCCTGTCAACAGCGCCTAACGCAGGGGCATGGGGTAAGTTGCCACGCTGACGTTGCCATCTTTGTCGATGGCCTGGACGCCAAAGAAATAGTTGTCTTTCGACAGCTTGACCCTGGCCTCAGTGACCTTGCCCACATCCTGCGCGCCCTGCCACTGGTCGGCCGTCGTGGCGCGCCAGACGATGCGGTAGCCGGCCAGGTCCGGTTCCGTATTCGGCTGCCATACGAGGGTAGTGGCGTTTTCCAGCTGGGCCGTGCGCACCTGCACGCCAAAGGGCGCGGCCGGCGCCAGGGCCAGCGAGGCGAGCGCCGCCGCATTCACCCTCGCCACTTTCGCCACGTAGTCATAATCGACGAATTGCGGCAAGTCGCCGTACTGCACGCCGTTTTCCACGCGCACATCCTGGTGTTGATGGGCAAAATCCTCGTGCGGCTCCGTGAAGCGCAGCGCCGCGTAGCCTTGCGCGAGGAAGGGCATATGGTCGCCGCCGCGCAGGTAGCGGTCGGCGCGCTGGATGACGTTGACCTTGAAACCGGGCACATAGCGCTCGCCCACCTGTTTCACATGGCGCGCCAGCTGGCGCGAAATGGAATCGTTTTCGCCGCCCGTCGCCACCAGGGCCCGCACGCCGTCGCTCATCTCCTTCACGGCCGGGATACCCTCGGCAAACAAACGCACCTGGCCGCCGTCGACCGTGCCATCGTCGGCGCGCGAACTGCCGATGATGTCGTTATTGAGCATGCCGGCGATGTTGAGTTTGTTCAACTTCGCCTGCTGCGCCCAATGAGCGGAACCCAACAAACCCTGTTCCTCGGCCGCCACGGCCATGAAGACGAGCGTGGCGTCGAACTGGTGGCGCGCCATTACGCAGGCCATTTCGATCACGGCCGCCGTGCCCGAGGCATCATCGTTGGCGCCCGGCGCGTCGCCCTGCGCATCCATCACGTCGGTGGCGCGCGAGTCATAGTGGCCGCTGACGACATAGATGCGCCCGGCCGACTGCGGCTGGCTGCCCGGCAGGGTCGCCACCACGTTGACGATGTCCGTCGGCCGCGCAACGCGTTTCGACACGGGCGCCACGTGGCTGTCGAACGCCACCTGCAGCCGCCCGCCCGCCTGCGCGCCGCAGTGCTCCAGCTCGGCCTTGATCCAGCGCCGGGCCGCGCCGATACCGCGCGTGTCGGACACGGTCTCGGACATCGTATGGCGCGTCTGGAAACTGACCAGCTTGCGCACATGCGCCTCGATGCGCTGCGGCGATATCTGCGCCACGACGCGCTCGATCTGCTGCTGCGCCGGGTCGGCGCCCGGCGCCGCCGCCACACTCGCCGACAGCATGGCTGCCGTCATTACCGTCACAATCCCTACCATGCCGTCGTCTCCCGATGATTGATTGAGCTGGTCATTCTCGCATTTTTGACGGCAGGCAAGGATGTTCCAGGTCGAAAATCGTGCATTGTAGAAACTGCTACAATCGGCCACTCCCCCGTTCACGAAAGGCACGCATGCGCCAGACCGCCCTCCATCCCGCACGCCGCAACATGCGCGCGGTCCGCTGACGGTGCGCCGCATGCTCGTCAAATTGCTGCTGCTGGCCATCTTGTTTGCCGTGCTCAGCATCGCTGCCCTGTACAGCTACGGGCGCTTCGCCGAACGCGCGCTGGGCGCGCCGGGAACGGCCTTGCCCGTGGCGACGGAGGCCACCCTGCTCGACCGCGTGCTGGCGCCGCAGCTGGCGCAACGCCCGGGCCAGAGCGGCACGGCCCTGATCGACGACAACCTGGAAGCGTTCGCCCTGCGCGCCCTGAGCGCGCGCGAAGCGGGCCGCAGCCTCGACCTGCAATACTACATCTGGCATAACGACGTCACGGGAAGGCTGCTGGTGCGCGAACTGCTGCGCGCGGCCGACCGCGGCGTGCGCGTGCGCGTATTGCTCGACGATATCAACGCGCGCGGCCAGGACGCCGCCATCCTCGCGCTCGACAGCCACCCGCTGATCGACGTGCGCATCTTCAATCCGGGCCGCAACCGCGACGGCATCTGGATGCGCGCCGTGGAAATGGCCTTGCGCGCCGTCAGCCTGAACCGGCGCATGCACAACAAGGCCTGGATCGTCGACGGCAGGGTCGCCCTGGTCGGCGGGCGCAATATCGGCGATGAATACTTCGATGCCGCCGAGCAAGTCAATTTCCAGGATGCCGACTTGCTGCTGGTGGGGCCCGCCGTGCGGCAGACGAGCGACATCTTCGACCGCTTCTGGAACAGCCGCGCCGTCCTCCCCATCGGCGCCTTGCACGCAGGCAAGGACGCAGGCGCGCCGGCATTACAGGCGGTGCGTGCGCGCCTCGATGCGCTCACGGGCGAAGTGGGCGCTTCGCCCTACCTGCGGCAGCTCACCGATGCGGGCCAGCTGCAAGCCCACCTTGATGGCCGGCTGCGCCTGCACTGGAGTAGCCAGGTGCAGGTGCTGTCGGACCCGCCGGAAAAAGCCGCGCCCGTGGCCGGTTTGCAGCGCAGCGAGCACTGGCTCATGCACAGCTTGCTGCCGCTGCTGACGGACGCGCGCGAGGAGGCGCTGCTGACCTCGCCCTACTTCGTGCCCGGCACAGAGCTGACGCAGACTCTGGGCGACAAGGTCGCCGCCGGCGTCAAGGTGCAAGTGCTGACCAACTCGCTGGCCGCGACCGACGTGGCCCTCGTGCATGCGGGCTATGCGCGCTACCGCGAAGCGCTGCTGGGCGGCGGTGTCGATCTGTTTGAATTGAAAACCCAGCACCGCAAGCGCATCAGCCTGATGGGCTCGAGCCGCGCCAGCCTGCATACCAAGGCCGTAGTGGTCGACGGCCAGCGCGGCTTCGTCGGCTCCTTCAACCTCGATCCCCGCTCGGCCCAGCTGAATACGGAAATGGGCGTGCTGTTCGACGATGCCGCCCTGGCGGCGGACATGCGCGCGCTGTTCCTGCATTCGACAGCGAGCGACACCAGCTATCGACTGTTCCTCGACAACGGCGCCCTGCGCTGGTCCGACGCCACCGAGCAGCCCGCCAAGGTGTGGACGCACGATCCGGAGTCAGGCTTCTGGCGCCGCCTGCTGGTGTCCGTGATGCGCTGGCTGCCGATCGAGTCGCAGCTGTAGGTGCATAAAAAAAGGCTATGTCACCGTCAGATGTGGGAATGCGCCCAGCGTTGCTTTCAATAACGTTTCTGGTGAGCGGATGCGCCTGGCGTCGAGTATCCAGCGCCAGCCCAGGTAATTGGGCAGGTAGCGTGTCGCCACGCCGTGAAACGGCCTTAACCATTCGCGCAGGCGGCTGTGATACGCATTGACGTTCTGCACGTGCGCGGCGCCCTGCACGCGGATGCCGGCGCGCAAGTTGACGGCCTGATGACTGAGGCCCGCTTCCCGCGCAAACGCCCGGTAGGCCGCATGGCCATCCGTGACCAGCAGAATATCCTTATCGACGACAGGCAACAAGCAGCGGTGCAATTGCGCCTTCGTCAGTTGCCCTTTGCCCGTGACGAAATCGAGGGTCTGGCCCGTGCGGTCGCGCGCCACCAGGATGCAGACTTGCTCGTTGGATATGCCGCGCCGTTGCGCACGGCCGCCACGGCGGCGGGCCGGACGCGTCATCTGCCTGGAGCCCTTTTCCGATTCCAGCACATATAGCTCGTCGGCCTCGGCGATGCCATGCAGGCCATGCGGCCGGTCCGTTTTTGCCAACGATAAAAACCGGTGGCGCCAGCGAAACGTGGTGTTGCGGTGCACGCCCAGTTGTAGCGCCGCCTTGCGCACGGAATCCGATGCAAGCAAGCAATCGGCGTAGTCGAGCCACAACGATTTATGGCGCAGGCGAGCCAGCGGCGTCCCCGTCAAGGCATTGAAGGTGCGCCCGCAAGGCACACAGCGGTAGCGCTGCAAGCCGTGCGCATGGCCATGCCGATGCAGGTGAGCCGAACGGCAGGCGGGACAGGCCAGGCGCGGCTGCGCCACGCCCTCCAGCAACGCGACGGTCGCGTCGTGTGGTGTGTTGCCACGCAGCAGGGCCATGCCTGCCTGCCGCTGGCGCCGGTTCAACTGCGCAAACTGCGCGATAAAACGGATCCATTCGGCTGGCTGCATGATCTGCTCCCTGTATGGTGAATATGCAGAGTCAGACAGCACAGCCAACGGAAGATTCCGGTATGTCCCCTACTTGCCGATGACAGAGCCTAAAAAAAACCCCGCGCGGCCGGTACCACGCGGGGTTTTCTTCTCGTGCTGCGCGGCACCACCACGCAACACGCCTTACAGCAACACGCTTACTTTTTCTCGGCTTCCGCCTTCTTCGCATCGGCGGCAGCCAGCTTCGCTTCTTTCTTCGCGGCAGCGGCCGCAGCCTTCGCTTCTTTCTTGGCGGCGGCAGCTTCCTTCTTCGCTTCCGCAGCGCTCTTCACTGGTGCGGCGCCATCGGCAGCGGCGGCAGGCGCGGCAGCCTTGGCGGCGGCGGCTTCTTTTTTCGCGGCGGCAGCGGCAGCCTTGGCTTCTTTCTTCGCGGCAGCAGCTTCTTTCTTCGTTTCAGCGGCTGTCTTGGCTGGCGCCGCAGCGGTGTCGGTCGCAGCAGCTGGCTTCGGTGCGGCTTCTTTCGCTGCAACTTCCTTCACAACAGCCTCCTTTTTTGCCGGGGCAGCTTTCGCCGCCGGAGCGGGCGCCGCCGGCGCGCCGGACTTGGCCTGGCCATTCACTTGCAAGCCCGCTTCCGACAACTTCACGGAACTTTTCGGACCGATGCCCTTCACGCGGCTTTCGAAATCGGCCCAATCCTTGAAGGCGCCGCCCTTGGCACGCTCATCGATGATGGCTTTCGACGTGACGGGACCGATGCCCTTGACGCTGTCGAGTGCCGCCTGGTCCGCCTTGTTGACATCGACCTGGGCAAAGGCAAAGCCCATCGTCGCGATCAAGGTGGCGATGGCCAGCAGTATTTTTTTGAACATGGGTATCTCTCCGTGGTGTGGTTTCAAGATGACTCGAACGCAAGGGAAGAGCAGCGCCTTAACGGCTTTAACGGCTGTGGCGTGATACGGTTGACAAGACGGGACAGCGGAAGGATGGGAAGACCTGCGCCAGATCAAACGCTCCGGCGCAGGTGGTACAGCATGGTTACTGGGGGAACAGCTCGTCGCGGGTGACGGTGGCCGTGCCCAGCTTGCCGACGACGATGCCGCCGGCCCGGTTGGCCGTGCGCACGGCGTCGCCCAGACCCATGCCGGCGCCCAGCATCGCCGCCATGGTGGCGATCACCGTGTCGCCGGCGCCCGAGACGTCGAACACTTCGCGCGCATCGGTGGGCATGTGCAGCACCTCGTCGGCCGTGTACAAGCTCATGCCTTCTTCGGAACGGGTCAGCAGCAAGGCGTCCAGGCCCAGCTGCGCGCGCATCTGCTGCGCACGTTCCGTGAGTTGCTCTTCCGTGCTCCAGTTGCCGATCACGCGGCGCAGTTCCGACTTGTTCGGAGTGAGCACTGACGCTCCCGTATAGCGGCTGAAATCGTCGCCTTTCGGGTCGACCATGACGATCTTGCCAGCCGCCCGGGCCGCCTTGATCATCTCGGCCACGTTCACCAGGCTGCCCTTGGCGTAGTCCGACAAAATCACCACATCATAGTGCGGCAAGAGGGCATTAAACTGCGCCAGCTTGTCGCGCAGCACCGTATCGCTGGGCGCATCCTCGAAGTCGATGCGCAGCATCTGCTGCTGGCGGCCGATCACGCGCAGCTTGATGATGGTGGAAATGGCCGCATCGCGCTGCAGATAGCTGTGGATGCCGCCGCCTTCGAGCAGGCGCTCGATCTGGCTGCCGGCCTCGTCGTCGCCGACCACGCCCAGCAAGCTCGTCTTCGCTCCCAGCGCGGCCGCGTTGCGCGCCACGTTGGCCGCGCCGCCCAGGCGCTCTTCGCGCTTCTCGATGCGCACGATGGGCACGGGCGCTTCCGGCGAAATACGGCTGACGTCGCCGAACCAGTAGCGGTCCAGCATCACATCGCCCACCACCAGCAGGCGTACCTGGGCCAGCGCGGCCGGCGCCGTCAAGGCGACTACCTCCTGGGCGCTCATGCGCGCGTCAGGATCGAGCGACCGATCCCGTGGTATTCAATGCCGTTCTCGGCCATGACGGCCGGCTCGAACAGGTTGCGCCCGTCAAAGATCACGGCCTGCTTCAGGCGCGCCTTGACCTGCTCGAAGTCGGGGCTGCGGAAGGCTTTCCACTCGGTCACGATGACCAGCGCATCGGCGTCCTGCAGCGCATCCTTCGGGCTGTCGGCAAAGCGCACTCTGGCCAATTGCTCCGGCGTCAAGTCCAGTTGCAGCACGCGGCGCGCCTCGGCCATGGCGACGGGGTCGTACACGGCCACCGTGGCGCCGCGTCCCAGCAAGTCGGCCAGCAGCACGCGGGCCGACGCTTCGCGCATGTCGTCCGTGTTCGGCTTGAAGGCCAGGCCCCACACGGCGAAATGCCGGCCCGTCAGATCCTCGCCGAAGCGAGTGACCACTTTGCGTCCCAGCACCTGCTTCTGCTGATCGTTGACGGCTTCGACAGCGCGCAGGATCAGCAATTCCTGGCCGTGGCCGCGCGCCGTGCGCTCGAGCGCCTGCACGTCTTTCGGGAAGCAGGAACCGCCATAGCCGCAGCCCGCATACAGGAAGCTGTGGCCGATGCGCGGGTCGGAACCGATGCCGTGGCGCACGGCTTCGATATCGACGCCCACCTTGTCGGCCAGGTTCGCCAGTTCATTCATGAACGAAATGCGCGTGGCCAGCATGGCGTTGGCCGCATATTTCGTGAATTCGGCCGAGCGCACGTCCATCCAGTAGGTGCGTTCATGGTTGCGGTTGAACGGCGCGTACAGGCTTTTCAGCAATTCGCGCGCGCGCTCGCCGTCCGGCGTGGCGTCGACGCCGATGACGATGCGATCGGGGCGCATGAAGTCTTCGACGGCCGCGCCTTCCTTGAGGAATTCCGGATTCGACGCCACCGAGAACGTGGCGGCCACGCCGCGCGCGTCCAGTTCGCCCTGGATGGCGGCGCGCACTTTTTCAGCCGTGCCGACGGGCACGGTCGACTTGTCGACGATGACCTTGAAGTCCGTCATGTACTTGCCGATGCCGCGCGCGGCGGCCAGCACGTATTGCAGGTCGGCCGAGCCGTCTTCATCGGGCGGCGTGCCGACGGCGATGAATTGCATCGCGCCGTGCGCAACGGCGGCCTCGACATCGGTGGAAAAGGTCATGCGTCCGGCGGCGCGGTTGCGCGCCACGACTTCTTCCAGGCCCGGTTCATGGATGGGGATGCCGCCGCTGTTGAGCAAGTCTACCTTCCGTGCGTCCAGGTCGAGGCAAAAGACGTCGTTGCCCAGCTCCGCCAGGCAGGCGCCGGTCACGAGGCCTACATAGCCCGTGCCGATAATGGTGATTTTCATGGTTGTACCGTATGGATAAAAAGCAGGTCTTACATAGAAGTACACGCCACATTGCTCAGGGCAAGGTGACGTGTACGAATCAGTTCATTACATTGAGTTCTTCGGTGCGCCGCGGTGGATAGGTTTCCCACTTGTTGCAGCCAGGGCAGTGCCAGTAGAACTGGCGAGCCTTGAAGCCGCAGTGGCTGCACTGGTAGCGGGCCAGCTTCTGCGTATAGCCGTGCACGAGGTTTTTCACCATCGACAGCTCGGACCAGATGGCGGCCGGCGCATCCATCATGCGCGCCTCCAGCAGTTTGTCGAGGCCCAGCAGGGTCGGCGTGCGGCGCAGCTCGGCGCTGACCAGCTGCTTCGCCGCTTCCACGCCGTCGAGCTCGATAACGGCCTTGAAGACGACTTCGATCAGGTCGATCGACGACGCCTCTTCCAGGTAGGACCGAAGCAGGTTGACGCCTTCCTGTGCACGGCCCAGCTTGGTGTAGCCATCCATCAGGCGCTGCGCGACCAGGGCCACGTGCGGCACGCTTTGCTGTTCCACGCGGCGCCAGGTGGTCAGCGCGCCTTCCACGTCGCCGCGCGCCAGCAGCACGTCGCCCGTCAGGATGGTGGCGCGCACGCTCTTGCGGTCCGTCTGCAAGGCTTTTTCCAGCAGCGGCATGGCGTCGTCCGGCTTCATGTGCACGAGCGCGTCATGCGCCAGCTCGCAATAGAACTGGGCGATTTCCTTCTGGCGCGCGCCGGCGCCCGACTCCTGCAAGCCCACGGCCGCTTCGATGGCGCGTGGCCATTCCTTTTCGCGCTGGTAGATTTCCAGCAGCGCGCGGCGCGCCTGGGCCGCATATTGCGTGTCGACCAGGCTGTTGAAGGTTTCTTCGGCGCGGTCCAGCAGACCTGCTTTCAGGTAATCCATGCCCAGTTCGTAGGCGGCGTGGCCCTGCTGTTCCAGCGGCAGGTCCGGGCGCGCCAGCAGGTTCTGGTGCACGCGGATGGCGCGCTCCGTTTCGCCGCGGCGGCGGAACAGGTTGCCCAGCGCAAAGTGCATATCGGCCGATTCCGGGTCCAGCTTGACGACTTCGATGAAGGCGTCGATGGCCTTGTCATGCTGTTCATTGAGCAGGAAATTCAAGCCCTTGAAGTAATTGCGCGGCAGGCTGCGCGATTCGGACACCAGTTGATGAATGTCCACGCGCGCGGCGATCCAGCCCAGCGCGAAAAACATCGGGATACCCAAGAGCCACCAGAGTTCAAAATCCATGCGATTGTTTTTATTCGAGTAAGAGAGATAGGAGCGACGGCGCCGCTTACTGCGCGCTCACGCTGTCCGGTTGCGGCTGGACATTGCTGGCCACGCCAACGGTCTGCAGCGCGGCAATGGTGGTTTTTTGCTTGTTCGCTTCGCGGCGGTGACGGAACACGGTCGGTGTCAGCGCCAATACGCCCAGGCTGGCGCCAGCGACAAAAAAGCCCAGCAGCATCAGGACCAGGGGGCCGCGAATTTCATAATTGAGGAAAACATGCAGGTCGACAACCTGCGCATTCTTCAGCGCAAAACTGAAGAACAGGACGAAGAGAACACAGCCAACGATGGTGGAGATGATTTTCATCGATACGCCCAGAAAGTACAAAAAATGCCGTATGGCACAACCTTGGAATGCCTGGCAGAAGCGTAGCGAGCGTCAGTGAGGCTCGGCGCCCCCTTTGGTCCGAGAAGCGCAACCGTACTGAAGTACGGTGAGCATCGCAGGCCGCAAAGCGCGACGCGCAGTAGCTTATGTCAGGTATTCTCAGCATATTAACAAAAAAAAGCGGCATCCAAGGACGCCGCTCTTTATGTCGCCTTCCAGCAGACGATTAATCCTCGATAATCGGTTGCCCGACCATCGCGTCCACCCGCTCGCGCAACTGTTTGCCCGGTTTGAAGTGGGGTACCCGTTTTTCAGGAACCATCACCTTGTCGCCGGACTTCGGGTTGCGGCCGATGCGCGGAGGCCTGCTGTTCAGGGCAAAACTGCCAAAACCGCGGATCTCGATACGTTGACCGGTCGCCAGGGCGTTGGTCATCGCATCGAGAATGGTCTTGACGGCATACTCCGCATCCTTCGCCACCAGCTGAGAATAACGCTCAGCGAGGCGGTTGATCAGCTCGGACTTTGTCATCTGCCGTATCCGCAGTCTTAGTTCTTGTTATCGAACTTAGCTTTCAACAAGGCGCCCAGGCTGGTGGTGCCCGAAGCTGCGTTGTTGTCGGTCGCTGCCATCTTCTGCATGGCTTCCTGGGTTTCAACGTTGTCTTTCGCTTTGATCGACAGTTGGATACCACGGGCTTTGCGGTCGATGTTCAACACCATGGCTTCGACGGTATCGCCGACTTTCAGGTGCGTACCAGCATCTTCAACGCGGTCGCGCGAGATTTCGGAAGCGCGCAGGTAGCCTTCAACTTCTTCGGACAGTTGGATCACGGCGCCTTTAGGCTCAACCGATTTAACGGTACCGGTTACCAGCGAGCCTTTGTCGTTCATGGCTGCGAAGTTGTTGAATGGGTCACCTTCCAGTTGCTTGACGCCCAGGGAAACGCGCTCGCGCTCAACGTCGATGGCCAGAACGATGGCTTCCAGTTCGTCACCTTTCTTGAAGCGACGCACGGCTTCTTCGCCGGTTTCGGTCCAGGACAGGTCGGACAGGTGCACCAGACCGTCGATGTTGCCGGCCAGGCCGATGAACACGCCGAAGTCGGTGATCGATTTGATCGCGCCGCGGACTTTGTCACCTTTCTTATGGGTAACACCGAAGTCGTCCCATGGGTTGGCTTTGCACTGTTTCATGCCCAGCGAAATACGACGACGCTCTTCGTCGATTTCCAGAACCATCACTTCTACTTCGTCGCCCAGTTGGACAACTTTGTTAGGAGCAACGTTTTTGTTCGTCCAGTCCATTTCGGAAACGTGTACCAGACCTTCGATACCCTGTTCCACTTCCACGAACGCGCCGTAGTCGGTCAGGTTCGTTACTTTACCGAACAGACGGGTGCTTTGTGGGTAACGACGGGACAGACCGGTCCAAGGATCGTCGCCCAGTTGTTTCACGCCCAGCGAAACACGGTTTTTCTCTTGATCGTATTTCAGGACTTTGGCGGTGATTTCCTGGCCAACCGTCAGTACTTCCGACGGGTGACGTACACGGCGCCATGCCAGGTCGGTGATGTGCAGCAGGCCATCGATACCGCCCAGATCCACGAACGCGCCGTAGTCGGTGATATTTTTGACGACGCCGGTCACGACCGTGCCTTCTTTCAGCGTTTCCATCAGTTTCTGACGCTCTTCGCCCATCGAAGCTTCGATGACGGCGCGGCGGGACAGAACCACGTTGTTACGCTTGCGGTCCAGTTTGATGACCTTGAATTCGAGGGTCTTGCCTTCGAATGGGGTGGTGTCTTTGACAGGACGGGTATCAACCAGCGAGCCCGGCAGGAATGCGCGGATGCCGTTGGTCAACACGGTCAGACCGCCTTTGACTTTGCCATTGACGGTACCGACGACGATTTCGCCCGATTCCATCGCTTTTTCCAGAGCCAGCCACGAAGCCAGACGCTTGGCTTTATCGCGCGACAGGATGGTATCGCCGAAACCGTTTTCCAGCGATTCGATCGCCACGGAAACGAAGTCACCAACTTTGACTTCCAGTTCGCCGTGGTCGTTCTTGAATTCTTCGACAGGGATGAATGCTTCGGATTTGAGGCCAGCGTTCACGATCACGAAATTGTGGTCGAGGCGCACGACTTCAGCGGAAATAACTTCGCCGGAGCGCATATCTTGACGCGACAACGATTCCTCGAAGAGCGCAGCAAAACTTTCCATACCGGTAGATTCGTTAGTTGTAACAGTAGACATAGGGTTCACACAGGTTATCCAGCAGAGATCGCACGATGCGACTTAAACTGGGTTAGGTTTTTGACACACCCGGACAGGCCAGGAGCCGTCAACGGGCACCACATAGCGCGCACTACACATCAACACACGCCATTTTGCTGCTTATTTTGCAACTTCGGCATACCATTTCAACACAGTTTCAACGGCTTCATCAGCCGTCATTTCCGACGTATCGAGGACATGCGCCCCTTCCGCGGGGACCAGCGGCGCAATCGCACGGTGAGTATCACGTTCGTCCCGCGCCTGCAAATCCATCAGAAGGTCTTCCATATTAGCAGAAAAACCCTTGTCTATCAATTGCTTGTAGCGCCGTTGCGCGCGCGCCTCGACGCTGGCCGTGAGGAACACCTTCAATTGGGCGTGCGGGAAGATCACCGTGCCCATGTCGCGCCCGTCGGCCACGAGGCCCGGCGTCTTGCGAAAGCCCAGCTGCAAGCTGACCAGGGCATGGCGCACTGTTGGCAACACGGCAATTTTCGACGCCGTATTGCCCACCTCTTCGGCACGGATCTGCTCGGTGACGTTTTCCTGCGCCAGCAGGATTTCGCCATTGGCGAAGTGGCAAGGCAAGTGCTCGGCCAGCTTGGCCAGCGCGTGCTCGTCGCGCAAGTCCGTGCCGCGGCGCAGCGCGCTCAAGGCCGTCAGGCGGTACAGCGCGCCCGAGTCCAGGTAATGAAAGCCCAGCTTGTCGGCCACGCGGTGCGCCACCGTGCCCTTGCCGGAAGCGGTGGGGCCGTCGATGGCGATGACTGGGATGTTGGAGGTCGGCATAGTATTAAACAATCAATTAAATCAAGGTATCTTTGGCTATCCCCGCGAACGCGGCGAAGTACTCGGGGAAGGTCTTGGCCACGCATTTCGGGTCGTTGATGCGCATCTCGTTGCCGCGACGCGCGGCGCCGTCCAGCGAGGCCAGCGAGAAGCACATGGCCATGCGGTGGTCGTCATAGGTGTCGATGGTCGCTGCCTGGATTTCGGCCGGCGGCGTCACGCGCAGGTAATCGGCGCCCTCTTCCACTTCCGCGCCCAGCTTGCGCAATTCCGTCGCCATGGCGGTCAGGCGGTCCGTTTCCTTGACCCGCCAGCTGGCGATATTGCGCAAGGTCGAGGTGCCGTCCGCGTACAGGGCCGCCACGGCGATCGTCATGGCCGCGTCGGGAATATGGTTGAAATCCATGTCGACGGCCGTCAAGACGCCGTTCGAGCGCGCCTCGATCCAGTTCTCGCCCATGGTGATGGTCGCGCCCATCTGCTGCAAGGCTTCGACGAAGCGCACGTCGCCCTGGATGCTGTCGCGCCCCACGCCTTCCACGCGCACGGGACCGCCGCCGATGGCGCCGGCCGCAAGGAAATACGACGCCGACGAGGCATCGCCTTCGACGTGGATCGTGCCCGGGCTTTGATACTGCTGGCCCGGCTGCACGGTGAACGACTGCCAGCCGTCATGCTCGACGGTCACGCCGAAGCGGCGCATCAGGTTCAGGGTGATTTCGATGTACGGCTTCGAGATCAGCTCGCCCGTGACATCAATGGTGACAGCATGGTCGCGCGCCATCAGCGGCGCCACCATCAGGAGGGCCGTCAGGAACTGGCTCGACACGTTGCCGCGCACGGCGATGCGTTGCGCGTGGATGTGGCCGCGGCGGATGCGCAGCGGCGGGAAGCCCTGCTCGCCCGTGTATTCGATCTGCGTGCCGACGGCGTTCAGCGCGTCGACCAGGTCGCCGATGGGGCGCTCGTGCATGCGCGACACGCCATGCAGGGTGTAGTCGCCGCCGATCACGGCCAGCGCCGCCGTCAGCGGGCGGATGGCCGTGCCGGCATTGCCCATGAACAGGTCCGCCTCATGGTGCGGGAACACGCCGCCGCAGCCTTCCACGTGGTGCACCTGGTGCACCGTGGCCGGGTCGCCCGTCAGTTCATCCTGCGTCCATTTGACGCCCAGCGACGTCAGGGCAGTCAGCATGACAAAGGTGTCGTCGGAGGCGAGCAGGTCGATGATCTTCGTTGTGCCCTTGGCCAGCGCGGCCAGCAGCAGCACGCGGTTGGAAATGCTTTTCGAACCGGGCAAACGCACCGTGCCTTCGGCGTGCATCACCGGCTTCAGATCGATATGGTGGGGGTAGTGCTTGGTCTGGGTCATGCTGGAATCCTTGAGTATTTATCGTGTGGGCGCGGCCGGTATTTCCGCCGTTTCGATCGCCTCGATCCATTGCTGGCGCGCGTGCTGGGCGTTCGCGTACACGCCCTCGATGGCGGCGCCGTCGTGCGCGGCCAGGTGGGCGCGCAAGGTCGTCAACTGCGCCAGGTAGGCGTCCAGTTCATGCAGCAGCGCCGGCTGGTTGGCCAGGCTGATGTCGCGCCACATTTCCGGCGATGAGCCGGCAATGCGCGTAAAGTCGCGAAAGCCGCTGGCCGCGTATTGGAACAGCAGGCCCGCGTGCGGTTTGTTGGCGATGTCGTCGACCAGCGCAAAAGCCAGCAGATGCGGCAGATGGCTGACGGCGGCAAACACCTTGTCATGTTCTTCGGGGCTCAAGGTATGCAGGATGGCGCCGCAGGCGCGCCACGCGGCCGCCACGCGCTCCACATCGGCCGCGGCGTTTTCCGCCAGCGGCGTGAGCACCACTTTCTTGCCTTGATACAGATCGATGATGGCCGCGTCGGGGCCGTTCGTCTCGCGTCCCGCGATCGGGTGGCCGGGCACGAATTGCCCGACTTTTCCGCCGAGCGCCGCGCGCGCGGCCGCCACCACGTCGCTCTTCGTGCTGCCCGCATCGGTGACGATGGTGCCGGGCTGCAGGTGCGGCGCGATGGACGCCAGGATGGCGCCCGTCTGCGCCACTGGCGCGGCCAGCAGCACCAGGTCGGCGCCAAGCAAGGCAGCAGCCATGTCGCCGCCGATCGCGTCGATGATGCCCAGCTCCAAAGCACGCGCCATCGAGGCCGGCGAGCGGCCCATGCCGACCACCGCGCCGACCGCGCCCGCATGTTTCAAGGCGCGCGCGAACGAACCGCCAATCAGGCCCACGCCAAAGATCACTACCTTGTTCAATGCAGGCGTCGTCATATCGTCAGGCCAGCGCTTTCGTCAGTGCGGCGATGAGGATGGCGTTTTCCTGCGGCAGGCCGATGGAAATGCGCAGCCATTGCGGCAAGCCATAGCTGCCGACCGGACGAACGATCACGCCCTGCTTGAGCAGCGCCAGGTTCACGCGCGCACCCGCGTCATCATCGTCGCCCACCTTCACCAGCACGAAATTGCCGTGCGACGGCACGTATTCCAGGCCCAGGGCATCAAACGCTTGCGTGAATTGCTGGTAGCCGGCCGCGTTGTTGCGCGCGCTTTGCTCGAGGAAGGCCTTGTCGTTCAGGGCGGCAATCGCGGCGGCCTGCGCCAGCGAGTTGACGTTGAACGGCTGACGGATGCGGTTCATCAGGTCCGTCAGCACCGGCTGGGCGATGGCAAAGCCGATGCGCAAGCCGGCCAGGCCGTAAGCCTTCGACAGCGTGCGCGACACCACCAGGTTCGGATACTGGCGCACCCAGGCCGTCGACTCGTACTGGTCGTCGGCCGACAGGAATTCGTTGTAGGCTTCGTCGAGCACGACGACGACATGCGCCGGCACTTTTTGCAGGAAGGCTTCGAGCTGCGCGGCCGACAGGAAGGTGCCGGTCGGGTTGTTCGGGTTGGCGATGAAAACCAGACGCGTGTCGTCGGCAATCGCCGCCGCCATGGCGTCCAGGTCATGGCCATAGGCTTGCGCCGGGACGACGATGTGGCGCGCGCCCATGCCTTGCGTGGCCAGCGCGTACACGGCGAACGAATACTGCGAGTACACGACGGATTCGCCATGCTGCACGAAGGCGTGCGCGGCGATTTCCAGGATGTCGTTGCTGCCATTGCCCAGGGTGATCCAGTCGGCCGGCACGTCATAGCGCTTCGACAGCACGGCTTTCAAGTCAAAGCCGTTGGCGTCCGGGTAGCGGCCCAGGTCATCGATGGCGGCGATCATCGCCTGCTTGGCCGATTCCGGCATGCCGTACGGGTTTTCATTCGACGCCAGCTTGACGATGGCTGCCTCGTCGAGGCCGAATTCGCGCGCGACTTCCGCGATCGGTTTGCCGCTCTGGTAAGGGGCGATGGCGCGGACGTATTCTGGACCGATATTTTTAGACATGGTGTTCTTTAAAAGTTGGTGAATGATTAGGCTGGTGGCTGTTGCTGGGTTACGCTGCGCTAACCCAAGCTACGGCTTACCGTGGTTGTTTGTTGGGTTACGCTGCGCTAACCCAACCTACAGCTTACCGTAGGTCGGATTAGCGCAGCGTAATCCGACACCAGTCAACGAAGTCACAGACTGACCGGATACGACCCCAGCACCTTGAAAAACGCCGCATTGCTCTGCAGCTCGGCCAGCGCCTGGGCGACGGCCGCGTCGTGCACGTGGCCCTCCACATCGACATAGAAATAATACTCCCAGCTGCCCATGCGCGCCGGGCGCGACTCGAAGCGCGTCATCGACACGCCGTGCCTGGCCAGGGGCGCCAGCAGCTGGTACACGGCGCCCGCCTTGTTCGGCACGGCCAGCACCAGCGACGTCTGGTCCTTGCCCGACGGCGCCGTCTGCAGGGTGCCCACGACGGCAAAGCGCGTGCGGTTGTGCGGATCGTCCTGGATATGGCCCTTGACCACGCCCAGCTTGTACTGCGCGCCCGCCAGTTCGCTGGCAATCGCCGCCACCGTGCCGTCTTCGCCGGCCATGCGGGCCGCCTCGGCGTTCGAGGCCACGGCGTGGCGCGCGATGTGCGGGTAATTCTGGTTCAGCCAGACCTGGCACTGCGCCAGCGCCTGCGAATGGGCGCAGATGGCGGTGACGCCATCCATGTTGCCGCTCTTCGTCATCAGGCTGTGGTGCACGGCGATCGCCACCTCGCCGCTGATGATGAGGCTCGTCTGCAGCATCATGTCCAGGGTGCGGTTGACGGCGCCTTCCGAGGAATTTTCGATCGGCACCACGCCGAAATCCGCCGTTCCCGCCTCGGCGGAACGGAATACTTCGTCGATGGACGCGCATGGCAAGCCTTCCACGGCGCTGCCGAACTGCTGGTACACGGCCTGTTCGCTGAAAGTGCCGGCCGGACCAAGGTACGCCACGGTGACCCGCTTTTCCAGCGAGCGGCAGGACGACATGATTTCGCGGAAGATGGTCTGCACTTCGCGGTCACCCATGGGGCCGGGATTGCGTTCGGCCACGCCGCGCAGCACCTGCGCCTCGCGCTCGGGGCGGAACACGGGCGCCTGCGTTTCGGCCTTCACGTGGCCCACTTGCTGGGCGATTTGCGCGCGGCGGTTCAGCAGTTCGAGGATTTGCGCGTCGATCGCATCGATCTGTTCGCGCAGCGGTTTCAATTTATCGGTCATGGTTGGTTTGTTTCGTCAGCTGTACTTCAATCATGGCCGCGCGGCCTGCGCCGGCGGCGGGCCGGCGCGGTCGTCTAGGCGACTCAGCGTCCGGCAAACTCGTTCAGATAGTTCACTAAGGCTTGCACGCCCTCGATCGACATCGCGTTATAGATCGATGCACGCATGCCGCCGACGGACTTGTGGCCCTTCAGTTGCAGCAGGCCGCGCTGCTTGGCGCCGGCCAGGAATGCGTCGTTCAGACTTTCATCGCACAGATAGAACGGGATGGTCATGCGCGAGCGGTATGCGGGATCGACCCGGTTCTGGTAGAAGTCGTCCACGTCGAGCGCCGCGTACAGCAGCGCCGCTTTCTCAATATTACGCTGTTCCATGGCTGCAACGCCACCCTGGCGTTTGAGCCACTGGAAAACCAGGCCGGCGATATAGATGCCGTAGGTAGGCGGCGTGTTGTACATCGACTCATGTTCGGCCACGATGCTCCAGTCGAAGGCCGACGGGCAGATCGGCAGCGCCTTGCCCAGCAAGTCTTCGCGCACGATGACCAGGGTCAGGCCGGCCGGGCCGATATTTTTCTGCGCGCCGCCAAAGATGACGCCATATTGCGATACATCAATAACACGCGACAAAATGTGCGACGACATGTCGGCCACGATAGTGGTCCCTGCCGGCACGTTCGGCGCCTGCTGGAATTCCACGCCGTCGATGGTTTCATTGGTGCAGATGTGCAGGTAGGCGGCGCCCGGCGTCAGCTGCCATTCGGCGACGGGCGGCACGCCCGTGAAACGGGCGGCCTTGGACGACGCGGCCACGTTGACGTTGACATACTTGGCCGCTTCCTGGATCGACTTGCCCGACCACGAACCCGTGTGCACGAAGTCCACGGTGGCCGGCTGCTGCGCCGCCAGGCCCGCCAGGTTCATCGGGATGATGGCGTTTTCTCCCAGGCCGCCGCCTTGCAGGAACAGGATTTTATAGTTCTCGGGCACGGCCAGCAGCTCGCGCAGGTCGGCCACGGCCTGCTTGTAGATGGAAATGAATTCGGGACCACGGTGGCTCATTTCCATCACCGACATGCCGCTGCCGTGCCAGTCCTGCATCTCGGCGGCCGCTTGCGCCAGCACTTCCTTGGGCAGGACGGCGGGGCCGGCGGAGAAGTTGTAGATATGGGTCACGATACGGTCCTTAGTAAAATGAAATTATTGGGGCGACTGCGTGGCCGCCCGCATGACCTGATCAAGCACGGCGTTCACGCGGGGGATCAGCACGCGCTGGCTGATGGCCATCGATTCGGCCGACAGTTGCGGCATGGTGGCCAGCATCTTGCGGCCCAGCGGCGTCTTGTAGAAGGCCGTCAGCTGCTCGACTTCCGGCACCGTGTAAAAACGCGCATACAGGGGCACCATTTCGTCGCCCAGTTCGTCGATCAGGGTCGGGTCGGCCAGTACCTGCGTCAGGGTGGCGATGGCCAGCGGGATTTCTTCCTCGGCGCTGGCCAGCGCGCGCGCCTTGCGCTGCTCGTCCAGCTTCGGATTGCTGTTGATTTGCTGCTGCGCCGACTGGCGGATCATGGCGGGCACCGATTGCAGCATCTGGTCGAAGATGCTGCGCGTCAGTTGCGGGAACTGCATCGCGTCGAGCATGCGCCGCACGGCCACTTTCATGGCGGGGCTGGGCGCGGCCTGGCGCGCGGGTGTCGCTTGCGCGTTCTGGGCCAGGGCCGGCAGGCTCGCGAGGAAGGCCAGCGAAAACGCGGCGAAGAAGGTGGCAACGATTTTTCTCATGGCATGCGGGATGTTGAATGACTGGTAAAAGGGCACTGCCGGATGCATGTCGGCTTACGCCCGACGGGCTAAGCCGACCTACGAAAATCTGCTGGCGGCACCGCGAAAAGGCACGCCAATAGCAATTGGGGCTCCCGAAAGAGCCCCAATCATCTTACTCCGGCTGGGCCGGGTCGACAGGATCGGCTGGTTCGGCCGTTGCCGGCGCAGGCGCGGCATCGGCCTCCGTCGTCAGCTCGACTTCGTCGATATCCGTTTCCACCACGCGCTGCAGGCCGGACAGCTTGGTGCCGTCTTCCACGGCGATCAGGGTCACGCCCTGCGTCGCGCGGCCCATCTCACGGATTTCCGACACGCGGGTGCGAATCAGCACGCCACCTGTGGTGATCAGCATGATTTCATCGCTGGCATCGACCAGGGTCGCGGCAACCACTTTACCGTTGCGCTCGCTGGTCTGGATGGCGATCATGCCCTTCGTGCCACGGCCATGGCGCGTGTACTCGGTGATCGGCGTACGCTTGCCGTAACCGTTTTCCGTGGCCGTCAGCACCGACTGCTGCTCGTTCTCGGCCACCAGCAGGGCGATCACGTGCTGGCCTTCTTCCAGGTTCATGCCGCGCACGCCGCGCGCCGTGCGGCCCATCGGACGCACATCGTTTTCGTCGAAGCGCACTGCCTTGCCCGAATCGGAGAACAGCATCACGTCGTGCTGGCCGTCGGTCAGCGCCGCGCCGATCAGGAAGTCGCCGTCGTCCAGGTCGACCGCGATGATGCCGGCCTTGCGTGGATTGCTGAAGTCCTTCAGCGGCGTTTTCTTGACGGTACCGAGGCTGGTCGACATGAAGACGTAATGGTCTTCCGGGAACGTGCGGTTCTCGCCCGACAGCGGCAGGATCACGGTGATCTTTTCGTTGTCCTGCAGCGGGAACATATTGACGATCGGCTTGCCGCGCGAATTGCGCGAACCTTGCGGCACTTCCCACACCTTCAGCCAGTACATGCGGCCACGGTCCGAGAAGCACAGGATGTAGTCGTGCGTATTGGCGATGAACAGCTGGTCGATCCAGTCTTCCTCTTTCGTCGCCATCGCCTGCTTGCCGCGGCCGCCGCGCTTCTGCGCGCGGTATTCGGTGATCGGCTGGGCCTTCATGTAACCGGTGTGCGACAGGGTCACGACCATGTCCTGCGGCGTGATCAGGTCTTCCGTTTCCAGGTCGGTGGCGTTCAGCTCGATCTGCGAGCGGCGCACGTCCTTGTTGCCGGCGCCGTATTCGTTCTTCGCCGCCGTCATTTCATCGGTGATGATGACGGTGACGCGTTCCGGCTTGGCCAGGATGTCGAGCAAGTCGGCGATATGTTCCATCACGTCCTTGTACTCGTTGACGATCTTGTCCTGCTCCAGGCCGGTCAGGCGCTGCAGGCGCATCTGCAGAATTTCCTGCGCCTGGTCGTCCGACAGCTTGTACAAGCCATCCGTCTGCATGCCGTAGTGCTTCGGCAGGTTTTCCGGACGGTAGGCATCGATGCCGCCCGGCGTCGTGCCGTCGCCCGTACGGGCCAGCATTTCGCGCACGACGGACGAATCCCAGGCCTTGGCCATCAGCTCGACCTTGGCGATCGGCGGCGTCGGCGCGGCCTTGATGATGGCGATGAAGTCATCGATATTGGCCAGCGCGACAGCCAGGCCTTCGAGCACGTGACCGCGTTCGCGCGCCTTGCGCAGTTCGAACACGGTACGGCGCGTCACCACTTCGCGACGGTGCGACAGGAAGCATTGCAGCATCTGCTTGAGGTTCAGCAGCTTCGGCTGTCCATCGACCAGGGCCACCATGTTCATGCCGAAGGTGTCTTGCAACTGGGTCTGCTTGTACAGGTTGTTCAGCACCACTTCCGGCACTTCGCCCCGTTTCAGCTCGATCACCACGCGCATGCCCGACTTGTCGGATTCGTCGCGGATGTCGGAAATGCCGTCGAGCTTCTTGTCGCGCACGTTTTCAGCGATGCGTTCCAGCAAGGATTTCTTGTTGACCTGGAATGGCAGCTCGTCGACGATGATGGCGATGCGGCCGCCATCCTTGCCGTATTCCTCGAAGTGGGTCTTGGCGCGCATGACGACGCGGCCGCGGCCCGTGCGGTAGCCGTCGCGCACGCCGGATACGCCGTAGATGATGCCGGCCGTCGGGAAGTCCGGCGCCGGGATCAGCTCGATCAATTCATCGATCGTGCAATCGGGGTTGCGCAGCACGTGCAGCGCGCCGTCGATGACCTCGGTGATGTTGTGCGGCGGAATGTTCGTCGCCATGCCGACGGCGATACCGGACGAGCCATTGATCAGCAGGTTCGGGATACGCGTCGGCAAGACCGTCGGTTCCTTTTCCTTGCCATCGTAGTTGGGCTGGAAGTCGACGGTGTCCTTGTCGATATCGGCCAGCAGCTCGCCGGCGATCTTGTCGAGGCGGCACTCGGTGTAACGCATCGCTGCGGCGCCGTCGCCGTCGACGGAACCGAAGTTGCCCTGGCCATCGACGAGCATGTAGCGCAGCGAGAAATCTTGCGCCATGCGCACCAAGGTGTCGTAGATCGAGGCATCGCCGTGGGGATGGTATTTACCCATGGTTTCGCCGACCACGCGGGCGCACTTGACGTAAGGGCGGTTCCACACGTTATTCATTTCATGCATCGCGAACAAGACGCGGCGATGCACCGGCTTCAAGCCATCGCGCGCATCGGGCAAGGCGCGACCGACGATCACGCTCATGGCGTAATCGAGGTAGCTCTTGCGCATCTCTTCTTCGAGGGAAATAGGAATTGTTTCTTTTGCGAATTGATCCATTGGCGGTTCGACTGATCTCAGGCTGTGGTTAACTTATCTGTTACGCAATGTATGACGCAATACTGCATATCCTGGGTGGCTGTCGTCGTGGACGCCGCGCCGCGCACTGCTGGCGTGGCCCGGCTTCCATGTCGCAGAGTGCCAAAACAAATCGGCGGGCTGGCGGCAAGGCCAGTACGGGTACCGCAAGGGTACGTGCCGGCCATGCAGTGCCGCCGTGGGCATTTGCCCGGCACTCTTAACAGTCAAGCGCACGATTTTAGCATGCGCGCCCAGCTACCTGTACAAATTGGCCATACCAGCAACATTGGCCGTTTGCACCGGGGCCGTGCATGTTGTCCTGTCGATAATGCACAATGGCAATGTCAGTTCAAGAGACCTGCCCTTAAAAGTGGCAAGAAAAGCGATCAATTGTTACAGATGCGTTACAAACGGGCATTTTCGTTGCGCAAAAACAACGCACGGTCTAAAATCGGGCAAGCTTTGATTTAACCACGGTCGTGTGCCCCTGATGCGTGTGGCAAAATGACTGGGAAGTTAATTGCTAGTTTCGCAATCTGAAACGAGCGCATATGGTCTACATGATAAAATCTTGGCACGTAGCACCAGTAGCGCAGTGTTGTTCTGCGGATATCACCCCCCGAAAGGAAAAAAGAATGAATAAATTTGTAACGCTGTTTTTCGCTGCATCCGCAGTGATTGCTGGCTCGGCTTCGGCCCAAACCCCAACCTCCCCACCATTCGCGCCAGTTACCACTGACATCAAAGCACCAAGCCCAAAAAGCGCTTATGTGCAAGATGCCCGCGGCGTGATCGTGCGTGACCCATTCGGCCTGTGCTGGCGCACCGGCTACTGGACACCTGCTGACGCAGTGCCAGGTTGCGACGTGCCACTGTGCGTAGAGCCAGAAACCCTGCAAGACGGCAAATGCGTAGCTCCTCCAGCGCCAGTCGTACCTGCACCAGCACCAGCACCAGTCGTGCCAGTGCCAGTCGTCGTTGCTCCTACCTCGGAAAAAGTCAGCTTCGCCGCTGATGCATTCTTCGATTTCGACAAAGCTACGCTGAAGCCAGAAGGCAAAGCCAAGCTGGACGAGCTGACCGCACAACTGGGCGGCATCAACCTGGAAGTCATCATCGCTGTGGGTCACACCGACTCCGTCGGCACCGATGCTTACAACCAAAAACTGTCGGTACGTCGTGCTGATGCTGTCAAAGCCTACCTGGTCACCAAAGGCGTTGAAAGCAACCGCGTGTACACCGAAGGCAAAGGCGAGAAACAACCTGTTGCTGATAACAAAACTGCCGAAGGCCGTGCGAAAAACCGTCGCGTGGAAATCGAAGTTGTTGGTACCCGCAACAAGTAATAGCTGAACCCCTGGACTTGCCGCAAGTCATCGCGCAAGTCAAGAACAGCATGAAAAACCCCGCCACGGCGGGGTTTTTTTTCGTCCGTGGCTGCCCAATTGTAAAATTGCCGCTATTATTCGACCTATGAACGCCGACCCTCTCGAAATCCAAAAATTCAGTGAGCTGGCCCACCGCTGGTGGGACCCCACTTCCGAGTTTCGTCCCCTGCACGAAATTAACCCCCTGCGCCTGGAATGGATCAATGCGAAAGTGCCGCTGGCCGGCAAGCGCGTGATCGACATCGGCTGCGGCGGCGGCATCCTGGCCGAATCGATGGCCCGCAAGGGCGCCGACGTGACGGGCATCGACCTGTCCGACAAGGCCCTGAAAGTGGCCGACCTGCACAGTCTGGAATCGGGCGCCAAGGTACGCTACAAGCTGATCGCCGCCGAAGCCATGGCCGCGGAAGAGCCGGGCCAGTACGACGTCGTGACCTGCATGGAAATGCTCGAGCACGTGCCGGACCCCGCCGCCATCGTCAAGGCTTGCGCCGCGCTGGTCAAACCGGGCGGCCACGTCTTCCTGTCGACCCTGAACCGCAACCCGAAAGCGTATCTGTTCGCCATCCTGGGTGCCGAATATCTGTTGCGTCTGCTGCCGAAAGGCACGCACGACTATGACAAATTCATCACCCCGGCCGAACTGTCGCAATACCTGCGCAGCGCCGGCCTGGACATCCACAGCATGCGCGGCATGGGCTACAATCCGCTGACCAAGATTTACTCACTTAATAGCGATACCAGCGTCAATTACCTGGTGGCTTGCACCCGGCCGCTGTAACCATCACGCACAATACAAGGCGGCTGCGGCCGCCATTTTTCATTCCTACTTGACACACTTTGCCCGCCATGATCACAGACCATCTGCCAGCCCCGCGCGCCATCCTGTTCGACCTCGACGGCACCCTGGCCGACACCGCGCCCGATCTGGCGGCGGCCATCAACCTGCTGCGCGCGCGCGCCGGCCTGGCGCCGACTCCGTATGACATCCTGCGCCCCACGGCCTCGGCCGGCGCGCGCGGCATGATAGGCGCATCGTACGGCATCGGCCCGGGCGAAAGCGGCTACGAAGCCTTGAAAGACGGCTTCCTGAACAATTACGAAGCGGCCCTGGCCGTGGAAAGCCGTCTGTTCGACGGCATCCCCGCCATGCTGGAAGGCTTGAGCGCCCTGGGCCTGGCCTGGGGCGTGGTCACCAACAAGGCCGCCCGCTTCACCGACCCGCTGGTCGGCCAGATCGGCCTGGGCGCCGCCGGCTGCGTGATCTCGGGCGACACCATGGCGCACCCGAAACCGCACCCCGCCCCCCTGCTGGAAGCGGCGCGCCGCCTGGACCTGGCGCCGCAAGACTGCTGGTACGTGGGCGACGACCTGCGCGACATCCAGGCCGGCCGCGCCGCCGGCATGCGCACGGTGGCCTGCGCCTGGGGCTACTGCGGCCCCGTCGAACCGCAGCACTGGAACGCCGACCATTTGCTCGACACGCCGCTGGCCTTGCTCGATCTGGTGACTGGCGTGGTGAAGGCGGCGCAGGAGCGGCAGCTGGCGGCTTGAGGCATGTTTTTGGGAACTCAAACATGCCACACACACCCGTTTCGGCTAACAGCGGCAACCTGGGTTCTGACCCGGCACTTGCTTTGGGGGTGGTACAACGGTCTGCGGAGTGCTTGCGGATGCGGGGGTTGTGCCGGACTGCGGCGGGTACGGCCCGACGCCGCACAACCGGCCTGCGCCTGCCAGCGCAAGCCCCTCCGGTTCGTCCGGTTCAAGCGATTCGAGGATGCCTCGTTCCTTACCGCGAATGCATCATGCAAGAGTGGGCGGATTGCGCTACAATGAAGGTTCTGTGGGGACGACCTGGTTTCGACGTGGGTTGCAAAGCAGCGCAGGGCATACCGAGGGCGGGCTACCTCGTAAATACAACCTGAAAAAACTTAACTGCAAACGATAACTCGTACGCACTGGCAGCTTAATCGCTGTTAGCTCTAGAACACCTCGTCCCTGGGGTGGGCCGTCAAAAGCTCTAGAGTCATTTACAGGGACTCGTCGTATGCTGGGTTACTTAGCGTCCGACTAAATAATAGGTAACTCGCTTGCCCATAACGTGCACATCCGTGCTGGCTGAGTTAAATTAAATGATAGTGCTAAGTATGTAGAACTGTCTGTGGAGTGCTTGCGGACGCGGGTTCGATTCCCGCCGTCTCCACCACTGAATAAATAAAAGGGCTTCCCCGTTTTGGCGGGGAGGCCCTTTTTGTTTATTCCATGCATGCAGAGCGCGGGCGTCGCATCCGCGTCCGGTACGGACGCGGGGGTTTTGCGGGGCCTTCGGCGAGCGTAGCTCGGCGCCGCAAAACCGGGTTGCGCTTGCAAGCGCAACCCTCTCCGATTCTTCTGACTGGCTCTTGCGCCGCAGGCGGTTTTTCCTAGCGGCAATATCAGCCGCTCAAGCCAAATAAAGATACCGCCTCAAGCTACTCCCCACACACCACCCCACCCACCGCTCCAGCTATACTCAACCCTGTCGACAAATCAAAACCAAAATCACAGCGGTAACCATCTTTTGGCCGGTGTCGGCACAGCAGCATGTCACGATTGCGAATGCGTATGTGCGGATCGGGGCAGCCATCGCGCATATCCGGCCCGATGGCTTCAAACATGTCCTTAGCAGCGGCTCCCGTCAAACGAAACGCGACTTTGGTATCGCCCGCAATCGGGGCGACGGCTTCGTCAAGATAACCGCCATAAATCGCGTACGAGCCTGAGAAATTCTTCTGCACTAATTCCCATACGGCCCGGGCCTGATGCGCCAACAGCAAGCACAGTAGCGCGACGCCTACGTCGATCCGTATGTAGCCGATTGTACATAGATCAGACTGGCGCACGCGCCACCGAGAGCAACGGACAAACCCGCCATGCAGGCACGGCGATCAGCACCTTCGTAGTACCACCGCGCCTGGCTCCAGCGCGCCATAGTTTGCGATACCGCAATTCCATATGGAAAGGAATGCGAAACAATGCGAGCTCCCCCACCGTTGCCAATAGCGGAGTTGACCATGCTTGAAGTTCAGCCCAGGGATAAGCGCGGGTTTTTCATCCTGCCCCAGGCTCCGGAAGATGCCGGATATTACGTCTATGGCACCCCGGGCAGGGGTGCGGGCCAATATGCGCACCCGAACATGATGATGGCACTGCTGTATGTGGAGCGCGAATGGCAAGCGACGGATCATCGGAAATTTGGCATCGGCAACATTAGCCTGGCTAACGGAACCGCATATGGGCAACATTCGACGCACAAATCCGGCCTGGAAGTGGACATTCGTCCACTGCGCAAAGATGGCCTGCCTATACCCGTATATTGGTACAACAAAGAATACGATCAAGCCGCGACGGCAAAGCTCATCGCACTTTTCCGCGCCCATGCCTGTGTGCGCAGGGTGCTGTTTAACGATACCGGCATTCCATTCGTGACGCCATTCAAAAATCACGACCATCACTTTCACCTGGAACTGCGCGCCTGATATGAAAAAACTGCGCGCCATGGCGTTCGGCACCGTCACCCTGTTTTCACTGGCATATGCCGGTGGCAACAGCGGCTGGGGCGAATACAGGCCATTCAAGGGTTCTTATCTCGTCTATTCGAATGAATTAGGCGAGCAACAGCCCCCTACACCACATGACCGCAAGATTTCTTTCATGGTCACGGGGGCAGTTGCCAAAGACATGTTTGACTCCATGGCTCCGGATTCGAAAGAGCGCTGCAGTCTGGCGAAAGGGTATCGAGAGCGCAACAAGGAGAACGTCTCGTGCACCCTGGATCACGACGGCTATGTATGCCACTTCGGCTTTAACCTGCGCAGCGGCAAAAGCATTGCAGGATCAATTTGCTAGTTCGCCTGGGGTGACCTGGCCAGGCCAGGCCAGCCATTGCTACACCACTTATCCTTGACTGGTCGTGAGCAGAGGGTAAAAAAGCCATTCAGGCACGCTGATCAGCACCTTCGTGCCGAAACCTCAGCCCAGCCAGGCCTGCAACAGTGATACCTATTCACCAGTCCCAGCAAGCAGGTTGCGCAGACGCGCGTCCTCAGTCCTGGCCTCCGCAAGCAACAGATCCCAATCATCCGGCGGATGCCCTCCCTCCAACATCTTGCGGAACATCCGGTAAGCATCATCGCTGCTCTCATAGGCACGCTTGCTATCGTCATCGTTAACCCATGCAAACACGAGCACCTTGGCAGCCGCGTGATAGCGGAAAAACAGTCTGTATTGCTGGAAGAACTTGGCTCGGAACCAGTGTTTATGAGCGTCACCGAGAGCACCGCCTTGCCGATACTCGGGGCGTGTGGGATCTTGTGGAATGACATCGAACGCCAACTTGGTGATAGCCGCCAGCCGCTTGCTGGCGTTCTTCTTCACGTAGCCGGCCGGATCCTTCTGCTTGAACGATTCAACCTGCAGCACCAGCGCCTCGATCTGTGCAAGGAATAGAGGATGGACAAAGACTGTCCATCCATGAATGACCAGCGGCGCAGTCTTGTCGGTGCTCATTCATCGTCCGCCGGCAAGGCAACATCGAGCTCCACTTCGACATCACCTACCAGCGATCTCAGGCGCTGGACGAGGGCAGCATCCACGGCCAGAAGACGCTCCGGATGGCTGGCGAGGTCGCGTGCCAGGAAACCCAGGAATTGCCCCAGCACCGGGTCATTACCTGCGGAGGAGTCGGCGCGCGTCATGACCACTTCGCCATTCGGGCGAACGGAGTAGTGAATTTTGTCCCGCTTGCCCAACTGCAAGGCGCGACGCACGGTTTCCGGCACCGTGGTCTGGTAACGATCAGTGAGCGTGGATTCGATATCGTGGTTAGCGGACATGCTGCGCTCCGGTCAAAAAAGAGGAATCTTTGCATGGTAATGCGATTGCATTACCAAGTCAATGCAGTTGCGCGACCTTGAATGTCCATCTTCCGCCCGACCCCGCAAGATGCAAGGCAATACGCATATGACACTCGGCACCGGAACGCAATCCCCCATCCCTCGCCGCAACGGCGTACACTGGCTCCTCTTCCATCAACGCATCGGTCCACCGTGAAACTATCGCGCTTTATTACCTCCCATCTGGAGCAGATCCTGGAGGAGTGGGAACTTTTCGCCAGGTCGCTGCCCATTCCCGGAGCCGCCATCTCGAAAGCGGAATTGCGCGATCATGCGAAGCAGATGCTGCAAACCATCGTGCGCGACATGGATGTCATCGAGAATGCGGCGCAGCGGAAAAAGAAGTCGACCACGGGCGTGTCCGAAATAGAAGGCGAGGAAACGGCGGCCGCCACGCATGGCTCGCTGCGCCAACAGATCGGCTTCACGCTGCCGCAGCTGACGGCGGAGTTTCGCGCGGTGCGGGCCAGCGTTCTGCGGCTGTGGATGGCACAGGTATCAGTGGCGTCGAAAACGGCAACGGACGACATCCTGCGTTTCAATGAAGCGATAGACCAGGCGCTGCAGGAATCGGCCATCCGCTACTCGCAACAGAGCGACCGCACCCGCAATACCTTTCTCGCCATCCTCAGCCACGATCTGCGCAGTCCGCTAAGCACGATGACGATGGCGGGAGCGCTGCTGAGCCGTCCGGGCGCGAGCGCTTCTTCCACGGTGCAGATCGGTGCACGGGTCGCCCGCAGCGCGGCCGCCATGACCACCATGGTGAACGATTTGCTGGAATTCGCCAGGACGCAACTGGGGGGGCGCATGCCCATGTCGCCTACCTTGGGCGACCTGGGGGAAATCTGCAAGACGGCCGTCGAGGATGCCTCGGCCGCTCACCCGCAATGCAAGTTTGAACTGAGTACCACGGGTGAGATGATCGGCGACTTCGATGCGGCCCGCCTGGCCCAGCTGTTTTCGAATTTGCTCAACAATGCTGCACAATACCGCACCGACGACCAGCCCGTGACCATCACGGCGCGCGGCGATGCCGATACGGCCGTGGTGCAGGTGAAGAATTTCGGCCGCCAGATCCCGGAAGCCTCGCTGAAGAGCATTTTCGACCCGCTGGTGCAGCTGGCCATTTCCGACGAGCACAAAGCGCCCAATGCCACCAGTATCGGCCTGGGCCTGTTTATCGCGCGTGAAATCGCCAGCGCGCACGGCGGCACCATCGGCGCCGAATCGAGCCTGGAATCCGGCACGGTGTTTACCGTGCGCCTGCCCAGGGTATCGCTGAACGAAGGTGCAAACAGCGTCTAGGGACGGGTATCCCGGCAGAAGACGACGTCTTCTGCCGGCGCCCCTGCCGGGACAGGCCCGCCCTACCTGCGGCTGAGCGGCACATACTCGCCCGGCAAGCTGGCCGCTTCCAGCGCATCGGCAAAGGCCAGCAGGAACTTCGCCGGGCCATGGTCCGACACCAGCAGGGAGGCGCCCTTGTGGCGCAGCAGTTTCAGCACTTCCTGCTGGTGCGCCTGGTATTCGCTGGAGTGGCCGTAAAACGTTTGATACATCTCAAGGGTTTCCATGGCCTTGGCGGCCAGGATGAATTCGGGTTTGTCCATCATATCTCCTCTTGATCGGCTCGGAAGCACAGAAGACGCATCGGCCCCCTGTGCGCACGGCCATCACCTCCCGCATGGCCGCACTTCCATCATACGCCTCAATGCCTAAGCACGGTAAGGCTCGCCTGACAGGATGCCCTGGTACTGGCTGAGGGTGGTGCCAATCTTCAAGCCCTCGGCATCGATATCGTAGAAGCGGATATCCTTGCTGTGGCCGCTACCGCGCACCTTCACCACCGATATGACGCGCTTGAACTGGCCTTCGAGCTCGATGTAGCGCTGCATGACGATGGCGTCGGCCAGGAAGGCGTTGCCATACGAACTGAAGCGCAGCACCGTGTACTGGTCTTCCAGCTCGGCCGTCATCAGCACGGACACGCCCATGTCCGTCAAGGCCGCCACCAGGCGATACAGCGATTCGCGGAAATCCTCGCGGAACATGGAGGCCAGCGCCATTTCAAAGCCGGACAGCGAGTCGATCACCACGCGCTTGGCCTTCATGCGCGTGATCATGCTCACCAGGTCGTGCAGGATTTCATCCAGCGACAGGTCGAGCGTGCGCGTGTTGATCACGCCGATCTGGCCGGAACTGACGAGGGCATTCAGCTGATGGCTGAGCAGCTGGTTCGGACTTTTCTCAAAGGCGGCGATCACGCCGGGCTCGCCGCAGCGCACGCCTTCGGCGAGAAATTGCGTGGCCAGCACGGTCTTGCCGGAACCGGACGGCCCCACCAGCAGCAGCGAATAGCCGGCCGGCAAGCCGCCCCCCATCATGGCGTCGAGTTCCGGCACGCCCAGCGACAGGCGCTCATTACCGGAAATACTGACCTTGCCCATGCCGCTGGCCTTCAGCACGGCGCGGGAAAAGATTTCCACGCCATCGTCATTGATGCGGAAGGTATGCGCGCCCAGGCTTTGCGACTGGCCGCGCATCTTGACCACCTGGATCTTGCGCACCATGGCGTCGCGGTGCACGAGCTGCGACAGCCACAGGATGCCGTCGGCAACCGTGAACACGGCGCTCGATTCGGCCTCGGGCGTCAGGTATTCGCCGATCAGGAAGGTCGTCGCCAGCCAGCTGGTCATTTGCGCGCCCAGCTGCTGCACGAAATTCTGCAGGCCGGCGGCACCCGTATCCATGGCCTTGGCCGACTGCACCACGGAGCGGAAGGAGTCGACGAAGACGAGGCTGGGCGAGAACGCTGCCACTTCTTCGGCGATGCGTGCCAGCACGCGGTCGAAATCGCCTTCCAGCAAGTCAGCCGACAGATTGACGAACTTGATCGACTGGTTGATCTTTTCCACATCGAAGAAGGGGAACTGCTGCTGATAGCGCAGCATCTTCAGCGGTGGCTCGCCCAGGACCGTGAAAAACAGCGCCTTGCGCTCCGGTGTGGCCAGAGAAAACATGATCTGGTGCGCCAGCGTCGTCTTGCCGCTGCCGGGCGTGCCCGCCACCAGGTTGAAGGAAAATTCCGGTATTCCGCCGCCCAGCAGTTCGTCCAGCCCTGGCACGCCAGTGGCCAGGCGGTGGATGGTGACTTTGTTCATTCGTTCGGCTCCGTTCCAGCATTATTCACAACGTCATCACCCCAGGCTTTGAGGAGGATGCTATTCGTTAAGAGTTCGCCAATTAGTAAATTAAGGGTATTGATGAAATGCATCAACATCGCCGTGCTTGCCGCGCAGGCGACGGTGTCCGCCTGTCCCTGCAAGCTGGCGCGCAAGGCGGTCATGGCAGCTTCCAGCGCTTGCGGCGGATGGGGCGTCAGCCAGCTGAACTGTTTCTGACTCTGGTGCAGGCTGCGGGCATACATCGACTCCACCCCCCGCTCACCAATGATCTGGTTCAATTCAGTGGCCAGCCGCTCCCAAAGGCGAATACTGACGTCTACCACCGCACCTGGGTCGCGTAACAGCGCGTGTTCTATCCTGCGCTGCCGCTGTTCATGGACTGTGGCCATAATCGGATCTTTTCTCTGCGGTTTCGGTGCATGGACCATGTTAAAAAAAGCCTCAGGACTCCCTCGCCTGTCAGCGGGGAGCCTTTGCCGTGATTATTTTCGACAAAGCGTCGATATTGATGGGTTTTACCAGGTAATGGTCAAACCCAGCCTGCCCGGCGCGGTCGAACTCCCCAAGCTGGCTGTATCCGGACGCGGCGACAAAGCATGGCAGCGGCGCCGCCAGGGCCGCGCGCGCCGAACTGATGACCTGAAAGCCATCCATGCCCGGCAAGCCGATATCGCATACGATCACATCGTAGGGCGCATCGAGCGCGGCGCGCAGGCCGCTGGGGCCGTCATTGCGCACGTCGACATGGTGGCCGTCCTGCGTCAACAGCAGCGCCAGCATTTCCGCCGCATCGGCATTATCCTCGATCAGCAATATGCGGCGCGGCGCGGCATGCGCCGCATGTTCCACATGCAAGTCCGGCGATGGCGGCGCCAGCGACGACAAGGGCAGCTGCAAGACAAACTGGCTGCCGAAGCCGACCCCGGCGCTGAACACATCCACGGTCCCGCCATGCAGCTGGGTAATGATGCGCACCAGCGACAAGCCGATGCCCAGACCACCCTGCGCCCGTTCCAGCGAACGAAAGCCCTGGGTAAACAGGTCGAAGATGAAGGGCTGGATATCGAGCGCGATACCGGCGCCATCGTCGTTGACGGCAATTTCCACCAGATTATCGTGACGCCGGACGACGATATCGATATGGCCAAACTCGTGCGTGAATTTGCTGGCATTGATGAGCAGGTTGGCAAACACTTGCGTCAGGCGCACCAGGTCCCCTTCGATCACCAGCGGTTCGCTCGGCAGGCTCACGCTCAGCACTTGCTGGCGCTGGCTGATGCTGGTCTGGCCCACTTCCATGGCGCCGGCAAGGATGTCGCTCAGCAGAATGGGTGCCAGCTGCAAGGTGATCTTTCCGCTGCTGCCGCGCGAAGCGTCGAGCAAGTCGTCGATCAGGCGCGCCATGTGCGCCACCTGACGGCCGATCACGCCATGCACGTGGGCCAGCTGGGGATCGAGGTCGACCTTCTTGGCCAGCAAGTCATTGGCCATCGCCAGCGGCTGCAAGGGATTGCGCAACTCATGCGCGAGCATGGCCAGGAATTCCGTCTGGCGCAAGGTCGTCGCTTCGGCGGACGCCTGCATATCCTGTGCGCCAAACGTTGCCAGCACGAGATTTTGATTGGCTTCGCGCAACTGCATGATCAACAGGCCGAAGGCGTCAGATTTATCCTTTTCCTCCACCTGCATCTTGGCCATGATCAACAATTGATTGATCGTCTCGCGCAGCAGCTTGACTTCACGGCCATGCAAGGCATGCAGATTGTGCTCGGAGGGCAACTGCTGGGCGGGCGCATCCTCAGGATCCGGCGAGAGTGCTGTGTGGTGCATGGTGACGGTGTACGGCCTGTGGGGGCCGGCCTCAAGGACAACTCTTCGTTCCGCGGCGTTCACTCAGACCTCGCCGCGCACGCCAGCTCTATTGCTGCATACGGTGTATTGCTTTCTATCCGAACACGATACCCTATTTCCCTTACCAAATGAAAGCATTAGATTACTTATCGTCAACAGTGCGCAGGGGTAGCACGTAGTTGGCCAGCTGCCAGCCCATGGCCAGGGCCGATTGTTCCGCCTCGTGCTGCGTGCTGCGATTTTCCAGATTGGCTTGGCGGACATCTTCAAAGCCGCACTTGCTCAGAACCAACTGTCCCTGCCAGCATCCCTCGGGCAGTTCGCAGGCGTAGGCCGTGATCAGAAAGCCGTTATGGGTGGTGGGATTCGCATAAGACATGAGACCTCCGTGGGATTGCCAGCGCCGCCGTGCACCAGAACCACGGCTGTCATTGCAGTATAGCCAGACTTAGTGTAACCGCAATGCGGCCACAATCGTATTTAAATCGTATTGAAATCAAGCACATACGCATCAGTCCGCTTGATATGGCCCGCACGCACACATTGGCAGCGTTTGGCATCCTGTGCAAAAATATGCCCCTCGATACCCTCCCCGCATTGCCATATGGATCAATACCATTTCCTCGTTGGCGAATTCAAGAAAAATACCCCCTTCATTGCCGCCACGGCCAGCGCCCAGCTGTTCGCCTGGTTCGCGCAGATCGGCGAACCCGTCGAGCGCTATGGCAACAAGCGCGGCAAGATCGTCAAGTTTTCACAGAGAAATTACGAGAAGATGCTGTTCGCGCCAGAGACCGACGGCATCGGACTGCTTTCGCCGCGTATCGTGCCGCCCGATGAAGCTGACGAGGCCGTCAACTGCGACGCGCAGGCCATGTATTTATCGGGCTCGGAGCTGGTTCTGTCCATCCGCGCCAGCAAGCTTGCGCTGCTGCCGTTGTTCGACACCGCGCGGGCCATACCCGGCCTGTTTGAGCATTGCGAATATGTGTACTGCTACGCTGAAACGCAGGGCTATGGCACCGGCTACGCACTCGGCTTCCGGCAGATCGATGAGGCCCATCCGATGACCTTTGGCACGCCTTGCCCCGCAAACAACTGGTCCGCCATCAAGCGGCGCGGGCTGCTAGATTCGCACCTGCGCGATGTCTATCCCATCAATGGTTTCACGCAAGCCAGACTCGATGCGCTGCCGCCCGAGCGCTGGCAAGCGCTGCGCGACGCGATGCAGGCGTATGGCCGCTGCGAAGAGCATGCCGGCCACACCTTCTGGTACCTGCCGCCCGGGGAACTGGAAGCGGCCCGCGCCGCACTGAACGCACACGCCATGCTGGGCGCCTATATCAACCACCGACACCCATGACCACACATTTATCGCTGCACTGCTATCTGCAGGACGCCGCCGCCGAGCGGCCCCTGCCCTGCTCCGACGTGACCATCCAGGCCGACCCGGCCACCTTGCGCGCCATCGCCCATTTTCTGCTGGCCAGCGCCGACACCTTTGAGCAGGTGCAAGACCGGGCCGGCATGCACGCCCACCTGCAAGACGAGTGGGACGGCTGGCAGGACGACTTCCCCGACCTGGTCGTGGTGGCGGCCTAGCCTGGCGCCTGCGTCCGCGCGCGTCGGGTAACATACGCCACCTTTGCCACACAGAGAACACCCGATGCCCGATTTCCGAACCGCCCTGCCGGCGCTGCGCGCCGCCGTGCTGGCCGCCGCGCTGGCCAACCTGTCCGCCTGCGCCAGCCCGCCCGCGCACGAGACGCTGTTCCTCGCCACCACCCTGACGCCCGCGCACTCGTTCACCAAGGGCGTCGAAGGCCCGGCCGTGGATGCGGATGGCAATATCTATGCCGTCAACTTTGCGCGCCAGCAAACCATCGGCAAGGTCAGCCCCGCCGGCAGTGGCGAGGTGTACCTGACCCTGCCCGGCACCAGCATCGCCAACGGCATCCGCTTCGGCAGCCGCGGGCAGATGTATTTGGCCGACTACATGGAACACACGATCTACCTGGTCGACCCGGCCACGCGCGCGCTCACCATCCACGCGCGCGAACCGCGCATGACGCAGCCGAACGACATCGCCATCACGGCCGATGACGTGCTGTATGCGAGCGACCCGAACTGGAAGGAAAACACGGGCCGCGTGTGGCGCATCGCGCAAGACGGCACGGTGACCCTGGCGCTCGACACCATGGGCACGGCCAACGGCATCGAGGTCAGTCCCGACGGCAAGATCTTGTATGTGAATGAAAGCGTGCAGCGCAATATCTGGATGTACGACATCGCGGCGGACGGCAGCCTGAGCGGCAAGCGATTGCTGATCAAGTTCGACGATTTCGGCATGGACGGCATGCGCGTGGATATCGACGGCAACCTGTACGTGACGCGCTACGGCAAGGGCACGGTGGTGAAACTGTCGCCGCAGGGACGCATCCTGCGCGAGATCAGCGTGCCCGGCGCCAAGCCCAGCAACATCACCTTCGGCGGGCCCGATGGCCGCACGGCCTACGTGACGGAAGTAGTGCAGGGACGCTTGTTGCAATTTCGCGTCGACCGCCCGGGCCTCGAGTGGCAGCGGGCGCAGCAGCACAAGAGCAATGCGGCGGCAACGGCGGCAGCGCCGCCTGCCGCGACCGACAACGTCAGCGCGGAATGACGCGCTCCGCCTTCAACTTTTCGAACAGCGTGAAGAAGGCGTCCTGCGTATCCTGGTAATCGAGAAAGCCCGCCTTGCGGCTCTTGCCCATGTCCGTCATCACTTCCATCGGCCGCCCCAGGTCGGCATCCGTATGCCACCAGGAGGCGAGGCGGCCGATGTCAGCCTCCACCAGGCCATGCTGCTGCGCGAGGGCGCGCCACTGGGCGGGCGCGTCATGCATGCGACCGGCCAGCGGCGTCATCGTCTGCGGCAAGTCGGCCGCCTCGACGCCGAAGTAGGCGGCCAGGCGCGGCCACAGCCACTTCCAGCGGAACACGTCGCCATTGACGATATTAAAATCCTCGTTGCGCGCGGCCGGGCTGTCTGCCGCCCACGCCAGGTGGCGCGCGATCTGGCCCGCGTCCGTCATGTCGGACAGGCCATGCCATTGCGCGCTTGAACCCGGAAAGACGAAGGGCTGGCCGCTGGCCTTGCACAGGCTGGCATACACGGCCAAAGTTAATCCCATGTTCATGGCATTGCCCAGCGCATAGCCGATGATGGTGTGCGGGCGGTGCACGCTCCATGTGAAGCCGTACTGCGCGGCCGCTTCAAACAGGCGGTCTTCCTGTTCGTAATAAAAATTCTCCACGGGCTGGCGGCCCTGCTCTTCGCGGAACGGCGTGACGGGCACGCTGCCCTTGCCGTAGGCGTCGAACGGTCCCAGATAATGCTTGAGGCCCGTCACCAGCGCCGCATGGCGCAAGTGGCCGTTCGGCCCCAGCGCGGCCAGCACATTGGCAACCATGGCGCCATTGACGCGGATGTTTTCCTGTTCGTTCGCCTGGCGCGCCCAGGCCGTGAAAAAGACGTGGCTGGCGTCCAGATCCGCCAGGGCGGCGGCCACGGCGACGCCATCCGTGGCATCGAGCGGCAGCGCTGCGCAGCCGGCAGGCACCGGCGTGCGGCCGCGCGAGACGCCCGTCACCCGCCAGCCTTGCGCCAGCAAATGCGTGGCCAGGCTGCTGCCGATGACGCCGCTGGCGCCGATGATGAGAGCGTGTTTTTGCATGAGAGAAAGCCTCCGAAAGAAAAAAACATCATATCCGCGACGCAAATTCTTATCCGCGATACTATTTCCCCCTATTCATGAACAAAATTCGCGAATCATGTTTTCATCGGAACATCTAAAGGGCCTCACACCATTTCTCGCCACGGCCGACGCGGGCAGTTTTACCAAGGCGGCCGAGCGTCTACACCTGAGCAGCTCGGCCGTGAGCAAGAGCGTGGCGCGCCTGGAAGCCCGCCTGGGCGTGATCCTGTTCGAGCGCAGCACGCGGCGCTTGCAGTTGAGCAGCGCCGGGCATGCCTATTACGCCACCTGCAAGCGCGTGCTGCAGGAACTGGTCGATGCGGAAAACGTGCTGGCCGAGCAGGAAGGCGAACTGGCTGGCAAGGTGCGCATCGGCGTGCCCGCTTCGTATGGCCGCATGCGCGTGATGCCGGCGCTGATCGAGCTGTGCGAAAAATATCCGCAGCTGCAGCCGTCGATCGCCTTCAGCGACCGCTTTGCCGACCTGTTCGAAGAGCGCATCGATATCGCCGTGCGCATCGGCGCGCCGGGCAATTGGCCGCCAACGCTGGGGCAGATGGCCTTGGGCGAGGAGCGCCTGATCTTTTGCGCGGCGCCCGCCTACCTGGCGCGGCGCGGCACGCCCGCCGCCATCATGGACCTCGATGGCCACGACTGCATCGCCTACGGCCGCGGCGACGGCACGCCGGCGCCATGGCTGTTTGCCGGCGAGGATGGCGTGGAGCGACGCGCGCTCCGTCCGCGCCTGACGGTGGGAGATGCCGAGGCGCAGACGGCCGCCGTGCTGGCCGGCCTGGGCATCGCGCAGCAGGCGACCTGGCTGGTGCAGGAGCACCTGTCCAGCGGCGCCATCGTCGAAGTATTGCCGGCTTGCGCCACACCAGGCTTGCCGCTCTCCCTGGCGTGGCCGCTGGCGCGCCAGCTCACCGCAAAGACCGGCACGCTGCTCAAGGAATTGAAGCAGCGCCTGACGATCAGCTAAGGATTAATATAAAACGTTCTTCGCTTCCGGAAGATCGACATTGGCCTTGGTGACGATCACCACGCCCGTGTTGACGAAAGGCGCGACCTTCTTGCCCTCGATCAGGCTGACGAGGGTTTTCACGCCCAGCGCGCCCATCGAGTAGGAACCCTGTACGGCGGTCGCATACAGGGTGCCGTCCTTGACGAAGTTTTTCAGGTCTTCATTGCCGTCGAAGCCCACGGCGATCACCTTGCCGGCCTTGCCCGCCTGCGCGATGGCGCGGCCCATGCCCACGGCCGTCGGCTCGTTCGCGCCGAAGATGCCCTTCAAGTCCGGGTTCGAGGCCAGCACGTCGGTCGTCTGGTTCAGCGCCGTGGCCATCTGCGACTGCGAGTAATACGTGCCGACGATCTGCAGCTGCGAGTTCTTTTCGATATAGCGCTTGAAGCCCCCCACCCGGCCCGTCTCGGAGCCGGCGCCCGCCACGTACGACATCACGGCGATCTTGCCCGTCTTGCCGACCTGCGAAATGAGGGCCTTGGCGCTTTGCTCGCCGGCCGCTTCATTGTCGGTCGACAGGAAGGACTGGTAATAGCGCTTGCCGCTGTCGGCCACCAGCGAATCGATCAGCACCACGGGAATCTTCGCTTCCCACGCCTTCTTCAGGGCCGGCACCAGCGCGTCCGGGTCCGACGCGGCCAGCACGATGCCGGCCACCTTGCGCGTGACGGCGTTTTCCACCATGCTGACCTGGTCGGCGATGGCCGATTCCGAGGCCGGTCCCTGGAAGGTCAGGCTGTAGCCCTTGGCGTCGGCGGCGCTGGCCGTGGCGCCCTTTTTGACGTTCTGCCAGTAGTTGGAATTGGTCGTCTTGACGATCACGGCGATCTCGCCCGGGGCGGCGAAGGCGGCGCTGGAACTCAGGGCGAAAGCTGCGGTCAACAGACCGAGCAAGACGGTGTTGAAAGCTTTGATGGTGTTCATTGTCGTCCTCATTTAATTATAGATTTGGTGGATTGACTTCATGGCGTACTGCTTGCTGCTTCAGGCGCGGTTGCGCTTCTGATCGATCCAGACGGTCAGCAGGATGACCAGTCCGATAATGATTTGCTGGATAAAGCTCGATACCCCGTTCATGTTCAAGCCGTTGCGCAGGATGCCGATGACGAAGGAACCGATGACGGTGCCGGAAATCGTGCCGATGCCGCCGATCAGCGAGGCGCCGCCGATCACGGCGCTGGCGATCGCATCGAGTTCGTACATCACACCCTCGTTCGGCTGCGCCGTCACCAGGCGCGACATCAGCACGCAGCCCGTCAGGCCCGACAGGGCGCCGGACAGGGTGTACACCAGCAGGGTCACGCGGCCCACCTTCACACCCGACAGGCGCGCCGCTTCCGCATTCGAGCCGACGGCATAGATATGCCGGCCAAAGGTGGTGCGGCTGAGCATGATGGAGACGGCCACGGCGATCACCACCATCAGCACCACCGGATATGGAATACCGGGGAAGACGACTTCGGGAAAGGTGCCGCCCGTGTCGCGCTCGATGCGCCACAGCACGCCGTTACCCAGTTCGCCGAACGATTCGCCCAGGCCGGAAATGGCGCGCGCGCCCGTCACCTGCAGCGCCAGGCCGCGCGCGATCAGCATCATGCCCAGGGTGGCGATGAAGGGCGGCAGTTTCAATTGCGTGATACAAAAGCCGTTGACGGCGCCGCACATGGCGCCCACCACCACGCCGCCCAGCATGGCGAGCGGCACGGGCACGCCGCTTTTCACCAGCAGCGCGGCGGCCACGCCGGCCAGCGCCAGCACGGAGCCGGAACTCAAGTCGATGCCGCCCGTGATGATGACGCAGGTGGCGGCGATGCCCAAGTAGGCGATCGACGTCACTTGCAAGGCCACGCTCATGCCGTTGCTGACGGAGAAAAAGGCGTTGCTGGTCAGGGAAAACACCAGCAGCAGCAAGGACAGGCTGCCCAGCGCGGCGAATTTTTGGATCAGTTCTTTATTCATTTTTTTAAGCTTTCTGTTTTTAATGGACTGCCGCCTGGCCAGGAGCGGGACTGAGCACGCGCCCCGACGCCAGCTGCATGATCTCTTCCTGCGACGACTCGCGCGTATTGACGATGCCGCTGATGCGCCCTTCATGGAACACGGCCACCCTGTCCGTCATGCCCATGATCTCGGGCAGCTCGGACGTGATCAGCACCACGCCGATGCCTTCCGACGCGAGCTTGTCGAGCAGTTGGTAGATGGCAAACTTGGCCCCCACGTCGATGCCGCGCGTCGGTTCGTCGAAGAAGATGATTTTCGATTCGCGGTACAGCCATTTGCTGATGACGATCTTTTGCTGGTTGCCGCCCGAGAGGTTGCGCGCGATCTGTTTCGAGGTCGGCGTCTTGATGCCCAGCGCCGCGATGTACTGCTGCGCCACCGCCTCTTCCCGGGCGAAATCGATGAAGCCGAAACGGTTGGCCAGCGCCGAGACATTCGTCAGCGTCAGGTTGGCCGCCACCGACATGCGGATTGCCAGGCCGTGGCTCTTGCGGTCTTCCGACAGGTAAGCGATGCCGTGTCCGATGGCGTCGATGGGGCTGGCGATCGATACTTGCGTGTCGCCCAGGTGGATCGCGCCGCCGGTGAGCGGATCGGCGCCGAAGATGGCGCGCGCCACTTCCGTGCGGCCCGCGCCCATCAGGCCGGAAAAGCCGAGGATCTCGCCGCGCCGCAAGTCAAAGCTGAGCGGGCCGAAGACATCCTTGCGGTGCAGATCCGTCACGCGCAGCAGCACTTCAGCCGTCGGCGTCGAGACGCGCTCCGGAAACTTTTCATCGAGGGTGCGGCCCACCATCTTGGCCACGATGGCGTCCAGGGTGGTGCTGGCAAAATCATCGGTGCAGACGAATTTCCCGTCGCGCAGCACCGTCACCCTGTCGATGATGTGCTGCATTTCTTCCAGGCGGTGCGAGATGTACACGACGCTCACGCCGTTGCGCTTGAGTTCATTGATGATGTCGAACAGCTGGCCCGTCTCGCTTTCCGTCAGCGAGGACGTGGGCTCGTCCATGATCAGCACTTCCGTATTGAGCGACAGCGCCTTGGCGATCTCCACCATCTGCTGCTGGGCACAGGACAGGTTTTTCACCAGCTGGCGCGGGTCGATGCGCAGTTTTAAACGGTCCAGCAGCGCTTGCGCGTCAAACCGCATTTTCTTGCGGTCGATGAAAATGCCGCGCACCGGTTCGCGCGCGAGGAAGATATTCTCCGCCACGCTCAGGTGCGGGATCAGGTTCAGTTCCTGGTGGATGATGGCGATGCCGGCCGCCTCCGCATCCACGCTGCTGGCAAAGCTGCACACCTTGCCCTTGTAGACCAGTTCCCCCTCGTCGGCCTGGTACACGCCGCTCATCACCTTCATCAGGGTGGACTTGCCGGCGCCGTTTTCGCCGCACAGCGCATGGGCCTCGCCCTTGCGCAGGCTGAAACTGACGTTGTCCAGGGCCAGCACGCCGGGAAAGCGCTTGCTGACCTTGTTCAAGGCCAGTATCTCTTCGGATTGATTCATGGTGTGTCTCCTCCACTCCACTGCCATAGGCCGGCGCGCCGATGTCTGAGCATCTTGGCGGCACGCCGGTCTGCTGCCGTATTAACTGTCGATCAGCTGCGGATTCCACGCATGCACGGTCTGCCGCTGTTCGCCGAGGCCGTCGATCCCCAGGCGCATGGTGTCGCCCGGTTGCAGATACACGGCCGACGGTTTCTGCCCCATGCCCACGCCAGGTGGCGTGCCGGTGCTGATGATGTCGCCCGGGTACAGGGTCATGAAGCGGCTGATGTAGCTGACCAGATTGGCCACGCCGAAGACCATGGTCCGGGTATTGCCGTCCTGGACGCGCTTGCCGTTCACTTCCAGCCACAGGCCCAGGTTTTGCGGGTCCGCCACTTCGTCGCTTGTGACCAGCCAGGGGCCGATGGGGCCGAAGGTGTCGCAGCCCTTGCCCTTGTCCCACTGGCCGCCCCGCTCCAATTGATATTCGCGTTCGGACAAATCGTTCACCACGCAGTAGCCGGCCACGTGCGACAGCGCCTCCGCCTCCGAGACATAGCGCGCGGTGGTGCCGATCACCACGCCCAGTTCCACTTCCCAGTCGCTTTTCCGCGAGTCCCGCGGCATCACCACGGCGTCGTTGGCGCCGATGATGGCGCTGGTGGCCTTCATGAACAGCACCGGCTCCGGCGGCACGGCCATGCCCGATTCGGCCGCATGGTCGGCATAGTTCAAGCCCACGCACAGGAACTTGCCCACGCCCTTCCACGGCGGCGCGATGCGGCCAGGGTTGGCCACCACCGGCAGGCTGGCGATATCGAGGGCGGCCAGAGTCGCCAGGCCATCCTTGCCCAGGGTCGCGCCCGTGATATCCGGCAGCACGCCGGACAGGTCGCGCACGGCGCCGTCAGCATCGATCAAGCCAGGTTTTTCAGCGCCCTTGGGGCCATAACGCATCAGTTTCATGTGTGTCTCTCGTTGTAGTGATTAATTTGACCAACCACCGTCGATCACATGGACCATGCCGGTGGTGAAAGCGGATTCGTCGGAAGCCAGATACACGGCCAGGGCGGCGATTTCCTCGGCCCTGCCGACTCTGCCCATCGGCTGACGGGCCACGAAAGCGGCTTGCACGGTTTCCACGCTGACGCCAGTGGCTTCGGCTTGCGCGGCAATGCGTTCCTGCAGCGACGGCGACTCGATGGTGCCCGGGCAGATCGCATTGCAGCGGATGCCGCGCGTGACGAAGTCCGCCGCCACCGACTTGGTCATGCCCACCACGGCCGCCTTCGAGGTGCCGTAGATAAAGCGGTTCGGCGCGCCCTTCACGCTCGACGCCACGGACGACATATTGACGATGGAGCCGGCGCCCCTGGCCAGCATGCCGGGCAACACGGCGCGCATCAGCCGGTACATGGAGCGCGCGTTGATGTCGAAGGATCGGTCCCAGGCGGCGTCGTCGCACTCGAGGATGGTGCCGCCGTCGACGAAGCCGGCGCAGTTGAACAGGATATCGACGGGACCGATCTCGTCGGCCAGCGCGGTGATCGCCGCGCCATCGGTGACGTCGAGCCGGCGGATGGCGCAGCCCGTCGCTTCCTTCAGCGCGTCGAGCTGCGCCTGGTTGATATCGGTGGCGATCACGGTCGCGCCTTCGCGCACGAACGCTTCGGCCGTGGCCCGGCCGATGCCCTGGCCGGCGGCGGTGAGCAGGGCGATTTTTCCTTGTAGTCTGGCGTTCATGTTGTCTCCTTTTATTTTTAACCCAACACCTTTAACTGCTGGGGTCAGACCCGGCGGGTCTGCCCCCGGATTCTTGCTAAGCGAGGTAGAAAACCTGCTCCATCATCGCCCAGTGCTCGCCCTCGGCGCGCGAGGCCAGCGGTAGCTGGCATGGAGCGCAGAAGGTCCACCAGCGCTGCGTTTCCGGGTCGGCGGCGATGGCCGCCATGTCGGCGTCAAAATCGTCGCCGTGGTATTCCCAATAGCCGAACAGCAGGTTTTCCGGTTCGCGCAAAAAGATCGAATAATTGCTGACATGCGCCGCCGCCAGCGTGGCCAGCACCTGCGGCCAGACGGCGGCGTGCAGGGTTTTGTATTCGGCGATGCGCTCCGGCGCGATGCCGATGACCATGCCCATTCTTTTCATGGCGTTTCCTCGTCGATGTCGTAAAAGCGCAGTGCATTGAGGCCGAAGATAGCGTCCCTGTCCTGCTGATCGAGATGCGCCAGCAGCGCCTCGCTGGCGGCCAGCCAGGCCGCATAACCGCCTGCCAGGTCGACTACCGGCCAGTCGCTGCCCCATATCACGCGCCGGGGGCCGAACACGTCCAGCACATGGCGCACATACGGCTGCAAATCGTCCACGTTCCAGCCGGGCCGCGCTTCCGTCACCAGCCCGGACAGCTTGCAGTGCACGTTCGGCAGCGCGGCCAGCTGCGCCATGTCTTCGCGCCAGGCGCCGAAGGCGGCATCGGCTATCGGCGGCTTGGCCGCATGGTCGATCACGATGGGAAGCGCTGGATAATCTCGGGCGCATTGCAGCAGCGCGGGCAGGTGGCGCGGCAGCACCAGCGCGTCCAGCCGCAAGCCGTGTTCCGCCATGGCGTTCAACGCCGGCGCCAGCGCGGGGTCGGCGATCCATGCATCGTCTTCAATATCCTGCAGCATGGGCCGCAAGCCTTTGAGCTTCGCTTGCGACGCCAGGCGGGCGATGTTGGCCGGCGCGCCAGGCGCCAGCAGCTCCGTCCAGCCCACGACGGCGCGAATGAAGCTGTGTTTTTCCGCCAGCGCCAGCAGGTAATCGGTATCGGCAGCCGACGGCAGCGACTGCACCAGCACCGTGCCCACGATGCCGTGCGCGGCCAGCAGGGGCGCCAGGTCGGCAGGCGCGAAATCGCGGTGGATGACGGCCAGGGATGGCGGCGGCCAGCTGCCGGCGCGCGCGGCCAGCTGCCAGAAATGCTGGTGGGCGTCGATGCGCATCATGCGGCTCCCTGGGGCAATGGTGCGCGCGCGTCGATCAGGCCAGCTTCCTGCAAGGCTGTCCACAAGGCGTCCGGCAAAGGCGTGGCGAACCAGTCCAGGTTTTGCCGCAGCTGCGCCAGGTCCGGGCCGCCCGGGATGCAGGAAACGACGGCCGGATGGGCGAGCGGAAACTGCAGGGCGGCAGCCTGCAAGGGCACGCCAAAGTCGCGGCAGACGGCGTCCAGGCGCGCCACGCGCTTGAGTATCGCGGCCGGCGCATCGGCGTAATTGAATTTGCCGTTCCCGGCCAGCACGCCCGAGTTGAACGGGCCGCCCACCACGATGGCGTTGCCGCGTTCCACGCACAGGTCCAGCAGCGGCGACAGCGAAGCCTGTTCCAGCAAGGTGTAGCGGCCGGCCAGCAGGGTGCAATCGAGGTCGAATTCCGCCATGGCGCGCAGCACGATCTCGCATTCGTTGACGCCGAGGCCCACGGCTTTCACCTGGCCGCCGGTGCGCAGCTGGTCGAGCGCGCGAAAGCCGCCGCCGGCCGTCAGCTGGCGCCAGTAGTGCTGATCGCGTTCGCCATGCGTGACCTTGCCGATATCGTGCACGAACACCATGTCGATGCGCTCGAGCCCCAGTCGCTGCAGGCTGTCGTCGTGCGAACGCAGCACGCCGTCATACGTGTAATCGTAATGCGGGCGGAACGGCAGCGGTGCTGCAAAGCCGTCGTCGCCCGGGCGCACGCAAGCGTCGGGCCGCATCAGCCTCCCCACCTTGGTACTGATCACGAACTCATTGCGGGGCCGCTCGCGCAACGCCGCGCCCAGCCGGTGTTCGGACTGGGTATAGCCGTAGAACGGCGCCGTGTCGAAGTAGCGCACGCCGGCGTCCCACGCGCCGTCCAAAGTGGCGCGCGCCTGCGCCTCGCTGACCGGCTGGTACAGGCCGCCCAGCGACGCGCAGCCCATGCCGATGCAGGGCAGCGACAGGCCGCCGCGCGGCAAGGTACGCAATTGTGTGACGTCCATGAACTCAGTCCTCACGCTGCGCGCAGCGGGAAGCAGCCTGGCCCCACCGCGTCGAATTGTTTGTAGGTCAGCACGAATTCCTGGTGGCCCAGGTCTTCCGAGCGGCTCGGTTCTCCATTGGCCACGTTCAGCACGGCGGCGACGATCTCGGCGCCCACCTCTTCCAGCGTGGCTTCGCCCGTAAGGATCTTGCCGGCGTTGATATCCATGTCGTCGGCCAGGCGCTCGAAGGTTTGCGGATTGGCGCACACCTTGATGACGGGCGAAATCGCCGAGCCCACCACGGAGCCGCGGCCCGTCGTGAACAGGGTGATGTGGGCGCCGCAGGAAATGAGCTCAACGATTTCCGCGTTGTCCGACACGTTCGGGAAACCGAAGCGCGGCTCGCCGTCCGGCACCACGTCGAGCAGGTACAGGCCGCCGCCGGCCGGCTGGTCGCCTGGTTTCAGAATGCCGACGATGGGCGAGGAACCGCTCTTGGCGTAGGCGCCCAGCGACTTTTCTTCCTGCGTGGTGAGGCCGCCATCGGCGTTGCCCGGCGAGAAGCTGCCATGACCCATGATGGTGTAGTAGCGCGCGGCCTTGGCCACGGTGTCGACGATGGCGTTGCCCAGCTCCGGGCTGACGGCGCGCCGCTGCATGTGGTATTCGCAACCCACCAGTTCGCCCGTCTCTTCAAAAATGCAGGGGCTGCCGGCCGCGATCAGCGTGTCGAACGCCACGCCGACGGCCGGATTGGCGCTGATGCCGCTGGTGCTGTCGGACCCGCCGCAGATGGTGGCGACGACCAGTTCAGCTATCCCCATCGGCACGCGCTCCTGCCGCGCCAGGTGCTCGAGCGCCCAGCCTATCCATTCGACGCCGCTGCTCACGCTGGGGCGCGTGCCGCTGTTTTCCTGGATGGTGATCGTGTGCACGGGGCGGTCGCTGTCGGCCACCGCGCTGGAAAGGCCATACTTGTTGAATCCTTCGCAGCCCAGCGACACCAGCAGCACAGCGCCCACGTTCGGATGCGTCAGCAGGCGGCGCATCACCTGGTCCGCGTACTCGTTCGGGAAGCAGCCCGTAAAGCCGATCAGGTGCACGGGCTGGCCGGGAAAGGCGTTGACCATCAGGCGCGCCACGTGGTGCGCGCATTCGACCATATAGGCCACCACCACGATATTGCGGATGCCCTTGCGGCCATCGGCGCGCAGGTAGCCCGACAGGGCGGGTGTCGTTACGGGAGCGTTCATGCTTGATCGTCCTTGTCCAGGAAATGGCGGCCGTCCTGGCCCAGGGTAAACGTGGGGATGTAATCGCTTGCCAGGTTGTGCGTGTGGATGTGCTCACCGATGGCGACGGGGGCCGTGATGCTGCCGATCAGGGCGCCGTAGCGCAGCACCTTGTCGCCCACGGCCAGCGCGCGGCGCGCCACCTTGTGGCCGATGTGGATGTCTTGCGCCAGGGTGACGGGCAGTCCATCGATGACGACGACGTCGCCGCTGGCCAGGGCCATCCTGGCGATCAGGCAGTTATCCTCGGGCGACATCAGGAGCAGGCTGGCAGGCCGGGAAGCGAGGCTCATGGCGCACCCTCCCCGGCCAGAACGGCTAGGCGCCCGGCTGGCTCGGTTTTTCGCGCGTGCCGATCGAGGACAGCATGGTGCGGCGCGAGGAATCGAGGTGCGAGCGCATGGCCTCGAGCGCCTTCGGTATGTCGTGCTCGGCCAGCGCGCGCAGGATCGCCAGGTGCTCCTGCACCGCGTACTGGTTGCGGCCCTTTTCCTCGCCCTTGTCCCACTGGTAGTGATAGTGGAAGACAAACGAGACGATATCGTAGAAGCCCTGCGCGAAGCGGTTGTTCAGCAGGCCAATCAAAAAGGTGTGGAACTCGCGGTCCAGCGCCGGAAAGGCATTGTGGCGCGTGTCTATCCTGGCCGCCAGCTTCTCGTGCTGCCGGATCAGCCGCGCCAGTTCCGCATACGCGGGATCGCCATGCGGCAGGTGCGCAAACTGCTCCACGGCCGCCATCTCGAACATGCGCCGCATGTCCGCCAGCTCGGTGGCAAACGAGCGGTCGAACGCGCACAGGCGCCAGCCGCCGCGCGGCTTCTTTTCGATCAGGCCGAAGCGCGAAAAGCCGATCAGAAATTCGCGCACGCTGACGGTACTGGCGCCCGCCTCGCGCGCCAGCTCCGCTTCCGAAAATTCCGCGCCGGGCGGCATGTCGCGCTGGTAGACGCGCTCCATCAGCACTTGCTGGATGCGCTCGGCACCCGACTGCAATTCGGAGATATCGAAGTAGTCGCCCGGTATGGGTTTGCGCAGCAGGCGCCGGTCCGCCGGGCTGGCGATCAGCCGCCGCGTCGACAGGTAGGCGATCGCGCTGCGGATCGCCGTGCGGCTGCCCTGGCAGATGGTGGTCAGGAACTGCTCCGTCGGCAGCATCTCGCCCACTGCGACATTCTCGGCGAGAAATTGCAACAGCAGATTGGTACTGCGCTTGAAGACGGTGGCGGGTTTGGACATGGATGAATGAACGCGCTATGCCAGCGAAAGGGAAAGTGGATGAGTGGGCCATTTTAGTCGATATCGGATTGGATCGGCATGCCGAAAAAGAAACAACTGCGTTGACCGGGGCGTTCATGGCAGCGCTCCCGGTGCCAGCATGGCGCGCAGGCGCGGCTGCGCCAGGGCGGGACAAAGCTGCCGCGCCAGCGCCGCCACGGGCGCCATGCGGCGCTCGATCTTGCCGGCGTGGTGCTGGGCGATGTCGGCCAGCCGGTGCGCGAGGAAGGGATTGGCGAAGCGTTCCCTGACCTGCGCCACATAGGCCAGCGCGGCGTCGCCGTGCTGCTCTCCCATGGCGGCAAACACGGGCAGCACTTCCTCCTGCCACACCGCTTCCAGCGCGGCGCGCATGGCGTCGTCGTCCATCGCTTCGCGCACCGTCATGCCGGCCGGGCTGCCCCGTTCCATCCACAGCTGCGCCAGATAGGTGTGGCCCAGGTTGAGCAGGAACAGCTTGCGCTGCTCATACTCGCGCAGGCTGTTCGTCACCACCACCTGCGGGTGGCGGCACGGCAGCAGCATGCCTTCCTGCGCCTCGATGGCCCACAGCGCATAGGGTTCGGCCACCGCGCCTATCGGTTCGATCGGTTCGGACACGATGCGGTCGACGAGGGAATTGATCCACAGGCAGCCCGTTTCCAGGTAGCCGATGAACGCGGCATCGCAGCGCCATTGCCGCGCCAGTGTCACGATCACCTGGCGCAGTACATGACCGTTGCCGGCCACCAGTTCGCACGGAAAAATAGAGATGGGCGCGGCGCCGTCCAGGAAGCGGCCGTGCAGCAGCACCAGCAGCTTGGCGGGAAAGCTGGCGGGAACGGTATCGCCACCCAGCATGCCGGCGTGGTCGGCGTCATCGAGCCGGTAGCCCGTGTCGCCCGTATTCGAGACGATCACGCGCGCGGCCACGGCCGCAGCGCGCACCTGGCGCCAGTCGCTGCCGGCTTGCCACGCTTGCGTGACGGCGTGGGCCCGGCGCCCTTCGTCGACTTGCGCGCCGTCCTGCCAGCCGCGGATGCGCACGGGGTAGCCGCCGGCCTCGCGAAACGCCGCCACCCTCGCCGCGCCCTGCGCGCTGCCGGTCGTTTGCACGATGGTGATATGGCCCAGCGCCTCGCCAGACCTGGCCGCTTCGCTGACGAACAGGTCGGCGTGCGCCTGCAGGAAGCGGCTGGTGCCGAATTGAAGGATGGGATTGAGGCCGCTCATCTCAGACCTCGACGATGGCCTTGATGACGCCCGCCTCGGGCTGCATCCAGCGATCGAGCACGCCGGTAAATTCGTCGAGCGTGGTGCGGTGCGTATTGAGCAGCGCGGTGGGCACTTTCCCCGCCTTCATGGCCGCCACCACTTCCTCAAAATCGTCGACGGTGGCGTTGCGGCTGCCCAGCAAGGTCGTTTCGCGCTTGTGGAATTCCGGGTCGGAAAAGGACAGGCGGTCGCGCACGATGGACACCAGCACATAGGACCCGCCGTGGGCGACGAAATCCAGGCCCCGCTCCATGGCCGCGATATTGCCGGTGGCGTCAAACACCACGTCGAAGAATTCGCCGCCGGTGGCCTGCGCCAGTTGCTCCTTGTCGCCCTCGCCCACCGCCACCGTGCGGGCGATGCCCAGCGCGTCGCGGCAGAACTGCAGGCGGTCGGCGCGGCCGTCGAGCACCGTCACGTCGGCGCCTTTCAGGGATGCGAACAGCATCACGGCCATGCCGATTGGGCCGGCGCCCACCACCAGCACGCGCTTGGCCGCATCGACCGCGCCGCGCTTGACGGCATGCGCGCCGATGGCGAGAAATTCGATCATGGCCGCGTCGTCGAGCGAGATGCCTTCCGTCTTGAAGACGAAGCGCTCGGGCAGCGCCAGGTATTCGGTCATGCCGCCGTCGCGGTGCACGCCCAGCACTTCGATGCGGGTGCAGCAGTTGGTCTTGCCCTGGCGGCAGGCCACGCAGCTGCCGCAGGACAGGTAGGGCATCACGTAGACCTGGTCGCCCACGGCCAGGCGCGAGCCGGCTGGCGCGCTGTCGATATGGCCTGACAATTCATGGCCCATCACGCGCGGATAGCTGAGGAAAGGCTGGGTGCCGCGGAAGATATGCATGTCGGTGCCGCAGATGCCGACGCGGCGTATGCGCAGCAGCACTTCGCCCTCGCCGGGCACGGGCATGGGGTGCCGCTCCATGCGCAAACTGCCGGGCGTATCGCAAACGATACTTTTCATCATGGTCGTCCCTCTCGCCGTCCGGATCTTGCCGTCGGCATATTATATTTAACATACAAACCAACTGCGAAAAAAATCCGTCTGCGCGGATTGTCTTTCCAGCCCTGCCAAGCGCGCATCTTGCTGCGCCGCACAACGATTACTCCATCATGCCGCCTGACCCGAACCTCGTTGTTTTGCTGAAGTCGTCGTTCGGTTTTATAAATATACCGTACAAAAAAATGAAGGTCAACGGATTCTTTTTCCGGTTTTTTCGGGTCTCTGCTACATTTCTGCTTGACCCTGACGCAACGTCAGGCGCCATCGTGGTTGCACGCACTGAAGACAAGGAGAAGACGATGCTGTTGAAAATCGGTGAACTGGCCAGGCTCACGGGCCTGAGCGTGCGCACCCTGCACCACTACGACAGCATCGGCCTGCTCTCGCCTTCGGCGCGCACGCAAGCTGGCTACCGCCTGTACCAGCACGGCGACATGGACCGGCTGCACCGGATCATGGCGCTGCGCAAGTTCGGGCTGTCGCTGGCCGATATCGCCAACGCCCTCGCCGGGCCGGATCTGCCCTTGCATTCCATCGTGGCGCAGCAAATCGCCATGCTGGAACACCAGATCGCGCAGGCTTCCACCCTGCGCGAACGCCTGCGCACCTTGCAGGCGCAACTGGCGCAGGGGCAGGCGCCGGAACTGGCCGAGTGGCTTACCACTATGGAGTTGATGACCATGTACGACAAATACTTTAGTCGCGAAGAACTGCAACAAATGCCGCTGCTGACAGATAGCGCCGTGGAACAGGAATGGAAGGAACTGGTGGCGCGCGTGCGCGCCGCGAAAGACGCGGGCGCCGGCCCCGGCGATGTCCGGGCGCAGGCGCTGGCCACGGAATGGATGGTCAAGCTGGTGCGCGACACGGGCGCCCACCCGGGCCTGTTCGCGCGCCTGAACAGCATGCACGAACAGGAACCATCGATGCAAGCGACGACCAGCGTCGATGCGGACGTCATGCAATTCATCATCGCCGCCTTCAATGCCTCGCGCATGGCGCTGTACCAGCCTTTCCTCGATGAGCAGGAATACGCGTATTTACTCGCCAACTACGGCAGGCGCTCGGGCGAGTGGCCGGCCCTGATCGCCGCCGTGCGGGCCGCCATGGATGCGCGCACGCCGCCCACCGACCCGGCCGTGCTGCAACTGGCGCGGCAGTGGCTGGAACTGTTCCGCTCGTACGCGGGCACGAACCCAGCCACGCAGCTGAAATTCCGCCAGGCGCACCAGCAGGAACCTCGGCTGATGGAAGGCAGCTTCGTCGACGGGGCCATGCTGCACTACCTGGGCGCGGCGATGGCCGTGGTGGCGCAGGAGCGTCCGGGCAAATAAGTTGACGTGTGGCATCTCGTGGGCGGGGCCATGTAGAATCGGCCTTCGCCCACGAGAGGAACAACCGATGCGCCGCTTTCTGTTTGCCTGCCTGACCCTGCCCGCCTTCAATATCGCCGTGGCGGCCGAGCCGCCCGTGCAAGGGGTGTGGCAGGGCACTCTGGGCAAGGCCAATATCGTTGCCTGCTTCAACCAGCCCAGCCCCACGCAAGGCGCGGACCGCAGCGGCAACTATTACTACACGCGCTACAAGACACCGATCATGCTGGCCATGCCGAACGGCAAGAGCGACTGGAGCGAGTCCGACGCCAAGGGCGACACGACGGGCACGTGGCGCCTGGGTGCGCCGCAGGGCGGCAAGCTCACCGGCACCTGGACGGACCCGAAAAACGGCAAGTCCCTGCCCCTGGCCTTGACCCTGCTGGCAGCGGCGGGCGACCGCGAGCACCCATCGTGTGCCAGCGATGCCTACAATCTGGCGCTGGAAGATTTTCCCAATACCAAAACGAGCAAGCCGATCGCCTTCGAAGGCAAGCAATACCGCAACCTGCAAATCGGCGACACCATCACCGTGGAATTGATCGCGCCCGGCGACGGCATCGCGAAAATCAACGCGCAGCTGCGCGCCGTGCTGGCAAAAAATAAAAAAGACCTGGCCGACTTCTATGCCACGCGGCGCGAATACCTGGGCCGCAACGGTTTCACGACGGAAGACGAAGTGTATGCGGAGCCGACCTACTGGTCGCCGCGCTGGGTGACAATCAAGTTCTACCGCTGGCCGGCCGGCTATGGCGCCAGCGGCATTTCCATCCGGTTCCGCACCTGGGACGTGAAGACGGGCCAGGAAACGGATGTGTGGAACTGGTTTGGCGCCAGCGCCAGCGATGGCGACGACAAGGCCGAGCTGCCGGACCGCCTGCGCCAGGCCCTGTTCAAGAACGTGAAAATCGACGCCGAATGCAAGGGCACGGATTACGACGGCCGCGGCCGCTTCCACCTGTCATTGAAAGCCGAAGGCGTGTCGTTCTGGGAAGACGCCAACGGCAGCGGCTGCGAAAACGATTTTCTGCTGCCCTACAGCAAGGTCGGCCCCTTCCTCACCGTCAAGGGCCGCGCCGCGCTCAGCGACCTGTTGCCGAAGAACTAGCCACCCGCCTTGTCCACCGCCTTGTCCACCATCGTGGCCACCATCTCCGCCGTGGCCGCCGCCAGGGTCCAGCCCAGGTGGCCGTGGCCCGTGTTGTAATACACGCCCGGCGCCTTGCCCGGCCCCACTTTCGGCAGCATGGCCGGCAGCATGGGGCGCAAGCCCGCCCACGGGATCACCTTGCGCGTATTAACGCCGGGAAAACACTGCTCCACCCAGCGCAGCAGCGGTCGGATGCGGTCGGCGCGGATGTCGTCATTGTATCCATTGAATTCCGCCGTGCCCGCCACTCTGAGCCGGTCCTCGCCCAGGCGACTGCAGACCAGCTTGGTCGCATCGTCGAGCAGGCTGACCGTGGGCGCGGCCATACGGCTAGCCGCGTCGTCGAGCTGCACGGTGATCGAATAGCCTTTCACCGGATACACGTTGACATGGTCGCCCAGCATTGCCGCCATGGCGCGGCTGGCCGTGCCCGCGCACACGACGACGGCGTCGAACAGCGTACTGTCCTCGTCCATGCTGACGCGCACCTTGCCGTGCTTGCGCGCCAGCGCCGTCACCTGCGTGCCATAGCGGCAGGCCACGCCCAGGCGGACACAGGCGTCGGCCAGGCCGCTGGTGAATTTGTGGATGTCGCCCGTGGAATCGCTGTCCGTGTAGTAGCCGCCGTAAAAGTCGCCATGCAAGGTTGGTTCGATGGCGCGCATTTCCTGCGGCGTAACGGCGCGCCGCTGCAAGCCGCCCTGCGCCAGCAGGCGCGACACGCCGGCCGCCCGCTCGAAGCCGCGCCGGTCGCGGTACACGTGCAGGATGCCGGCGCGGCGGTGATCGAAAGCGATATTCTCTTCTTGCGCCCACGCGAACAGGTGTGCGCGCGCGGCGATCGCCATGCGCGCCGTGGCGATGGTGTTGCGCTCATAGTCAGGCATGGCGGCAAGGAATTGCGCAAACCAGCTCAGCTTGTGCCAGCCGGGAGTCGGATTGAGCAGCAGCGGCGCATCGCGCCGCGTCATCCATTTCAGCGCGTTCCATATCGTCGCCTTGTGGTTCCACACTTCCGCGTGCGAGGCCGACAATTGCCCGCCATTCGCATACGACGTTTCCATGGCGGGATAGCGGTGGCGCTCGATCAGGGTCACGTCCACGCCCCGTTTCGCCAGCGCATACGCCGTGGTGACGCCGGTGATCCCCCCGCCGATGACGGCCACGCGCTTCATGCCTCAGGCTCCATTTTCTGCCCCACCTTGCGCACGACGGTATCGCCCGCCTGCAAGACGCGGCCGTCTTCGGCCAGCACGTCCATGCGGCGCACGGGCAAGCTTGAGGCGCGCTGCAGCAGGGTCGAATGCGCCTCGCCCGCTTCGAACAATTGCGCCTCGCTCCACTGGCGCAGGCCGACGATGACGGGAAACAGCGCCAGCCCCTTGGGCGTGAGCACATATTCCTGGTAGGCCGTACCGTCCGAGGCGGGCGCAATCGTAAAGATGCCCTCTTCCACCAGGGTGTGCAGGCGGTCGGCCAGGATGTTCTTCGCCACGCCCAGGCTCTTCTGGAATTCCCCGAACCGGCGCATGCCGTCGAAGGCGTCGCGCACGATCAGCAGCGACCAGCGCTCGCCGATCGCGTCAAGCGCGCGCGCCACGGGACAGGGGTCGGTTTTCAGGCTCTTGCGCTTGGCCACGGGTTTCTCCTTGATTGAGTGGTTGCATTTTAAAACTTCTCGGCGTAGACTCCAACTGGTTTTAATTTGAAACCACATAGGCATTCATGCGCGATACAACCTCCCCCCTTCCCATGGCAACGCTGGCCCCTTCCCTCGTCTGGCTGTTTGCCACCGCCGCCGGCCTCAGCGTGGCCAATGTGTATTACGCCCAGCCCTTGCTCGCGACCCTGGCGCAGGAATTCGGCATGACGGAGGCGGCCAGCGGCATGGTCATCACGGCCACGCAGCTCGGCTGCGCGCTGGCCCTGCTGCTGCTGGTGCCCCTGGGCGACATGCTGAACCGGCGCCGGTTGACCCTGTTCCAGCTGGGCTTGCTGGCCATTTCCCTGGCGGCGCTGGGCTGCGCCCGTTCCACGGCCGCCTTGCTGGGCGGCATGCTGCTGGTGGGCTTGCTGGGCACGGCCATGACGCAGGGCTTGATCGCCTATGCGGCCAGCGCGGCGGCCAGCCACGAGCGGGGCAGGGTCGTCGGCATGGCGCAGGGCGGCGTGGTGATCGGCCTGCTGCTGGCGCGCACCCTGTCCGGCGTGGTGGCCGATGTGGCCGACTGGCGCGCCGTGTACTTTGTTTCGGCGGCCATCGCCTGCGCCCTGCTGTTGCTGCTGTGGCGCAAGCTGCCGCCGGCGCAACCATCGCATCAGAAGCCGGCTTACGGCGCCCTGCTCGCCTCCATGCTGGATATGCTGCTGCATAACAAGGTGCTGCGCGTGCGCGGCATGCTGGCGCTGCTGATGTTTGCTGTCTTCAATATTTTCTGGAGCGCCCTGGTGCTGCCCTTGACGGTGCAAGGCTATGGCCATGCGGCCATCGGCGCGTTCGGGTTAGTGGGCGTGATCGGCGCGCTGGGCGCGGCGCGTGCGGGCGACATGGCGGACAAGGGCCGCGCGCAGTGGACGACGGGCGCGGCCCTGTTGCTGCTGCTGGCCGCGTGGCTGCCGCTCGGCTTTGCGGGCACGGCCCTGTGGCCCCTGGTCATCGGCATCATCGCACTGGACCTGGCGGGCCAGGCCATCCACGTGACGAACCAGAGCCTGATTTTCAAACAGGACAGCGATGCGCACAGCCGCCTGGTGGCGTGCTACATGCTGTTTTATGCGGTGGGAAGCGGACTCGGTGCGATTGCCGCCACCAGCGTGTATGCGCTGGCGGGCTGGCATGGGGTATGCGCGCTGGGCGCGGCGGTCAGCTTGCTCGCCTTGCTGTTCTGGCGATTGACCTTGCCTGCTGAAAACGCTTAGATGCTTAATTCAGCATGGCCGTGGCGGAACCATGGCGGTAGGTTTTCAAGGCATCGGGCTGGATCTGGATCAGCGAACCGCTGACTTTAATCAGGTGCAAATCCGTCAGCTGATGCAGCACGCGCGACAGGGTGGCGGGCGCCAGGTTCAGGAACGATGCCAGCAGACTTTTCTTCAGGTCCAGCTTGACTTCGTTCGAGCGCTGCTGGTCCGATGCCTGCAGCAAATACTCGACCACGCGCTGGGTGGCGTTCTGCACGGAGCAGCGCTCCACGTTGCGGATGAAACCCATCAGGTGGTGCGACAGGCTGTTCATCATCTGGCGTGCGATGCGCGGTGACTGGTCCAGCAGGCGCAGCAGCGCGTGCGGCGGGATGCGCAGCAGCAGGCAGTGCTCGAGCGCTTCGGCGCAGAACGGGTACGGTTCATCGAGGAAAATCATGGCTTCGCCGAAGCTCTGGCCCGGACGGATCAGTTCCAGGACCTTGTCGGTCCCTTCCATGGAAAACACGCTGAGCTTGACGAGGCCGAAGACCACCACGTAGGCGCCTTCCGCCACTTCACCCTTGCGGAACAGCACTTTGCCTTTTTCCACTTCGACGCGCACGACATCCTGGCGCAATTGCTCTAATTGCGAAGGGGAAATATGGCGGAACAGAGCCTGGCTCGATAGCAAGCCATCGACGTTGACCTTATGCATGACACTCTCTTATTAGATTAGCGAATGACTAAGAGTGTAATGCGCAGGCACGGTCAAGGCCATACGTCAAAGGAACTAGGGTTGTCTAGGCCGGAACGCCATGCAGATCAAACAATCGCGCATTCCTTGCGGCCTATTTGCGCTTTGCTTGATTTCTATTTGCCCAGTTCGCGCTCGACCGCGTAGACGGCGATCTGCACGCGGCTGCTGAGCTTAAGCTTTTTCAGGATGTTTTGCACGTGGATTTTCACCGTGCTTTCGGCCACGTCCAGCTGGCGCGCGATCTCCTTGTTGCTCAGTCCTTGCGCCAGGCAAGCCATGGCTTCGCGTTCGCGCGGCGTCAGTTTGTCATAGTCGGCCTGGGGCGCATTCTGCCCCGCGCGGAACTGCGACACGAGCTTGGCCGTCATGGCGTCGGCAATCACGGATTCGCCGGCGGCGGCGCGGCAAATGGCCTGCCCCAGCTGCTCTGCCTCGATATTTTTCAGCAAATAGCCGCGCGCGCCCGCGCGCAGCGCAGCGCCCAGGTCGGCCGCGTTTTCCGACACGGTCAGCATCAGCACGACCATCTGCGGCATGTCCTGCAGAATCAGCTGCAGCGCCTCGACACCCGTCACGCCGGGCATGTTCAAGTCCATCAGCACCACGTCGGGCTGCAGTTCGGCCGTCAGGCGCACGCCGTCGAGCCCGTTCGATGCCTCGCCCACCACCTGGAATTGAGGATTGCGCTGTAGCAGCAGCTTGACGCCGCTGCGCAGCAAGGTGTGGTCGTCGACCAGCAGGATTTTGATTGGTGCGTTCACTATGTTTGTTGCCTGATAAGGATGATTCATCTGTTACGCGGCCTGGCGCCGGGCTGCCGGCAAGGCCAGCGAGATCGTCGTGCCGCCGCCGGGCGTGCTGTCGATGGCAAATTGCGCACCGAGCCGCTCGGCTCTTTCCTGCATGATACGCAAGCCGATCTGCAATTCCGTTTTCTTGTCGCGCAGGTTGGCGGCGAAGCCTTCGCCATCGTCGCGCACCTGCAGCGCGAAATCGCGCCCGTTGACCACGCGCAGCGCCACGTTGCTCGCCTGCGCGTGCTTGCGGATATTCGACAGCGCTTCCTGCACGATGAACAGGATCTGCAACTGCTGCTCGGGCGCCAGCGGCGCGCCATTGCCGCTCATCTCCAGCGTGCCGGCGACACCCGTCTGCAGCTCGAACTTGGCCAGCACTTCCGACAGCTTGCTTTCCAGGTCGCTGCCATGCCAGCGCGTGCGGAAATTGACGAGCAATTCGCGCACGTCCTGGTAGCTTTGTTCGACGCCCATGCGCATCAGCGGCAACACTTCGGCCGCTTCGTCGAGCTGGCCCCGGCGCACGGAATCGTCGAGCATCTGCACTTGCAGGCTGATAAAGTTCAGGCTTTGCGCGATACTGTCGTGCAAGCCTTCGGCCAGCAGGCTGCGTTCGCGCGCCACGGCAAATTCCTTCTCGCGCGCGATCAGGCGCTGGTTTTCGATGGCGATGCCCAGGCTCTGGCCCAGCGTCTCCAGCCAGCCCTGCTGCTGCGCCTGCACGGCTTGCGGCTGCGCAAAGTGCAGCGAAAAGCTGCCCACCACCTGGTCGCGCGCCAGGATGGGAAAGACGGCGATGGCGATAAAGCCCTCGTCCTGGCAACGGTAGCGCTGCAGCGCTTCGACCTGGCGGAAATCGCGGATCTGGATCACGCCCTGCGCCACGGCCGCGCCGCACAGGCAATCGTTGTTGCGGATGCAGTGTTCCTCTTCCACCATGGCGTCCGAAATGCCTTCGTGCACGATGATGTGCACGGTATCGTGCTGCGGATCGAGAATGCGCACGGTGCCGCCTTCGGCTTGCGCGAACTGCATCACATGGCGCAGGAAGCCGCGGCACAGGGCATCGATGGCGTGCTGTCCCGCCAGCAAGGTGGAAATGTCATGCAGGGTGGCCAGCTGGCGCTCCTGCGCGGCGCTCAGGCCCGATGCGGCCTGCGCCAGGCGGCGCTGACGCCAGCGCGACGCTGGAAGTTGTTTGCGGGAAGGTTGACTGCGCGGCGCATGCATGAAGAACTCGAATCTGAAAAGAGGTGCGCCCGGCAAGCGCTGCGGCCTGCCGGGCTGGTAAAGGTTACAAACGGATCTCGGTACCGAGCAGCTTGACGAACTGCGCCAGCCAGGCCGGATGCGCGGGCCAGGCCGGGGCCGTGACGAACTGACCATCCGTGACGGCGTCCGTGACGGCGATGTCGGCATACGTGCCGCCCGCCAGTGTCACTTCCGGCGCGCAGGCGGGATAGGCGGAAATGCGCTTGCCGCGGATGACGTCGGCGGCGGCCAGCAATTGCGCGCCGTGGCAGACGGCCGCGACGGGCTTGCCCGCCTCGGCGAAATGGCGCACGGCGGCGATGACCTTGTCGTTCAGGCGCAGGTATTCGGGCGCGCGGCCGCCGGCGATCATCACGGCGTCATAGTCGGCCGGGTCGATCTCGTCGAAGCTGGCGTTCAAGGTGAACAGGTGGCCCGGCTTTTCCGTGTAGGTCTGGTCGCCCTCGAAATCGTGGATGGCCGTCTTGATCGTCTCGCCGCTTTTCTTGCCGGGGCAGACGGCATGCACGGCATGACCGAGCATCAGCAGAGCCTGGAACGGCACCATCGTTTCATAATCTTCTGCAAAATCGCCGGTCAAAAACAGAATTTTCTTCGCTGCCATTTAGTTCTCCTATGAAAGATTGATTCCGCAAGACGTATCTTAGCGCGACTTGGCAGCCATACTAGATATTTATCAAACTTTTGCGCCTTGATCGAGGATTTTACAGGCTGAGGCAGAATTTTTTACAGGCTCCCTGGTCAAATCAGGTACACCTCCTTGAAAGGCCGGGCCATGGACAGCAGCACAAACAGCGGCGGCAACACGCTGATACGTATCTTCGACCATTTCCCCGATGCGGAGCGCGCCCGCATGCGCTTGCTGGCCGAAGGTTTTCCTCCTCACGCCGTGCAACTGGACGCGGGCGACGACGAGGCCGGCCCCGTGCAGGGCAATTTTACGGTCGGCAACCGCGACACCATGACCAGCCGGCTGGAGCGCGCGATCAACGCCCTGTTCGGCGGCGACAACCATATGTACCGGCGTAACTACGGCAAGACGGCGTTTCGCGGCATGGTGCGCCTGGTGGTGGCCACGCGCCACGCCGACGAGCAGGAACGCGCGCACGCCATCCTGCAAGCGTGCGGCGGCAGCGATATCGAACAGCGCACGGCCCGCTGCGGCCAAGACAGACACGGCGGCGTGCCAGCCCTGTCGCGCTAGCCGGCGTGCCCGGCATATCGCGCAATTGCTGCAGCAGGGTCTGCAACAACGGCGCTACAACAAGCTGTGCCTGGTAGCCGCGCCCAAGTTCCTGGGGCGGTTGCGCAAAGCCTGGACGCCCAGGTGGAAAGGCGGCTCAGCCATGCCCTGGCCAGGGAGGTCGCCAGCATGACCGTACCGCAGCTGGAAGCCTGCCTGCAGCAAGCGCTGGACAGGAGCGGCGGCGCCGGCTGACCGGCAAGTGGCCCAGCGCCGTCCGCAAGCGGGCACAATCTGTGGCAAGATCTACGTTCTTTCTTTCAAAACCGGAACTTGCCATGATTTTTGAAATTGCCCACATCCAGATCAAATCGGCCACGCATGAAGCCTTCGAAGCGGCTGTCGCGAAAGCCGTCCCCCTGTTCCAGCGCGCGCGCGGCTGCGAATCGATGCGCCTGGAGCGCTCGATCGAAAACGGCGACGCCTACCGCCTGGTGGTGGGCTGGACGACCCTGGAAGACCACACCGTGCATTTCCGCGGCAGCGACGACTTCCAGGCATGGCGCGGCCTGGTGGGCGAATTCTTTGCCGCCCCACCCCAGGTCGAGCACATGAACACGGTGGTGACGGGGTTTTAAGCCGGGGTTTCACACAGCACACCGTCTGCCCCCGAGCTTGTCGGCGAACTTGGCCGCGAACTTGGCCGATTACGCGCGGCCTTGCCGCGCGAATCAGACCTACGCCACGAATAGGCGCCTGGGCGCGGCTTAGACGGCAGGATGATGGAAGACCTGCCGCAGATACGCGAGGAAGGTTTCATCCTTGCACAGGGTCTTGCCCGGTGAATCCGACAATTTCGCCACGGACTGGCCATTGCAGCGCACCAGTTTCATGACGATGTTGAGCGGCGTCAAACCGACGTCGTTGGTGAGATTGGTGCCGATGCCGAAGCCCGTCATGATGCGGTCGGCGAAGTGCTGGTACAAGGCAAACGCCTTGTCCAGGTCCAGGCCGTCGGAAAACACGAGGCGCTTGGTGTTGGCGTCGATGCGCAGGGCCGCATAATGGGCCAGCGCCTTCTCGCCCCACTCGACGGGGTCGCCCGAATCGTGGCGCAAGCCATCGAACAGCTTGGCAAAATACAGGTCGAAGTCGGCCAAAAAGGCATCCATGCCGACCACGTCCGTCAGGGCGATGCCCAGGTCGCCCCGGTATTCCTGCACCCAGTCTTCCAGGGCCGCCTTTTGAAAGTCGCGCAGGCGCACGCCGAACGACTGGAACGACTGCATGTATTCATGCGCCATGGTGCCGATCGGCACGATGCCCAGCTTTTTCGCCAGATACACATTCGACGTGCCCTTGAAGTATTCGGGCACTTCGCGCGCCAGCCGTTGCACCACCTCGTCATGCCAGGCGCCGGAAAAACGCCGGCGCACGCCGAAATCGGAAAATTCAAACGGATGCTTGCGCCTCGGCAGCTTGCCGAATTCCTTGACGGCCGCCACTTTCAAGCCCAGGCGGTGGCGCCCTTCGCGCATGGCCGCATCGAGGTCGAAACGGCGGAAATACAGTTCGTTGATGATATACAGCACGAAAATCTCGAAACCCATCACGTGCACCTGCGGCCCGGCCGCATGCACGATCAGGGTGTCGCCATCGGTGCTGACGTCGATGAACTTGCGCTGGAAGCGGAACACCGTCAAAAAGTCGACGAAATCGCTCTTCATGAAGCGCAGCGTGCGCAAATAGGCGAGCTCGTCGTCGGCAAACGACATCGAGCACAGGTGGTCGAGCTGTTCTTCCAGCTCGCCCTTCAGTTCGGCCAGCGGAAAGGCGGTGGCGTTACGGCAGACAAATTCGTATTCGGTATGGGTATTCGGATGACCGTGCAGCAAGGCTTGCCACATTGTAAATTTATACAGATCGGTTTCCAGCAAACTGCGCACTATCGGGGTCATGTGTGTTTTCTCCAACTTCCTGAAGCCAGAATAGTACGCCACCGCAGGCATTTCAGCAGGGCGCGATGGACAAATGGCTCAGGCAGTCGCGTTGGCCAGCAATTCCGGCAAGACCTCGGCGGACGTGGCCAGCCGCGCGCCGCGCTCATGCATGGCGGCAAGGAAGTCGCGCTGCTGCGCCGCAAAGCCCGTGACGGGGCTCATGCAGTCCGTCAGCAAGACCAGGCGCGACAGGGCCGCCTTGCCTTGCTGCGCTTCCAGGTAATCGGCGATGTGCTCGGTGCTGGCTTTGACGCAATGGCTGCCCGCTTCGCCGCAGAGGTAGAGTTGCTGCGCCGGCAGCAGGGTGTCGAGGAAGGCGCGGTTGAGCTGGGTGGCCGCATCCTGCGCATCGGGCACTTCCGCCTTGACGGCAGAGTAATGCTCGGTCCACGGATTGGAACCCTTGCTCAGCTTGGCCACCACTTGCAAGTTGGCCACTTCCCAGGCGTTGTAGGCGGCGCGCACGGCAGCGTGGATATTCTGGCCCCAGCTGCCGATCTCGCAGTGCACGGGCCACACCATCAGCTGGTAGCGTCCCGCCTGCTGCAAGGCGTCGAGGTAGGCGAGCGCGCGCGGCAAGGCGCCGCTGGCGGCGGGCAGGAACAGGCGGTCGCGCACCTGCTGCGCGCTGATCTGCGTAAACGGCGGCACGGCGCCGCCCTCGCCCGTGCGCCAGAAAGCGGGGTGGGCGATGTCGTAGCGGTGGTGGGCGTCGAGCGTCACGCTGATCTGCGTCAAGCCGCCGCCCCCTTCTCGGATCAGCTGCGCCACGCGCAGCATATCGGCGTGGGCGCCGGGCACGGCCAAGGCCGGCGCCGCATCGGGCGGCAGCCAGGTGGCAGGCAAGTCGCAAAAATCGTTTTGCGGGTCGATGACGAGCAGGTGCAGCTGGCGTTTCATGGCGGTCCTCGTGCGTGGCAGGAAGTTGCATGATAATGGCAACATCGTCATCACGCCAATCCGGAGCCCGCCATGCACCATGCCAAGCGCAATAACTTGCGCCCGAACAAGTTACTCAACAGCAAATGGACAGCCGTCACGCCCGTCAACAAGGAAAAACATTTTCTCGTCATTAAGCTGTGCGCCGCAGCCACGCCGGATGAGCCGGCCACGCACGTGGAACTGGAAGCCGTGCATTCGCGCCGCGTGCACATCCTGCCCTGGCGCACGCTGCAGGATGTGGCGCAGTGGCATCAGGGGTGGAAGACATAACGGCGCTGGCGCCGCTCGACCAGCTTGACGGCCGCCTCGCCCGCTTCCGCCATGGCATCGGCTTCCGTCGTAAACTGGTGGTCGGCCGACACCCGGCGCTTTTTCACCAGGTTCACCCGGTGCATGGGGTTGGGCGAAGGGGCATAGATGGCGACGTACGCGCCCCATAGCTTGCAGCCCCGCAAGCGCTCTGCCGTGTAATTCACCTCATAAAAATCAACATACTTTATCGGCACGATGTGCGCTCCAAACATGGCCGGACAGCTTGTCTCTACGGACTGACGCGGTAAAAGGGGGAAAACCATGCGCTCGCGATTGCTCGGGATACTCACTTACTTATCTGCTTTTTATTACGCGGCACAGGGAAAAACTTGAACGCCTGCCTGATCGCCAGGCATGGCGGCACGTCCATTGAAAGTATAGACGATGCAAAAAAATTGTTGATCGGAAACCCCGTACTGAACGCAGGGGGCACGGTGGAAATCCGCGCGCTGCCGCTCGGCTGACGCGGCATGGCTGGCGGCTATTTTCCTGCCTCGGCGGCGGGATGCATGGACCAGACGACGCTGAGGATCTTCCATTCGCCGTCGCGCTTGACCATCTGCCACGCTTCCACGCCATAGTTCGACAATTTGCCGCCGACGAGGAATTCGTAGTCGAAGTTGACCCACGCCACATGGCGGTCCTGGGTGATCTTGACGTTGTAGAATTTTTCTTCCGTGCGCTGCGGTTCGCGCTTGATGAAGTTGGCGAAACCGACATAGCCGGCCGCCCCGACGCCATCGAAGTGGACGTCCGTCGTGTCGCGCATTGTCTTGATGAAAGCGTCGTCGGCCGGCGCGGCGAACAGGATGTTGGTGTGCAGCAGCAGCGACGACAGCAGCTTGACATCCTTGGCGATCAGCGCCGCCTGGAAGTCGGCGATGACTTGCTCGATGGCGCGGAGATCTTCGGGAGTGGCGGCGTGGCGGCCCACGTGGGGCGGCGCAGGCGGTACAGCGGGCGCAGTCTGCGCCAGCGCCATGCCTGCTGAAAACAGGGAACAGCCGAACCATACTACGCTTGCCAACTTGTGCATGAGGGACTTTCATGGCGAACGGCTCGCCGGCCTGGCACGGGGCGTGCCGCCGGCAAGCTTATGTCAACCATGGCAGATTGGCAATCCCTCTTTGGAACTAGAGCAGGGGTCAGACTCAGGCAGCCAGGGCCTCGATCGACGCGCGGCCCTTGGCGATCGCGCTGGCGACGGCATCCTCGCCCATGGCTACGCCTTCGGCTTGCACGAACTCGATGTCGGTAATGCCGATGAAGCCCAGCGCCGTGCGCAGATAGGTGCTCAGGTAATCATACGCGGCGCCCGGGCCTTCGCTGTAGACGCCGCCGCTGGCCGTGAAAATCACCGCTTTCTTGCCCGTGGCCAGGCCGACGGGACCCGTTGCCGTGTACTGGAAGGTGCGGCCCGCGCGCGCCACGTGGTCGATCCACGCCTTCAGGGTCGATGGCACGGAAAAATTGTACATGGGCGCGGCCAGCACCAGCACGTCGGCGGCCAGCAATTCATCGACCAGGGTATCGGACAACTGCACGGCCGCGGCCGCCTGAGCGCTGCGCTGCTCGGCCGGTGTGAAGAAGGCGCCCATCACTTCCTCCGTCAGGTGCGGCACGGGCTGCGCCGCCAGGTCGCGCTCGACCACGCTGGCGCCTTGCGCGGCCAGTTTCGCGACGAATTCGCCCGACAATTGACGCGACAGGGAACCGCTGTTGCGCACGCTGCTATTGATGTATAAAACCTTGCTCATGAAGTGCTCCTGAGAAAACGGGTGACGGGAATGGCCGCATCGCAGCCCTTGCACACAGCATAGTTCAGGTCTACCATCGAGAAAACCATATAAATATAAATGATTAGCATCGAATTTTTAGATAAGGAGTTCCCATGAGAGAGCCGGGCCAGCCTTCGCTCGACCAATTGCGCGTGTTCGTCGCCGTCATCGACGCGGGCGGCTTCGCCCACGCGGCGCGCCAGCTGCACCGCACGCAGTCGGTGATCAGCTACACCATCGCCAACCTGGAAGAACAACTGAATGTGGTGCTGCTCGATCGGGGCAAACGCAAGCCCACTCTGACGGACGCGGGCAAGGCCCTGCTGGCCGACGCGCGCGCCGTGGCCCTGAAGGTCGACGGCATGCGTGCGCGCGCCAAGGCGCTGGCAGGCGGGCTGGAGGCGGAAGTGTCGGTGGTGGTCGACGTGATGTTCCCCACTTGCGTGCTGGTGCGCGTGCTCGAGGCGTTCCAGGCGCAGTTCCCCACTGTCGCCCTGCGCCTGCGCATCGAAGCCATGGGCGCCGTGGCGCAGCTGGTGATGGATGGCAGCTGCCATATCGGCCTCGGTGGCTGGATGACGGCCACGGCCAGCGTCTTCGAGCGCCTGGCCGTCGGCCACGTGCGCCTGATTCCCGTGGCCGCGCCCAGCCACGCGCTGGCGCAGCTGGCCGGGCCGATTGCGGCCGGCGTGGCGCGCGAACACGTGCAACTGGTGCTCAGCGACCGCAGCGTGCTGACGGAAGGCCAGGATTTCGGCGTGCTGGGATTGCGCAACTGGCGCCTGGGCGACCTCGGCTCCAAGCACGCGCTGCTGCGCGCGGGCCTGGGCTGGGGCAACATGCCCGAGGCGATGGTGCGCGAGGATTTGACGGAGGGACGGCTGGTGCATCTGCCGCTGGCCGTCGACAACGGCGAGAATTACCCGATTTACCTGATCCAGCGCGCCGACACGCCGCCCGGGCAGGCGGGCAAGTGGCTGACGGAGCGCTTTGCGGAGCAGCTGCCGCTGCTGGAACAAGTCTTCTAGATGCGCGCGCGGACGGGTATCATGCGCGCATACATTGATCAGTATCAAAAGGAAACACCATGGCCGGCATCGACGACTTCGTCAACAAGCAAAAACCAGGCGCGCGCTTCGTCATCACGGCGCAGATGCTGCGCATGACGCCGCAGCAGTTCGACTCGCTGGCGCAGGAATGGATGGAAGACGGCGGCCCCGGCTTCGACGTGGCCGGCATCCCGCACCGGGTCGTCGTCGATGGGCAGTTTTATATCGGCAGGATCACCGTGCAGCGGCACGGCGATCCTGAGTAAAAGCTACTCGACGCCCAGTACGTGCAGGCGGCGGCGCAGGCGCGCCACTTCTTCCGATAAATCGACCACCAGCGCGGCCAGGTCCGCGTTCGCGTCGAACACGGATTCGATTTCGTGCAGGCGGCGCGCGCGCACCAGGTCCAGGCTGGTGAAGCGCCAGGCCGTCAGCTGGCCCGGCGGCGGGCCGTCCTGCAGCAGCACGCCCGTCTGCACATGCTGCACCACCCACTCCGGCTCCACCGCGCAGGCGCGCGCCAGTTCTTCCAGGCTCAGAGCACGATCTTCGAGCAATTCGCCAATTACCTTGTTTGTCATGATTTACCCTCCCAGCTTCTGGCGCGGATTGAAAGCCATCTCGCGCGCCATGGTTGCATACAGTTCGCGCGCCTTGTCGTCGTTCGCCGGCGGCAGCACCACTTCCAGCAGCAGATACAGGTCGCCCGGCTGGGCGGCGGGGATGCCGCGCCCCTTCAGGCGCAGCTTGCGCCCCGTCTGCGAATTGGGCGGCACGGTGACGGTCACGGTGCCCGATGGCGTGGGCACGTCGATCTCGCCGCCCAGCGCCGCCTCCCACGGCGTGACGGGCACCGTCTCGAACACGTCGCGCCCTTCCACCTTGTAGCGCGCATCGGGCCGGAAGCGGATTTCCAGGTACAAATCGCCGGCGGGCGCGCCGCCGCTGCCGGGACTGCCCTGCCCCTTCATGCGCAGCTGCTGTCCTTCCGTGACGCCTTTCGGTATCGTCACTTCCAGCGTGCGCTCGCGAGTGACGACGTGACCCTGCGCATCTGCTTCGGGCACGCGCATGACGATGTGGCGCTTGGCGCCCTGGTAGCTGTCCTGCAAATCGATGGTGATGGCGGCGTGGCTGTCCTCGCCCTGCATCTGGAAACTGCCGCCGGCGCGGCGGCGCCCGCCCACGTGGGCGAACAGGTCGGCAAAGAAGTCGCTGTCGTCGGCGCCCGACGATTCGTAGCCCGAACCCCAGTCCGGCGGCGGCCGGAACGGCTGGCCCTGCGCGCCCTGGTTACGGCCCAGTTCATCGTAGGCGGCGCGCTTTTCCGCGTCGCCCAGCACACCGTAGGCCTCGTTGAGGGCCTTGGTGCGCTTGTCGGCGTCCGGCTCCTTGCTTACGTCGGGATGGTATTTGCGCACCAGCTTGCGGTACGCTTTCTTGATCTCGGCCTCGGACGCCGTCTTGTCGACGCCAAGCTCCTTGTAATAATCCTTGTATTCCACCGTGCTGGCTCCCCATGGTTGAACTGCCTATGGGAAGAGTACACGAATTGGGCGCTGGACAGCGTCTGCACGATACAACGCTGCCCGGCGGCGCATCAGCGCACGCGGCGCACCGAGGAAATGCGGCGGTCGAGGCCACCGTGCAGGCGGCCGTAGCTGCCTGGCCCCATCACCACGCAGCGGCCGCGGAAGTTGGCGTCGACGCAGAATTCCCAGCGGCCGTAGTTGACGACGATCGATTCGGCGCGGTCATTGAAACCATAGCGGCTCAAGTCGCGCGCTTCGCGGTCCAGGCGCACGGGCCGCCCACGCATGCCGGCATCGGGGAACAGCAGCACGGCGCCATGCATGTCGGGACGGTGTCCGCCGCCGTGGCCGGGATAGCCGGGATAAGGACGCTCCGGCTCCGGACGCGGCGGGCGTGGCGGATAGGGACGATGATCGCCCCCGCCATGGCCTGGACGGCCCACTTCGCGCACGGAGGAAACGGCGTCGTTCATGCCCGGCATGCTGTCGTAGCGGCCAGGGCCGAAGGTACGGCAGTTGCCACGGTAATTGGCGTCCTTGCACACTTCCCAGGTACCCGAGCGCACGATGATGCTCGAGGTCTTGTCGTTAAAGCCCATGCGCGACAGGTCGCCCGTGTCGGAACGCAGGGTCACGGGGCGGCCACGGAAGCCGGCGTCTTCGAACAGGGTGATTTCGCCCGCGGAGGCGGCAAGGGGGGCGAGGAAGGTGGCGGCGCACAACAGCGCGGGCCGGAAAGATCGAACCATGACAACTCCAATACTGATGACATTTTCGCCAGTGTAGTCTAGGCGGCAGGCGGCGAGTGTAACAAAGGGCAAGCAAATGTCAGCGCACGGCAGCGAATGTAAAAACCGCCTGGCGGGATCAACCCGGCAGGCGGTCTGTCAGCACGACGTCAGGACAGGATCAGCGCACGCGGCGCAGCGAGGAAATCTGGTTTTCCATGCTGTTCAGGCGGCCATATTCGCCCGGCCCGATCACTTCGCAGCGACCACGGAAGTTCGAATCGCTGCACACTTCCCACTGGCCCTCGTTGACGACGATGGACGAGGCGCGGTCGTTGAAGTTGTAGCGCACCAGGTCTTCCGCATTGCGGTCCAGCGCCAGCGGCTCGCCGCGCATGCCCGCTTCGGGGAACAGCAGGACGGCGCCGCGCTGCGGGTACTGCGGCTGCTGGTATTGCGGATACTGCGGCTGGTCGTACTGCGGCCGCTGGTACTGATTATCGTACTGCTGCTGGCGGCGCGCCTCGCGCTCGTCGACCATGCGCGCCGACGAGACGCGCCCGTCGAGGCCGCGTCCCAGGTCGTCGTGGCGGCCGGGGCCGAAGATGCGGCATACGCCGTTGTAGTTCGAATCGCTGCACAGCTGCCAATAGCCGTTATAGACGACGATGCTGGTGGTGCGGTCATTGAAACCGATACTGACGAAATCGTCCGTGTCGCGGTTCAGGCGCGCCGAGCCGCCATTCTGGCCGGCGCCCGAATACACTTCCAGCGCGCCGCCACGGCCATAGCCGCCATGGCCGCGGTCGGGATCGCGTCCCGGGCGTCCCGGATTGTAGCCATCGCCGCGCCCCGACTCGCGCACCGAACTGATGGCGTCGTTCATGCCCGGCATCGAGCGGTATTCGCCCGGCCCCAGGGTGCGGCAATTGCCGCGAAAACCGGCATCGGTACACACATCCCAGGTGCCCGAACGCACCAGGATGCTCGACACCTTGTCGTTGAATCCAAAGCGCGACAGATCGTCCGTCGTCTCGCGCAGGTTCACCGCGCGGCCGCGCAGATCAACGTCTTCGAACAAGGTGATATCGCCCGCGTGGGCGGCCGCATGGGCCCCCAGCGAAAGCAGCAAGGTCGCCGCGCATGCCAGCGCGTGTTTGAAAGGGCCCGTCATGATTAACTCCATTCTTCATTCTTTGGTGATGATTTGCCTGGCCAAAACGCCAAGATGCCATTGTAACAAGTGCCCGCCCCCGCTATCCAAGCTATGTCGAGGCAAAGGCAAGTGATCGACATGACAACTGATGTCAGTGTAGCCATCCCGGGGGAAAACGGTGTAACAAAGTATGGGAAAAGCACAATAAATTGTTACCAAAAGCAATAGCCGGCCCCGGCTGGGACCGGCCACTCTTGCCGGCCCCGCGTCAGCGCACTTCGCGCACCGACGAGATGCGGTTGCTCATGCGCTCCAGGCTCGCGTACTCGCCCGGTTCGAGCATGCGGCAGCGGCCACGGAAATCCACGTCCTCGCACACTTCCCAATAGCCGGAGCGCACGCGCACGCTTTGCACCGTGTCGTTGAAGTCGCGCTCGCGCAGATCGGCCGAAGCGTTGCGCACGCTCAAGCTGCGGCCGGCGAAATCGTCGCGCGTATAGAAGGTCAGCTCACCGCCCAGCGAGCGCCCTGGCAAATGGCCGCGTTCCCGGTCGCGGTCGCGGCGGCCGTCCCAGTCGCGCCCACGGTCACGGTCACGGTCGCGGCCCGGATGACCATCCCAGCCGCCGCGCACTTCGCGCAGCGACGTGATCTTGTTGGCGCGGCCATCGAGCGACGGGTACTCGCCCGGTTCGAGCAGGAAGCAGGCGCCGCGGAAATCGGCATCCTCGCAGGCTTCCCAGCGGCCCGAGCGCACGCGGATGCTTTGCGTCGTGTCGTTGAAACGGACATCGTCCAGGTCGGCGACGGCGTCGCGCACGGTCTGCGAGCGGCCGTGATAATCGTCGCGCGAATACAGGGTCAGTTCGCCGGCGCCGGCCAGTTCGGCCGTCATGGCGGCGCCCAGCAACAGGGCGCAGTTCAGGGTGTGTTTCAGCATGGTCTTTCTCCATAGTCAGGGTACTGCGGTTGACTATTTGGTCATTTTGCCAAATAGAGCGCGCAGTCTATCCGCGACTGGCCCACTTAGCTGTAACAAATGATTACCGCGCCCGGCCCGCCGGGGCGCGGCGGCGGACAAGCACGGCGAATGCCGGTAGAATCTTGTGTTTAGTCAAGCTTGCCGCCCATGCCACACACTACCTCGTTCACCCTGCCCGCCGTCCGCAATGAAGTCGCTTCGCTATGGAAGCTGGCCTGGCCCATCCTGATCGGCCAGCTGGCCACCGTCGGCATGGGCGCGGCCGACGTGGCGATGACGGGGCATACGAATCCCGAAGAGCTGGCGGCCGTGTCGCTGGGCGCGGCCATCTGGTCCATCGTGCTCGTCACCGTGAGCGGCATCATGATGGCCATCAATACCCTGGTGGCGCATGAAATCGGCGCCGCGCGCCACGACAAGGTGCCGCACATCGTGCGCCAGTCGCTGTGGAAGGCGCTGCTGGTCGGCCTGGTCGCTTGCCTGCTGACGAACATGGCGGCACTGGTGTTCGATCACCTGATGCTCGAACCCGCCGTGGCGGCCAAGGCCAAGCTGTTCGTCCACATCATCAGCTGCGCGCTGCCGCCGTTCGCCGCCTACCGCGCGCTGTACGGCTACAGCACCAGCATCAACCAGACCAAGCCCGTGATGGTGATCGCGCTGGCCGCGCTGGCGCTGAACATTTTCGTCAACTACCTGCTGATCTACGGCCACTGGGGCATGCCGAAACTGGGCGGCGTGGGCTGCGCCGTGGCCACCACCTGCTGCGTGTGGATGATGCTGCTGGCCATGCTGGCCTGGATCAAGATCGCGCCCGCCTACCATGCCACGTATCCGTTCACGCACTGGGAATGGCCGCAGCTGTCGTCCATCGGTCCCATGCTGCGCCTGGGCCTGCCCATCGGCGTGACCTACTTCGCCGAGGTGAGCGCGTTTGGCGTCATCAGCCTGCTGGTGGCGCGCTTCGGCGTGATCCAGGTGTCGGCGCACCAGATCGCCCTCAACTTCTCGTCCGTCGTCTTCATGGTGCCGCTCACCTTCGGCATCGCGCTGGTCACGCGCGTGGGCCACGCCGTGGGCGAGGCCAATCTGCGCCGCGCGCGCTTCATCTCGTGGGTGGGCGTGGCCATGTCGCTGACGGCGGCCATCGTTTCGGCCACCCTGATCACCGTCTTCCGCCACCAGATCGCGCAAGCCTATACGTCCGACCCGCAGGTGCAGGCCCTGTGCGCGCAGCTGCTGCTGTTCGCCGCCCTGTTCCAGCTGTCCGACGCGACGCAAGTGGCGACGTCCTGCGCCATCCGCGGCTACAAGGTGACGCGCCAGCCGATGCTGATCCAGCTGCTGGCCTTCTGGGGCTTCTCGCTGCCGATCGGCTATGTGCTGGGCCTGGCGCCGCAAGGCTTCATCTGGTCGCCGGCCGAGCCGATGGCCGCCGCCGGTTTCTGGATCGGCCTCGTCACGGGCTTGACGGTGGCCGCCGTGCTGCTGACCTGGTATCTGAACCGCCTGTCGCTGCAGCGCCTGCGCGCTGCCTACTTAACTCACTAAGCCGACGAGGAACCGCGCATGCCGCAACCACGCCCCTTCAAGCAAGTCGATGTCTTCAGCAGCGTGCCGTTCCTCGGCAATCCGCTGGCCGTGGTGCTGGGCGCAGATGGCCTCGATGCGGCGCAGATGCAGGCGATCGCGCGCTGGACGGGCCTGTCGGAAACCACGTTCGTGCTGGCGCCGCGCGACCCGGCGGCCGATTACCGCGTGCGGATTTTTTCGCCCGACGCGGAATTCCCGTTCGCCGGCCACCCGACTCTGGGCACGGCGCACGCCCTGCTCGATTCTGGCATGCAGCCCAAGGGCGCGCGCATCGTGCAGGAATGCGGCGTCGGCCTGGTACCGATAGAACGCGGCGCCGGTGGCGTGCTGGCATTCCAGGCGCCGCCCTGCAGCACGCGCGCGCTCGCCCCCACGCTGCTGCCGCTGCTGCAGACGGCGCTGGGCGGAGCGGCCGCCGTTGGCGCCACCGTCGTCGACATGGGCATCCGCTGGCTGTGCGTGCCGCTGGCCAGCGCCACCGCCTGCCTGGCCGTGCGCGCCGACATCGCCGCGCTGACGCCATTGCTGGCCGCCGTCGGCGCCGATGGCCTGGCGCTGTACGGCCCGCACCCCGCAGGCGGACCGGCCGATTACGAAGTGCGCGCGCTGCTCAGCGAGCATGGCGCGCTGGTGGAAGACCCCGTCACGGGCAGCGCCAACGCCTGCATTGCGCACCTGCTGGCGGGCGGCGACTACACGGTTCGCCAGGGCACCTGTTTGCAGCGCGACGGCCGCGTGTCCGTCCGCTTCCGCGATGGCCATGCCTGGATAGGCGGCGCATGCCTGACCGTGATCGAAGGCACGATATTGGCCTGAACTGGGCAAAGCGCCATGGAATGGGCGGTTGTCGGATATTTTTGACGAAGGAAATACGGCCAGAAACGGTTTATTCCGTGGCTGGAGCTATCGCATAAACAGGCATGCTCTGGTATCGTCTTACGCTTAGGCAACGCCAAGCTCGCCTTGACATGCAGTACCCTTCTTCTTCCAACTACCGAGACATCCATGCGTTTTATTCTTTGTTTTCTGGCCGCGATGGCCAGCGTTCCCGCATCGGCTGAAAAGCTGACCCTGGAACGCATCCACGCCGATCCGGCGCTGGCCGGCCCCGGCGTGCGCAACCTGAAGGTCTCGCCCGACGGCGAGCGCGTCACGTTCCTGCGCGGCCGCGCCGACAACCAGTTCCAGCTCGACCTGTGGGAATTCAAGCTGAAGGACAAGAGCACGCACCGCCTGGTCGACTCGAAGGCGCTGGTGCCGAATGAAACGATTTCGCCCGAAGAGCAGGCGCGCCGCGAACGCGAGCGCACGGCCAGCCTGAACGGCATTCTCAGCTACAGCTGGTCGCCGGACGGCAAGCAGCTGCTGGTGCCGCTGGCCGGCAATCTGTACCTGGTCGATGCAGCCCACCCGGACAAGGCACGCCTGGTCGCCAAGGGCAATGTGCTCGATCCGAAAATCTCGCCGAAAGGCCGCTACGTGTCGTTCGTGCGCGACCAGAACATCTACGTGATCGACCTGAAATCGGGCCAGGAACGCCAGCTGACCACCGACGGCAAGGGCACCATCCGCAACGGCGAAGCCGAATTCGTGGCGCAGGAAGAAATGGGCCAGCGCACCGGCTACTACTGGGCGCCCGACGATTCCGCCATCGCCTATAAACGCTATGACGAGGCTCCCGTGCCCGTCGTGCGCCGCTTTGAAATCTTTGCCGACCGCACGGATGTCGTGGAACAGCGCTACCCGGCCGCGGGCGACCCGAACGTGCTGGTGCAGCTGCTGATCGTCTCGCCGGAAACGGGCGCGCAGCGCCAAGTGGACCTGGGCACGAACCCGGACATCTACCTGGTGCGCGCCGACTGGAGCGCGGACAGCAAGTCGCTGGTCTACCAGCGCCAGTCGCGCGACCAGAAGACGCTCGACCTGGTCGCCGTCGACGCGGCCACCCTGGCGCAGCGCACCTTGCTGACGGAAACGTCCAAGACCTGGGTCAGCATCCATGACGACCTGCGCTTCCTGTCGAACGGCACCTTCCTCTGGTCGTCCGAGCGCACGGGCCGCAACCATCTGTACCTGTACGACATGAGCGGCAAGCTGCTGCACCCCGTCACCTCCGGCGAGTGGGGCATCGACAGCGTGCTGGCCGTGAACCAGAAAACCGGTAAAGTGTTCGTGTCGTCGAACCGCGACGCCGTGATCGACAAGCAGACCTACGCCCTGGCCCTCGACGGCAGCACGGCCGACAAGCCGCAGCGCGTGACGAAAGCCGACGGCTGGCACGACACGACGTTCTCGCGCAATGGCGAAGTCTTCGTCGACACGTATTCCGACCCGGCCACGCCGCCGCAAGTGAGCATCCGCCGCCCGGACGGCGCCATGGTGGGCTGGCTGGAAGAAAATGCGCTCAACGCCAGCCATCCGTATTTCAAGTACAAGGCCGACCACCTGCCGACGGAGTACGGCACCCTGAAGGCCAACGATGGCCAGACCCTGCACTATTCGATCGTCAAGCCGTCGAACTTCGATGCGGGCAAACGCTATCCCGTCTACCTGTCGACGTACGGCGGCCCGCACTCGCAGCATGTGGCTCGCCGCTGGGGCAACAACTTCGACCAGTACATGGCGCAGCAGGGCTTTGTCGTCTTCCGCCTCGACAACCGGGGCTCGTCGCGCCGCGAGCGCGCCTTCACGGACGCCATCTATCACAACCTGGGCGCGGCCGAAGTGGCCGACCAGCTGGTCGGCATCGACTGGCTGGGCAAGCAAAGCTTCGTCGATCCTAAACGCATCGGCGTGTTCGGCTGGAGCTACGGCGGTTTCATGACCCTGCGTTTGCTGTCGGCAGCATCCGACAAGATCGCCATGGGCGTGTCGGTGGCGCCCGTGACCGACTGGTCGTTGTACGACACCCATTACACGGAGCAATTCCTCGGCATGCCGAAGGAAAACGTGGACGGCTACAAGGCCAGCACCGTATTCGCCCACCTCGACGGCCTGAAGTCGCCGCTGCTGCTGGTGCATGGCATGGCCGACGACAACGTCCTGTTCAGCAACAGCACGCGCCTGATCGACGCGCTGGTGAACCGCGGCGTGCAGTTCGACCTGATGACCTACCCGGGCGCCAAGCACGGCATCTCGTCGCGCGCGGGCCAGCGCCACGTGTACAAGAAAATTGAAATGTTCTTCAAGCAAAACCTGGGCGTAGCGAAGTAAAGCGCGCCCACAAATAAAAACCGCCGCCTGTCTCGCGACAGGCGGCGGTTTTTTTATTGAGCGTACGTCAGCTTAAGGTTTGCGCGTAACGGTCTCGACCGCATCCTTGACGTCGCCGACCTTCTTCTGCACTTTGCCTTCGACCTGGTTTGCCAGGCCCTTGGCTTGCTGTTCTTCGCTGCCGACGACTTTGCCAGCGGCTTCCTGGATTTTACCGCCGACTTCCTTCAGTTTACCTTCGACTTGATCTTTGTTCATGATAAATCCTCACTGTAGTTGGTACATCTGTTGTCCAGCCAAAAAGGCCGGTACTGCGGCTCACACGCCGTTGCAAACTGCTTGCTGCGTGTCGATGTATCCATAGTACGCCCGAGGCCGCAAAAACTATGTACGGTTCCTAACACATGTCAAAATTCATGCAAAGTGCGCCGATCAGGCTTGTTTCCGCCATACGGTAGCGAGCCACGGCTGCTGCTCGCGCGGCAAGCCGGGCGGCCGATAGTATTGCTCGACCAGGGTAAAACCGGCCGCCTGCATGTAGCCGGCCCATGTCGCTTCGTCGTGGTAACTGCCGTAGCGCGCGCCGTTCCAGCCTTCCTGGTTTTGCCCGCGCGGATTCGAGCTGAACAGCATACCGCCCGGTTTCAGGCACGCGTACAAAGCGCGCAGCACGCCGGGCAAGGCGGCGCTGGGCACGTGGAACAGCACGGCATTGGCGAACACGCCGTCGAAGTGCGCGGCGGGCAAGTCGAGGTCGACGAAATCCTGCTGCCATACGCTGCAGCCGCTGTAGGCGCGCGCCATCTCGACGAAACGGGGGCAGCCGTCAACGCCCGTGGCGTGGTGGCCCAGGGCCGTGAACGCCTTCAGATCGCGGCCGGGGCCGCAGCCCAGGTCGAGGATGGCCAGCGGCGCGGGCTTGCCGATGGCGTTCAGCAGCGCGGCGATGTTCTGGCTGACGTCGTGATCGCGCGTGCCTTCGAAAAACTGCTCGGCGCTGGCGTCGTAATGGGCCAGGGTGCGGCCCGTGATGGCGTGGATGGGATCTTGCGGGGTTGGCTTCATGGCGCTCCAATCAGTAATCACGCCATTTTACGGTGCCGGCGCGCTGGGCGTCCGGCACCGCTTATGACTACCAGACGCGCACGCGCTGTTCCGGCGCCAGGTACAGCTGCTGGCCCGGCTGGACGTCGAAGGCCGGATACCAGGCGTCGAGGTTGCGCACGGTGGCGGCGCGGTATTGCGCCGGCGCATGGCCATCCGTGAGGATTTGCTGGCGCGCCGCCGCTTCGCGCGCCTTGCTGCGCCAGCTGACGCCATAGCCGATGAAGAACTCGCGGTCCGCCGCGGGCTGCGCCGGCTTGCCCTGCTGCGACAGGGTGAACGCGTCATAGGCGGCTGCCACGCCGGCCAGGTCGGCCAGGTTTTCGCTCAGGGTCAGCTGGCCATTCACGGCCAGGTCGGGAAACGGCTTATAAGCCGCGAACTGCGCCACCAATTGCTTGGATGCCGATTGGAAATGCGCCAGGTCGGCCGGCGTCCACCAGTCGCGCAGCTTGCCCTGGGCGTCGAACTGCGCGCCCTGGTCGTCGAAGCTGTGGCTGATCTCGTGGCCGATGGTGGCGCCGATGCCGCCATAGTTGGCCGCATCGGATGCCTGCGGGTCGAAGAAGGGCGGCTGCAAAATGGCGGCTGGGAAATTCAATGCATTTTGCAGCGGCAGGTTGACGGCGTTGACCAGCTGCGCCGGCATGGCCCAGGCTTTGCGGTCAGGAGACTGGCCCAGCTTGGCCAGTTCCTGCCGGTAATGGAACTGCTCCGCCCGCTGCACATTGCCCAGCGCATCGCCGCGCACCACGCGCAAGCCCACATAGCTTTCCCACTGTTCGGGGTAGCCCACGCCCACGTACAGGGTCTTGAGTTTTTCCTGCGCCTGCGCCTTGGTGGCCGGCGCCATCCAGTCCAGCTTGTCGATGCGGCGCGAGAAGGCGGCGACGATATTCGTCACCATGTCCTGCACGCGGGCTTTCGATTCCGGCGGGAAATAGCGTTCCACGTACAGCTTGCCGACGGCGTCGCTGAGGGCCGCATTCGTCGCGGCCAGCGCCCGCTTGCTGCGCAGCGACTGCTGCGGCGTGCCGCTCAGGGCGCTGCCATAGAAGGCGAAGCGCTGGTCGGCGGCCGCCTTCGGCAAGATCGTGCTGAAATGGTTAATCGCGTGGAAGGCCAGGAAATCTTTCCACGTGGCCAGCGGCACGCTTGCCACCAGTGCGGCGCTGCCCGTCATGGCCGTCGGATGCCAGACGATGAAATCCGTCTGCTTGCCCAGGCCTGCCGCCTGGAAGAAGGCTTGCCAGTCCAGGCCCGGCGCCTTGCTGGCGAAGTCGGCGGCGCGCCATGCATTGTTGCCCTTGGCGACATCGGCCGAATCCTCGCGGCTGGCGTGACTTGCAGCAATTTGCTGTTCGAGCGCAAACACGCGCGCGGCGCGGGCCGGCGCATCGCGGTAGCCGGCCTGCTTGAGCATGGCGGCGATATGCGCCTGGTAGCCGGCGCGCAAGCCCTGCATGCGGGCACTGTCGCTCTGGTAAAAGGCGCGGTCGGGCAAACCCAGCCCGCCCTGCAGCAGGTAGGCCACATTGCGCGTGGTGTCGTTCAAGTCTTGCGCGACCCACAGGCCGAACAGGTTTTCCGTGTAAAAATTGGTGGCGTTGAGCGGGTCGACATCGGCGCGCAGGCTCTCGCCCAGCGCGCGGGCCAGCCCCGCCTGGTCGCGTATGCCATCGATCTTCTTGAGCAGCGGCTTGATCGGCGCCCAGCCTTTCGCTTCGATAGCCGCTTCATCCATCCAGGAACGGTAAAAATCGCTGACCTGGCGCGCGGAGGCATCCGCCTGCGGCGCCGCCGCCAGACCTTCGACGAGGGCGATGATGCGCTCGTTGGTGGCGTTGGCGAGGATGGCGAACGAGCCCCAGCTGCTGCGGTCGGCGGGAATGTCCGTGGCGCGCAGCCAGTCGCCATTCACGTAATCGTAGAAATCGTCACCGGGCAAGGCCTTCGCGGCAGCGGGGACGGGGGCGGCGGCGCTGACGGCCCCTTGCTGTCCATGCGCCCGGGCAGGCAAACCGGTCAGCGAGACGCCGGCCAGGGCGAGGATGATGGCGGCCTGGACTGGCGTCCGGGACCAGGACAAATACAAACCGTGCATGGCGATCCTTTCGATGTAATAGCCAAAATCATAACCTGAAAATCCTGCTTTTTTGGGGCGAAAAACCGTCCCCTAACTTTTTTGCATGCGGACAAAAAATCGGCATATAGTGGCACGACCGCATGCCGTACCGCACGAACGCCAAGGAGATTGCCATGCAACTGGAAGCGCTGTTCCAGCATCCCCACGCCCTGCCTGCCGCCCCGAAGATCGTCGATGAATTGGTGCGCAGTTTCGACAACCCCGCCATCGCCACCGAAGACATCGCGCGCCAGCTGGGAGCGGACCCGGCCTTGAGCGCCAAGCTGCTGCGGCTGGCCAACTCGGCCTATTACCACGTCTCGCGCAGCATCGGCACGGTGGAAGACGCCGTGCTGATGCTCGGTTTTGTTACCGTGCGCACCCTCGTCATCAGCTCCGGCCTCGTCAGCGGTTTCAAAGCCGTGCCGGGCCTGAATTTGGCGCAGTTCTGGCGCTACAGCCTGCACAGCGCCGTATCTGCCCGCTGGATCGCCAGGCAGACGGGCGACAACCAGGACCTGGCTTTCACCATCGGCATGATGCATGCGATCGGACAACTGGTGATCCATGCCGCCATGCCCGAGCAAGCCATGCAGCTCGACAAGATCGCCCCGCCGCTCGACGCGCGCCGGCTCGATGCGGAACGGGTGTCGCTGGGCTACGATTATGCGCAGGTGGGCGCCGAGCTGGCGCGCCGCTGGAAGTTTCCGCCCGCCTTTGCCGAGGCCATCGCCGCCTTCCCCGCTCCGCTGGCCAAGCCACCGTTGAACCGCCTGGCCGCCATCATCCACCTGGCCGCCTGGCGCGCGCGCATCGATGAAAACCAGCTGAGCAATGAAGAAATCATCGCCTGCTATCCCAGCGAGGTGGCCGAAGCGCTTGGTTTGCCGCCCTCCGTGCTGGTCGACAGGATGCCGCCGCTTGCCGAACTGAGCGCCGGCCTGGAAGAACTCGTCAAGTAAGCTGGCCGTTGCCCGCATCGCCAACCGAGCAGGCATGCGGGTTTGCGGGCGATGCCGCCTGCCCGCCAAAAAAACGCCAAATTATTTTCACTTTTTTTTCAAAAACACCCTCAAGTTCCCCCTGGAGCTGCCGTTAATCTAGACAAGCGGTAATCCATTCACTAGTTACGGGTGTGCTCATGACCTCCAACGACGTTCTTTCGATGTATGAAAATATTGCAGGAATGACCAATAAAATGGTCGTGGCCGCACGTTCGAGCGACTGGGATGGCTTGGATACCCTGGAAAACCAGTGCGCCAGCGCCGCCAGCGCGACCATGACGGACAAGGTGCCTGCCCTGGCCGGCGCCTCGCGCCTGCGCAAGATCGACTTGCTCAAGCAAATCCTGGCCAATGACCGCGAAATCCGCACCATCACGGAACCATGGATGACGCAACTGCCGAACGCCATGCAGGGTTCGCGCGCGCGCATGTAAGATCGCAGCGCCAGCCAGAAACGACAAAAGCACCCGAGGGTGCTTTTTTTACGTCTGCCGCCTTGCCGGGGAGCGCGCCATCTGCGGCGCTCAAGAACAAGGAGGGGAATTTGGAAGGCGAGCCCCAGGTATCTCCTGGCGTCGCCTCGCTGCCGGTTGCATCCGGCGTTCGCGAGCACATCGTCGGCATCGCGAACCGCTTCCAGACCCAGGCATTTATGCAACGCTACACCTGGTTTGCCGCGCCACACTATCGTTGGTGACTGCGCCAGGCTGGGGCTGTTTTGTCGTAGAGCAAGTCCACTGAATTAATCATATCACCATCTTTAAGAATCAGGCAACGTGATTGGCAAGCGTTTCCATGTATTTTTTCAATATCTTTTTTTATATCAAATTGTGGTGCGGCCTTGCGGCAGCATTAGCGCGAGAACGGCTCCGCTTCCGGCTCGGCCGCCGCCCCTTCTTCCACCGCTTCCGTCAGCACGGGCACATCCTTCTTCCTGCGGCCGAATGGCTTGCGCAGCAGCACCCAGTATTTCGACGGCGCGCCCGGACCCGCCGCTTGCCTGCGCTTGCGCACGATGTACGCGATGAGCGCCGTCAGCAGCAGGAAGACCAGGGTGCCGATACCGAGCCACAACATCCCGTTGCCGCCCGCCTTCTTGTCCTTGTCGGGCGCCGGCGCCGCATGCAGGGGCTTGGGCTTGGCATGGGGCGGTTGCGCCTCGGCCGGCGCGGCAACTGGCGCAACGGCAGCGGCGGCGGCAGGCAGCGCCAGCGCCTGTTGCAAGGCGCCGATCTTGCCTTCCAGTTCACCGAGCTTGTCATTAAGGGCCGTATTTTTCTCGTCCAGCGCCTCGCACGCTTGTGCCTGCTCCAGGCTGGCCTGCGGCGCACAAGCGGCCACGGGCGCCGTGGCGCGCCGCACGGGCGGCGGACGCAGAACAGAGGCAGCCGGCGCGGGCGCGGCGGGCGGCGGCACAAACACGCGCGCCGGACGCACGAGGCCCTCGGCCCGCGCGCGGGCCGCCAGCGCGGCGGCGTCGGGCGACGGCGCGACGGGTACGGCGCGTGGCGACGGCACCGGCGTGGAGACAGACGCGGGCACCGGAATAGCTGGCCGGGCCGGCGCACTGACGGGAGCGGCGGCGGGCGGCGGCGGCGTCAACCACAAGGTGCCCAGGCGCACGACGGCGCCACTGCCATTGCCCAGCAATAAATACAGGTGCACATGCCCCGCCTGGATCGCTTGCCGCGTGGCCACGCGCACATAATGGCGTCCACCGCGCTCAAACGGGCTGATCGTCAAGGTTTGCAAGGCAGGATCCATGCCGATGCCGCCACCTCGGTACACATCGGGCGAAGCCAGGCGCACGGCCACGCCATTGACCTCATCTGGCGCCAGGGCCGTCAGCTCGAGCTCGGCCAGCAAGGGCTGGCCCACGTGCGAGAGCACCGCCATCTCGCCCAGCTCGGCCGCCATGACGGGCGGCAAGCCCAGGCTGGCGGCGGCGCACGCGATCAAAGACCAACGGGGAAGGATGCTGCTGTGCATGGACTGATCGCTTTGATAACAGGATAAATAAGGGGAACTCGCCTGTCTTTAACGGCAGGAAATCGCAAAAATATAGATGGCTTGCGGCAAAAATGATGCAATACAGCATCATCCTGTGCCTTTTTGACGCCTGGAGTACACTCGATCCACCTCCATCGATGAAAGGGATGCCATGAGTAGCAGAATCGAACGCGACAGTTTCGGCCCGATCGACGTACCTGCCGACCGGCTTTGGGGAGCGCAAACGCAGCGCTCGCTCGAGCATTTCCATATCTCCACGGAAAAGATGCCGCCCGAACTGATCGCCGCCCTGGCCACCGTCAAGCGCGCGGCCGCCCACGTCAACCTGGACCTGGGATTATTGGATGGCAAGAAAGCCATCGCCATCACGCAGGCGGCCGATGAAGTGCTGGCCGGCAAGCACGACATCGAATTCCCGCTGGCCGTCTGGCAGACGGGCTCTGGCACGCAAAGCAATATGAACATGAACGAGGTGCTGGCCAACCGCGGTTCCGAGCTGATCGGCGGCTTGCGCGGCGCCGAGCGCCTGCTGCACCCGAACGACGACGTCAACCTGGGCCAGTCCTCGAACGACATCTTTCCCACCGCCATCCATGTGGCCGCCGCCCTGGCCGTCGCCAACACGGTCTTGCCGCCGCTGCGCCAGCTGCGCGCCACCCTGGACGCGAAAGCCACCGAATTTGCCGACATCGTCAAGATCGGGCGCACGCATTTGCAGGACGCGACGCCGCTGACCCTGGGCCAGGAATTTTCCGGCTACGTGGCGCAACTGGACTTTGCCGAACACATCATCACGGCAGCGTTGCCGCCGCTGCTGCAGCTGGCCGCCGGCGGCACGGCCGTGGGCACGGGATTGAATGCCCACGTGGAATTTGCCGGCCGCATCGCCGCCGAACTGGCGCGCCTGACGGGCCAGCCATTCGAGACGGCCAGCAACAAGTTTGCCGCCCTGGCCGCCCACGATGCGCTGGTCGCCGCCCATGGCGCTCTCAAAACCCTGGCCACGGCCCTGATGAAAATCGCCAACGACGTGCGCTGGATGGCGTCCGGCCCCCGCTCCGGCCTCGGTGAGATCACCATCCCCGAAAACGAGCCGGGCAGCTCCATCATGCCGGGCAAGGTCAACCCTACCCAGTGCGAAGCGCTGACCATGCTGTGCTGCCAGGTCTTCGGCAACGACGTGGCCATCACGGTGGGCGGCGCCTCGGGCAATTTCGAGCTGAACGTCTTCAAGCCCTTGATTGCGCACAACTTCCTGCAAAGCGCGCGCCTGCTCGGCGACGGCATGCGCAGCTTCGACGAGCATTGCGCACACGGCATCGCGCCGAACCGTGACCGCATCGCCGAACTGATGGAACGCTCCCTGATGCTGGTCACGGCGCTGGCGCCGCACATCGGCTACGACAAGGCGGCGCAAATCGCCAAGCAAGCCCAGCACGAAGGCACGACCTTGAAGGAAGCGGCGCTGGCCCTGGGCTTTGTGACGGAAGAGCAATTCAGCGCATGGATCGTGCCGCTGGAGATGACGCGGCCCAACAAAAGCTGAGTTACACCCTGCATTGCTGGCGGCTTCAGGTAAACTATGGATTAGTTGAGGTCGTCATCAAGTGTTGAAAACACATCATTGCAATAAGGGATACAATGCAAAAAGTAAGCTTTGATTTAACATCCGAGTTCGTCGAGCTGAACCAGCTGCTGAAGCTGGTCGGCCTGTGCGACAGCGGTGGCGCAGGCAAGGTCATGGTCGATAGCGGCGTAGTGAAGGTCGATGGCAAGAAGGAATTGCGCAAGACCGCCAAGATCCGCGCCGGCCAGGTCGTCAGCGTGGGCGATATCCGTATCACGGTCGTCGCTCCCGTTTGATGCCGGCATGGGGCGCAAAAGCGGCCCCATGCGTACAGCCAGCCCCCCGCCGGCCGGCTGCCTGCATCAAGCTGCAAACATGTCGTTATTGTCAGATAAATATCGATTGCGGAAGGGAAGCGCCATGGACCATCCCGAACAAGGTACGCGCAGCCAGGAACGCCTGATCGGCGACTTGCGCCAGGTCATAGAAAACGCGGAAGAATTGCTGCGTAACACGGACAAATATACCAGCAGCCTGTACCAGAGCGCGCGCGCCAGGCTGGAACTGGCCCTCGTCGCGGCGACGGCCGAACTGGCCCGCTTTGAAGAAGAGCAAGTGACGCGCATGATGGACGCCACCCTGGCCGCGAATGCCCTGTACCGCGATCAGACGGGCGAAGCGCGCCTGCTGCGGGCCTTCGAATAACAACGCCTAACAAAACCGTAGCGAGCGGACGGAAGTGGTGGTTGAGAAGCGCAACTGTACGAAGGTACAGTGAGCATCGCAGACCGCAAATTACGACGCGTAGCAGGTTTTGATAGGCGTACTAAACCGTCAGGTCGTCAATACCGCATGCGCCAGCCACTGGCGCAAGTGCGCGGCCAGGTCGAATGCCGGGTCCAGCTCGAACGCCGCATCGAGCGCGGCGCCAAACGTCTGCCCCTGCTGCAAGGCCAGCAAGGCTGCATGCGCGGCCACATCCAGTACCAGCAACTGCGCTTTCCAGCGCGTCCTGCATACCAGCGCCCAGCCGGCCGATTGCATCTCTTGCGGAAACCTTCTCTCCCCATCATCATCCTGATGCGCTTGCCACAGGGCCGCCACTTGCCAGTCGGAGGCCAGCAAAACGCAAGTGGGATGCAAGGTAAAACGCCGCGCTTCCAGCTGATCGGGATGCAAGGCGGCCAGCGCCTCGGGCGCCAGTGCCTGCGCATCGGCCGCGTAATGGGCCAGGTGCAGGGCCCATTCCAGGCGCGCCATGTCCGGCAGGTAGGGCAACTCGGCCACGGGCGGGAAAGCAGCCAGAAAATCGGCGAAACGGGCGCCAAACTGGTTCAAATCGGCGCTATCGGCTGGCATCTGCCGGCCATACGCGCGCGCCAGGCCGCCAAAGAAATCCTCGCCCACCAGCGCCAGCACGACGGGATACGCGTGGCCCAGGGTACGGCGCCAGGTGGCGCTCAGGTTGCCGCGGTACAGCGCGAAACGCTGGGACACCGCTTCTCCCGCGAACAATGGCAATGTTGCCGCAGTGTCGAGCAAGGCTATGGCAAACGCCTGCTGGCCAGCCGCCAGCGCATCGGCAGGAGCGACAGAAACGACGGGCGGCGCCGCCAACACCGTTCCCTGCCATGGCGTTTGCGGCGCATGGCGCGCCAGCATGGCTTGCGCCTTGTCCGACTCTCCCAGCAGGATATCGAGCGGCGGCAAATCCGTATCCCATTCGACGAGGGTGGGAATGGCGCCAAAGCGCTGCAAGGCGGCCGCATATAAATCCCAGACGGGATCGGCCACGGCGGCGCCATGGTGGTCGATCACGGCGTGCGGCGTCAGCAGATGGCCGCCCAGGTGCAGTTCGCCCACGCTGCCCGGCGCGATGGCTTGCATCGCAAGCATGGCGTCCTCGCCGTGGTTGCACTGGTTCACATACAGATTATTGATATCGAGCAGCAGCCCGCAGCCGCTGCGGCGCGCCAGTTCGGCCAGGAATTGCGCCTCGCTCATGGCATCGTCGGCAAAGCGCAGGCAAGTGGAGACATTCTCCAGCAAGATCGGCCTTTTCAGCACATCCTGCACCCGCCCTACCCTTGCGCACAGTAAATCGAGGGCAGCGCCATTCAAGGCCAGCGGCAACAGATCGTTGAGTTGCTGCCGCGCCACGGCGCCCCAGCTCAGGTGCTCCGACACGAGGGCCGGTTCGATACGCTCGACCACGGCGCGCACGCGCTGTAAATGGCTCTCGGAAAAGCCGCGCGCGGATCCCAGGCCGAGACCCACCCCATGCAGGCTGATGGGGTAATCCTGGCGCAGAGTCTGCAGCACATGATTATCCCAGCCCGACGGCTGCAGATAATTTTCAGTGTGCACTTCCAGCCAGCCGACCTTGGGCCGGCGCGCCAGAAAGTCGCGGTAGTGCGCGGCGCGCAGGCCGACGCCGGCAAGCGCCTGGATGGGCGGCGGCATGGGCAGGCGGCGGACGCTTACGGCTGCGTGGCAGGTTTTGCCGCCTTGCCGGCCTTGATGGGTTTGACGGAGCCGCCCGCCTGTTCGCACGTACCCTTGGCTACATACGCCCATTCCGTGGGCAAGTTGTCCGCCTCCGCCTGGCCCGCGCAGGAATGCGCGCCGTCGGACGAAGCACAATCGTTCTGCCCCGCCTTGGCCACGCCGTAACACTTTTCCTTGTCGCCAGGGGCGGGACCATCGTGCGCGGCCGCATTGACGGAAGTACCGGCACAGAGGCCCGCGAGGGCGGCGGCGATGAGAGCTTGACGTTTATTCATGGGGATTCCTCTTGCATGAGTCAATGTAATCGATAAGTGGGAGGTGGGCACGCCCCGGGCTGCGCCATAAGCAACACGAAGTGATGGACGTCATTCTACTGAATCGGCCGAGTCATGGCGAACGGAGACGGAAGAAAGGCAAAAGACAGACAAAAACGCCCACTCGCCACCGTCGATGACAATGGTGTGGGCGTTTCTATGGCGAGCGCCAGACTGGCGCCGCGGGACCGCGCTCAGGCAGTCGTGTTGATGCGGTTACCGAGGTGAGCCGGCAGACTCGGCGCCGACTGTACCGGTGGCAACGCTGCCAGCAAGGCGGTGGCGGTCGAGCTTTGGATATCCTGGGCTTTTTTCAGGACAGTCAAGCCGACGGCTTGCCGCGTGCCTGTCTCCGCCATCGTGGTTGACAGTTGAGCAATGCTTCCGACGTCCATACGTTTCTCCAATGAGGTTCTACTCTTGTTAACGGATGCCGCAGGCAAACCTTTAGCTTATTTTTCCAGCTTATTTTCCAACTGCAGCAGCAACCAGGCCAGCACGTGCTCACGCGCATTCAAGTCCAGCCATTGCACGCCCTCGCGCAAGTCGGCCGGCGCAGGGCTGTCGGAGGCGACGGCGATCACATGCGGGTCATGCGGATACAGGGGCGCCTGCCCTACTTCCGGACGGAACACTTCCAGCTTGGGAATGGGGTCCGTCTTGAAACCCTCGACCAGGGTCAGGTCTGCCGGCCCCATGCGGGCCAATTGCTGCGCCAGGCTCGGTTCCGGCGCGCCGCGCAGCTCATGCACAATGGCGAAACGATACGGCGACGCCACCAGCACCTCCGCCGCCCCTGCCATGCGCAGGCGGGCGCTGTCTTTTTGCGGCGGTTCCAGGGCCAGGTCATGGTGGCTGTGCTTGACCAGGTTGACGCGCAAGCCGCGCGCCGCCAGTTCCTTCACCACAAATTCCAGCAGGGTCGTCTTGCCGCTACCGGAACGGCCGATCACACCGAGTACCGGGTGTGGGGGCATCGCATCGTGCATGGTCACTCCTTGATTGAGAAGGAATGATTATACGCAGCCCCACGGGCGCGACCGCCGGCGCAGACCCAGCGCATCGTCCAGCTCTTCACCCAGGTCAGGCGACTCCAGGTTTTTCGCCATTCCCGGCGGCAAAGGGCGCCGGCTTGCCGCCCTTCCGACGACGCCGGCCCGACGACTTCGGCGCTGCAGCGCCCGCCGTTTTACCCGCAGCCTTACCTGCTGTTTTGCCATTGGGCGCCTGTGCATTCCTGGCCGTGCGCGCCAATTGCCGGTGGGCGGCGATCGCACCCGCCTCGGCATCGGACTGGAAGGGGACGGCGGCAGCGGCGGCCAGCTCGCCATCAGGCTGGCAAGCGGGCGCCGGCGGGATGAAATCCTGCGCCCGCACATCGGCCTCCCAGGCGGCGCGCTGCGCCACGGCGGCGGCGGGCACGGCCGGCGCCGCGCGGGCTTGCGCCAGGGTCAGCACGGCGCCCAGGCCGCTGGCGGCCGCCACGCGCGCGCCCATCTGGGGCAAGCCGCCGTCGGCGGCGCGGCAAAAGCGCTGCAGGATGGTTTTGATGATCGACGTGTGATCGTATACCTCGTGGCTGACGCTGCCCGGCGCGATCAGCGGCGACACCAGCAGCATGGGCACGCGTACGCCGTACTGGCGAAACGCAGGGTCGTCGTCGATGGCGGGACCAGGCGGCACATGGTCGAAAAAGCCGCCGTGTTCGTCATAACTGAGGATCAGCAAGGTGCGCGCCCAGGCGGGGCCGCGCGACAGGGCCTGGTAGACCTGCGCCACCAGCGCCTGGCCGGCGCGGATGTCGGCCGGCGGGTGGTCGTCGTTTTCAAAGAAATGCGGATCGATCCAGCTGACCGAGGGCAAGGCGCCGGCCAGCGCATCGCCGATGAAGCCATAGCGGCGCGCGCTCGAACCGAACGGTTCGTACAGCTCGGACGAGCGGTAATGGTCGTCCGTCAAGGCCAGGCTCCAGGGCTTCCAAGCGGAATAAAATTTCCAGCTGACCTGGGCGCGGTCCAGGTGGCGCACGAAGGATTTGTTCGTGTACAGGGGCACGCGCTTGCTGTCGCGGCTGCCGGCCGCCTTGCCGCTGATCGCATACAGGCGGTTGGGCCAGGTGGCGCCAGGAACGGAGCTGTAGCAGCGGTCGCAGACGCAGAACTGCTGCGCCAGGAAATCGTACATGGGCAAGTCGGCCCCATTGTAATAGCCCATTACCAGGTCAATATCGGGGTCGCCCGGATGCGTTTGCGCATAGTCGTCGACAAAGCCGCCATTATTGTTTTGCAATTGCTGCGCCACCGACGTGCCCGTATGCGACGGATCCTGCTGCGGGCCGAAGGCCGTGCGCCGCAAATGGTGCACGGGATAGCGCACGCCCGCATGCACGTTGGCATGGCCGGCCTGCAAGCCGTCGATGTCGGTGCGCCCGCCTTCCAGGCTCAGGTAGCCGAGCATGTGGTCGAAAGAACGGTTTTCCATCATCAGCACGACAATATGGTCGATGCGCGCCAGGTTTTCCAGCGCGCTCGCATCAACAACACCCTCGCCAGCAGCTGCGGCAGCAATCATCGGACCTCCCCGGCCGCGCACACGGGCGCAGCGACCCTGGTTCGACCAGGCCAGGCCAGTATGGTTCAGCTATGGGGGCCCGGCCTTGATGCACAACAACTCAATATGGCACGCGGTAGCGGTAGCCCTTGAAACTGAAGATGGCCGCTTTCGGCTGCAGTTTTTCCAGCACCAGGCCGGGCGCCAGTTCCTCGCCTTCGTGGCGCAAGACCTTGTCGATCAGTAAGAGGCGGTCAGCCGGATTCTTCGAATAGATATAGCCGCCGATGGCGACCGGGGGAATTTGCCGCTGTATCGGCTCGGGCAAGTCGCGCATGCCGGGCACCGTCTCTTCGGCCGCCGGCGCGGGGGCAGGCGCTGCAGGCGCCGGGACCATGACGGGCGGCGGCGCGGCCTGGCCAGGCGTTTCCTGCTTCGGTTCCGGCACGGGCCTGGCGTGGTGCACGGGCGCAGCGGTGGCGGCCAGTGGCGCGGATGGGGCCGGCGTGACGACGGGCGCCGGAGCCGGAGCCGGCACGGTCGCCGCAGCTGGCTGCGCGGCTGGCACGGCTATGGGTGCGGGCACCGGCGCGGGCACGGCCTGGGCCAGCACGGCTGGGACAACAGCAGCGGCCGCAGGCGCAGCCGTGCCTGCCTGCCAGGGCTGCCAGAACAGCAGGGCGGCGGCCGCGGCCACCGTCACGCCGCCCAACGCCAGCCAGACAGGCGCCTGCCGTCCAGTGCCGGACGCGGCCGCATCGTGCAGCTGCACTTGCGGTGCGTGGATCGAGGGCAACTCGCCCAGTTGGCGCTCGGCCTGCGATTTTTTCAGTGCTTCAAGTATGTAGGACATCTTATTTCCCCGCCACCATCGCCGTCGCGGCGGGCGCCGCCACGGCAGGAGCCGCGCTGCTCAGGCGCGGCTCCGCATTGTCACCCAGCTGCATCAGGCGTATATACGTTTTCGGGCCCGCCAGGCCATCGGCCCGCAGGTTCTGGCTTTGCTGGAAGGCGCGCAGCTGGCCTTGCATCTCGGCATCGAGCGGCAGATTGGCGGCCGGCGCCGGCAAGCCCCGCTGTTGCGCCAGCCGCTGCGCCAGCCAATCCACGTCGGCGCCGCGCGCGCCCAGCGGCACTTCGTCGCGCCAGCTGCGCGGAGCGCGCCAGAAGGTGGTAAAACTGCCATCGCTGCGCTGCGCCAGCTGGGCCAACGGCAGGCTTTGCTGTTTGCCATCAAGCATCAGCGTGGCGGTATCATCCTGCAGATGCGTCAACAGCGCCAGCTGTTCCGTGCCACCCGCATCGCGCAAGGCCAGCATGGCGGGACGGTCCAGCACGCGCAGCTCGGCGATGCCCCCCCGGCTGTGCAGGCAGCGCAGGCCAGCACGGGCGCCCGCCTGACAGGCGTCGCCGGCCGGCAACGGCTCGCCCCACAGGCTGGCCAGCTGGCGCAGCACGGCGTTGCGGTCCGGCACGCTGACGGGCACGGGCGCGGGAACACTTGCCGCAGCGGGTACCGCGGGCGCCACCACGACGGGCACTGTCGCCACAGCCACTGTGGCCGGCGCGCGTGGCATGAAATGCCAGGCCAGCGCAGCCGTGACCACGGCCCCGGCCAGCACGCCGCCGGCCACGTGCGGCCAGCGCAAGCCCCGTCCGGCAGCCGGCTTGCCCTCTTCCGCAAACACTTCCTCGGCGGCACGGCGCAATATCTGGCGCGTCACCTGCGGCTGGTTTTCCACGTAGGCGCCCAACAGCGCGCGGTCGCACAGCAGGTTGATGCGGCGCGGCACGCCGTGGCTCATGGCGTGAATTTGCGCCATCAAACGGGGCGCGAACGGCGTTTGCGCCGTGCTGCCCGCCACAGCCAGGCGGTGGCGGATATAACTGGCCGTTTCCTCGGCCGTCAGCGAACCCAGGTGATAACGGGCAATCACGCGCTGCGCCAACTGTTCGAGTTCCGGCCGGGCCAGCATGGCGCGCAATTCCGGCTGGCCGATGAGGATGATCTGCAGCAACTTGCGTTCGCTCGTCTCCAGGTTCGTCAGCAAACGCAGCTGCTCGAGCACGGCGGCGGACAGGTTTTGCGCTTCGTCAATGATCAGCACATTATTCTTGCCCTGCGCGTGGCTGGCCAGCAGGTGCGCATTGATGGCGTCGACATAGCCTTTCACGCTGGCCACGCCGGGCGCCAGGGCGACATGAAATTCTTCGCAGATCGAATGCAGCAATTCCTCGACGGACAGTTTCGGATTGAAGATATACGCGAGCTGGCAGTTTTCCGGAATCTGCTCCATGAAGCAGCGGCACACGGTGGTCTTGCCGGCGCCAATTTCTCCCGTCAGCAGCACGAAGCCGCCGCCGTTGCCCACGCCATACAGCAGATGCGCCAGCGCTTCGCGGTGGCGTTCGCTCATGAACAGGTAGCGCGGATCGGGGGCGATCGAAAATGGCGATTGCTTGAGCTGGAAATAATGCGTGTACATGGAGACCCTGCGGATGAAACAATCAAAATGCGCGGCGGCAAGCCGAACCCCTCAGCGGGTGCGGGCGGGCGGCAACGGCTTGTATTTGGCGCAATAGACTTTCGCCTTGCTACGGAAGTAGACGATTTTACTGCCAGGCATTGAACCACGGACAGGAAAGGCGGAATTGTCGAGTTTATTGAAGCGCAGGCCCGAGACGCCGCGGATGGCCGGCTCCAGCTTTTCCGGCGTCGAGTCAGCCACCACGCCCATGAAGACGAGGGGACTGGTGTCGTCGCTGACGATCACGTCGGTAATCGGCGCCCCCCACAAGGTGGCGTCCGTGCGGAACCAGTAGGCACCCCCTTCATGCTTGTAGGCGGGGCCGAAGGCGGTCAGCAAATACGCATAAAAAGCCTTGTTGTCGATCTGATCGATGCACAGCACGGCATTGCCCACCACCTGCCCGAACGTGGACGGCGGCGGCTTTTGCTGCGCCAGCACGGCGGACACGGGCACGCCGCAGGCCAGCAGGGCGAACGCCGCCAGCAGGGCCGGCGCACGCCACGGGCGCGTCAATGAACGGCGCACGCGCATGATCAGCGCTTGCGCTCTTCTTTCTTGACCTTCTTGGCTTCTTTCTTTTCCTTCATGGTCTTGGCCGGTTCTTTCTTGGCTTCTTTCTTGCTGTCCTGTGCCTTGCTCATCATCTACTCCATGCCTGGGCGGAAATGCCTGGGCCATTATGACACTCCCCCATGAAAATGCCACGTCATTTCCCCTATGCAATAGATAGACCGCACCCGGCAAGCACAGGCAACGCATGCACTTATTTGCAAAAAGACGTTTGCATTTTTGTTTTATTATGTTTTAATACACGAAATTTATAAATAGATATCATTTCGGTGCACTATAAGCAACGCCGGAAAATATACAAACTGGGGACAGGACATGGGCCGGCACACGGCGGGACCATGTGTAATCGATTTACAGCCCTCGGCGGAAATAAACAATATGATGAGAACAATGATCTTGCTGGGCGCGGCCCTGTCGCTCTGGGCCGCTGGAAGCACGCATGCGGCGGGCACGCCGCCGGTTCAGACGGCCACCTATCAGGCGACACCCCCCACCCTGACCACGCGCCTGGCCAGTTTCCAGTCGCAAGACGCCGGCCTGCGCGTCCCCGCTTCGCATGAACCGGGCACACATTCGCTGCTGCTGGTCACCATCGTGCTGCTGAGCCTGCGCATGCGCGCCAGAGCCACCACCAGCAGCGAAAAATTCAGTAACTGACGTAAGAACGGCCGCGCAAGGCGGCCGTTCCCGTCACGCGTCAGCGCACGATCAGTGCAGGCACAGACGGCGGCGCGTCTTTTCGATCAGCGCCGCATCGTAGGGATACAGGTTCTCGATAAAGAACAATTCCGTTTCCGCCTCGTCTTCCAGGCACATTTCGATCATGACCGGACCATCGCTTTCGCGGCCCAGGAAATCCTTCGGCCAGCGGTTCTTGCGGTGCGTGCGCATCATTTCCATGCCCAGCGCAGCCAGCGGCGCCGACACGCCAGCGGCCAGCGCCTCTTGCTGCCAGTCGTCCCAGTACTCGCTCTTTGCTGCCTTGTCGTTCATCGTGCTCTTCCAACTCAGGTGTAAAAGGCGGACTTTACTCTTCATGGCGCCCCTTGCCAAGCATGCGCGGAAGCAACACTACCGCGCGCGGCGCAGACCACTCGCGAAAAATTGGCATTAAACAAGGCCAATTTCAATACCATTCACGATACATAAAAATTCCTTTAATAACAATCACTTGCAATCACACGCTTGGGCATGACGCGCCCGCGCGCAACGCATTTATTAATACCACTTAAATACCTGTTGACAAGCCATCGGGGCGACAATATAGTGCCTTCAGCTTTTTCGCCGCCCGACAAATAAAAGAACCGAGACAGGCGCAATCAACCAAACGCGGGACTGCACAACATGATCGAATACATAATCGGCGTCGACGGCGGGGGCAGCGGTACCCGCGTACGCCTGGCGCGCCTCGACGGCCAGGAGCTGGCGCAGGGACAAAGCGGCCCCTCCGGCCTGGGACTGGGCATCGACCGGGCCTGGACCTCCGTGGCGCACGCCGTCACCCTGGCCTTCCGTACTGCCGGCCTGGAACAGCCCTCCTTGCAGCGCATGGCCATCGGCCTGGGCCTGGCCGGCGTGCACAACAAGCAGTGGGCCGCCAGCTTCGTCGAACACAATCCCGGCTATGCCGCCGTCGCCCTGGAATCGGATGCCCTGACCACCCTGCTGGGCGCGCATGCGGGCCAGCCGGGCGCCATCGTTGCCATCGGCACCGGCAGCGTGGGCGAAGTGCTGCACGCGGACGGCAGCCGCCATGAAGTGGGCGGCTGGGGCTTCCCTTCCGGCGACGAGGCGGGCGGCGCCTGGATCGGCATGCGCGCCATCAACCATGCGCAGCAAGTGGTTGACGGCCGCGTGCCCGGCAGCGCCTTCGCCACGGCCGTCATCGACGCCTGCGGCGGCCAGCGCGACGCCATGCAGGTGTGGCTGGCCGCCGCCAGCCAGACCAATTTCGCGCAACTGGCGCGCCTGGTGCTCGAACACGCGGCCAGCAATGCCATGGCGCGCACCATCCTGGTCGATGCGGGCCAGCAGATCGCCCTCATCGCCAGGGCGCTCGACCCGGCCGGCGCCTTGCCCGTGGCCCTGTGCGGCGGCCTGGCGGCGCCCCTGTCGGGCTACCTGCCGGCGGAACTGTTGCAACTGGTCGTGCCGGCACAGGGCGACTCGGCCGCAGGCGGCCTGCGCCTGATACGCAAGCACTTGCAGGAGCAATGACCATGCTGGCCAAACTGTCCGCCTTCAAACCGAATCCCGCCAGCGACACGCCGCTCTACATGCAGCTGGCGAACATGCTGTCGGACGGCATCGCCAGCGGCGACTGGCGCGCCAACCAGGCCTTGCCTTCCGAGCGCGTGTTGTCGGATATCCTCGAGATTTCGCGCGTCACGGCGCGCAAGGCCATCGACATGCTGTGCGACCGGGGCATGCTGACGCGCAAGCGCGGCTCGGGCACCTACATCACGCCCAAGCTGGAGCAACCGCTGTCGCGCCTGACAAGCTTTTCGGAAGAATTGCGCCAGCGGGGGTTTACGGCCGGCTCGCGCTGGCTGCAGCGCGACATCGGCTCGGCCGCGCCGCTGGAACTGCTGTCGCTGGGACTGTCGCCGCACATGCCGGTGGCGCGCCTGCGCCGCCTGCGCACGGCCGACGAAGTGGTGATGGCGATCGAGACAACCACCATCCCCGCGCTGTACATGCCGGACCCGCAGCAGGTGACGGACTCGCTGTACGGCTACCTGGAGTCGCGCGGCACCATCCCGATGCGCGCGCTGCAGCATATCCGCGCCGTCAACGCCACGGCGGAACAGGCCAAGCTGGCCAATATCAAGACGGGTGAAGCCATGCTGCACATCACCCGTGTCAGTTATCTCGACAACGGCGCAGCGGTGGAACTGACCCACTCGTATTGCCGCAGTGATTATTATGAATTCGTAGCGGAGTCGCGCAGATGAGCAGCACTATCAAAGGCAATATCCTTACCCCCGGCGGCTGGATCCACGGCGCCATCGCCTTCGGCGAAAAAGTCGACAGCATCACCGGTGATTCCGTCCACCCGTCGGCCAACAACGACGACTATATTCTGCCCGGCTTCATCGACCTGCACGTGCATGGCGGCGCCGGCAAGGACATCATGGAAGGCGGCGAGGCCGTCTACACCATCGCGGCCATCCACGCGCGCCACGGCACCACCAGCCTGCTGGCCACCACCATGACGGCGCCGCCGGAAGACATCGACATGGCCTTGACGGCCATCGGCATCGCCGCCAACAACCGCCGCCCGAACACGGCGCGCGTGCTGGGCGCCCACCTGGAAGGCCCGTACATCAATTCCGGCAAGCTCGGGGCGCAGCCGAACTACGCGCGCGCCGCCACGCTGGCCGAAATCGAGCGCCTGCAAACCCTGGCCAAGCTGCGCGTCATCACCGTGGCGCCGGAAATCGCCGGCCACCTGGAACTGGTGCGCGCCCTGGCCGACGCCGGCGTGCGCGTGCAGATCGGCCACACGCTCGGCTCCTATGAAGACGGCGTGGCCGCGCTGGAACACGGCGCCATGGGTTTTACGCATTTGTTCAACGCCATGAGCGGCCTGCATCACCGCGAGCCGGGCATGGTCGGCGCCGCCCTGGCGCACGCCGAATATGCGGAACTGATCCCCGACCTGCTGCACGTGCATCCGGGCGCCATCAAGGTGGCCCTGCGCGCCATCCCGCGCCTGTACTGCGTCACCGATTCGACCGCCGCCACCGGCATGCCGGACGGCGAATACATGCTGGGCCGCCACGCCGTGCAGAAATGCATGGGCGGCGTGCGCCTGCCCGACGGCACGCTGGCGGGCAGCACCCTGACCCTGGACCAGGCGCTGCGCAACCTGGTGGGACTGGGACTGGACCTGGCCGACGCGTCCAAGCGCGTGTCGACCAACGCCGCCGATTACCTGGGCCTGGAAGAACGCGGCCGGCTGGCCCCCGGCACTTACGCCGATCTGGTGGTACTCGATCGCGATCTCAAACTCAAAGCTGTGTATATAGAAGGAGAAATCTGTGACCTCAATGATGCTTAAAGAAGCCGTTTCCGCCGCCGAATGCGTCGCCCTGCAACTGGCCAGCGACACGGAACGCTACGCGGAACTGGGCCGCAAATTGAGGAGCACCTCGTTCTCGACCGCGCTGACCATCGCGCGCGGCAGCTCCGACCACGCCTGCAACTATGTCGCCTACCTGATCATGGCGCGCCTGGGCCGTGTCGTCGCATCCTTGCCGATGTCGCTGGTAACCCTGAACAAATCGCCGCTGGTGACGCGCGACACGCTGGCCATCTCGATCTCGCAATCGGGCCAGAGCCCGGACGTGGTCGAACCGATCCGCTACTTCCGCGACGGCGGCGCCACCACCGTGGCCCTCGTCAATGACATCGATTCGCCGCTGGCGCACGCCGCCGAATGGGCCATGCCCCTGCGCGCCGGCAAGGAGCAAAGCGTCGCCGCGACGAAAAGCTTCATCACCAGCCTGGTCGCCGGCGCGCGCATGGTGGCCCAGTGGCAGAACGCCCCCGAACTGCAGGCGGGCCTGGAAGCGCTGCCCGAGGCACTGCTCGAAGCGGCCCGCGCCGACTGGTCGCCGGCGATCGACGTGCTGGCCCCGGCGCGCAACATCATGGTCGTGGGACGCGGCATCAGCTTCCCCGTGGCGCTGGAGTCGGCCTTGAAATTCAAGGAAACCTCGGCCCTGCAGGCGGAAGCCTTCAGCGGCGCCGAAATCAAGCACGGTCCGATGGCCCTGATCGAAGACGGCTACCCGCTGCTCATTTTCGCCACGCGCGGCCCGACCCAGGCCGGCCTGCTGCAGCTGGCAACCGAGATGCGCGGCCGCGGCGCCAAGGTCTTGCTGGCGGCGCCCGCCGACGTGGCCGAACGCGACCTGACCCTGCCCGTGGCGGCCACGCCGGACCTCGACCCGATCGTCGCCATCCAGTCCTTCTACGTGATGGCGGCAAAACTGTCGGCCGCGCGCGGCATGGACCCGGATGCGCCGCGTCACCTGAGCAAGGTAACAAAAACAAACTAGGTACTCCCCGGCAGCTTCGTCCCCGGCACGGGACGCGGCTGCCGTCAGCAGCACGAATATAAGCGACGGCAAGGGCATGTACCCGCGCCGCGGACTCATGGACATTGGAGCCCCGCGCTCCAGGATAAAAATGACGATCAAGAGACTGTTGGCGGTTGTTGCCTGCGCGGGCCTGCTCGCGCCACAGGCATGGGCTGCCGAGAAAATCGAATTCTGGACCTTCAGCATGAAGCCCAAGTTCACGCCGTATTTCAATGCGGTGGTGGCGCGCTATGAGGCGCAGAATCCCGACGTCAGGATCGAATGGATCGACTTCCCGTGGGACGTCATCCAGACCAAGCTGGTCACGCGCATCGTGGCCGGCACGCCGCCCGCGCTGGTGAGCCTGAACGTGCCCTGGGCCGACGAATTTGCGCGCGACGGCTTGCTCACACCCGTCGATGGCCTGATCCAGGAAACGCGCGCCAGCTACATTCCCAGCGCCCTGGACGACTTGCGCTTCAAGGGCCGCACCTACGGTTTCCCCATGTACAGCAATGTCGCGGTGATCGCCTTCAATACCGCTATCTTCAAACAGGCGGGCCTCACGCGCGGCCCCGCCAGCCTCGATGAACAGCTGGCGTTCGCGCGCCAGATCGCGCAACGCACGGGCAAGGCCGGCATCGCTCCCGCGCTGTCGAAAATCGACGGCCTGTTCATGCAGCAGGGCCTGGCCGTCATCGCGGACAACCGCGCCGTCTTCAATTCGCCGCAGCACGTGGCGCTGGTGCAGAAGCTGGCCGACACCTACAAGCTCGGCGGTCTGCTGAAGGAAAGCCTGTTCGCCGAAGATAACTTCCCGGCCGTCATCGACGCCTACAAGGGCGGCCGCCTGGGCATGCTGCTGGCGCCGCCGACGGCCATGCAGCGCATCCGCGGCGACGCGCAGGACATCTACGCCATCACCGACGTGGCTCCCGCGCCGCTGGGCCCCACCGGCATCGCCGACGGCGGCTGGCTCGTGCACTTCGCCATCCCGAAAGGCATACCGCCGCGCCAGCTGCCCTCAGTCGGCAAGTTCGCGCGCTTCCTGACGAACGATGAAAACCAGCTGGCGTTCGCGCGCCAGGCCAGCGTCTTCCCCACCACGATCAAGGCGGCGGCCGACCCGTTCTTCCTGTCCACGCCGCGCAACGCGGGCGCGGCCGAAAAGGCCGTGGCCGCAGGCGCCCTGTCGATGGGCCACTCGCGCACGCTGTACGTAGCCGGCATCGACGACTACGACGAATTGCGCCGCTCGCTGGTAAAAGCCGTCGAGGCGGGCGTGACGGGCAAGCAGGACGTGAAACAGGCGCTGGACCAGGCCGTCGCCATCTGGAACCGCAAGCTGGCCACCCTGCCGCGCCACTGAGGACATGATGAAACTCGCCCACCGCCATACCGTGCAAGCCTGGCTGTTCCTCGCCCCCGCCCTGCTGCTGCTGGCCGCCTTTTCCTTCTGGCCCGTCGGCTACGGCTCCGTGCTGGCGTTTACCGACTACAGCCTGATACGCGAGACGCGCTTCGTCGGCCTCGACAACTTCCGCTACATTTTCAACAACGAGATGTTCGTCTCGGGCCTGAAGAATTCGCTGATGTTTTTGCTGATGGTGCCTTTCGTGCAGGTGGGCGCCATCACCCTGGCCGTGCTGGTGAACAACCGCCTGCCCGGCATCCGTTTGTTCCGCGCCGCCTTCTACGTGCCCGTCGTGACCACCGTCTCCGTCGTCGGCATCATGTGGGGCTTCATGTTCCATGAACAGGGCGCGCTGAACTACGTGATGATGACCCTGCAACTCGTGAACGCGCCTGTGGGCTGGCTGACGAACGACAGCCTGGCCCTGTTTGCCGTGATGTTCGTCACCCTGTGGCGCGGCCTGGGCTGGTACATGGTGATGTATCTGGCGGCGCTGCAAGCTATCCCGTCGGACATGCAGGAAGCGGCCATGCTCGATGGCGCCAACCGCTGGCAGCGCTTCTGGAAGATCACCGTGCCGATGCTGCGCCCCACCATCATGCTGTGCTCCATCCTGTCCGTGCTGGCGGCCCTGAAGGCGTACCAGGAAGTCGACGTGCTGACGCAGGGCGGGCCGATGAATTCCACCTTCACGGCGCTGTACTACGCCTACGACCAGGGTCTCAAGCACCTGAAGCTGCCGCGCGCGCTGGCGGCCAGCTTCGTCGTCTCGCTGTTCTGCATCGGCATCGCGCTGCTCTGCCTGCGCTATCTGAAACCGAAGCACCGCTGACCATGACAAGCCGCTCCCGCCCCCTGAAAACGCGCCTGCCCATACTGGGCCACTACGCCGTGCTGTGCGCGATCGCCGTCGTCTGCGTCTTCCCGTTCTGGTGGACCCTGGTGACGGCCATTTCCACGCAAGGCAATATCTTCGCCTTCCCGCCCACCTTCTGGCCGAAGGCGCCGTCCTTCGACAACTTCATTGCAGTGTTCCAGGCCATCCCGATCTGGTCGTTCTTCAAGAACTCGGTGCTGATCGCCGTGTTGACCGTGTTCTGGAAACTGCTGCTGTGTGCACTGGCCGCGTATCCGCTGGCGCGCCTGAAATTCCGTGGCCGCAAACTCGTGTTCGGCCTGATCCTGGCCACCCTGGTGCTGCCGTCCGAGGTCAACTTCCTCGTCAACTTCATCACCATCACGCAAATGAGCCTGGTCGACACCTACACGGGCGTGATCCTGCCCAACGTGGTGACGGCGGTGGCCATCCTGCTGCTCAAGCAGGCGTTCGAGGAAGTGCCGCAAGACCTGATCGACGCGGCGCGTGTCGATGGCGCGTCCGAGTGGGTGATCTTCAGCCGCATCATGCTGCCGCTGATTACGCCATGGCTGGCCACCGTCGGCATCCTGACGGCCGTCGAATCGTGGAATGAATACATCTGGCCTTCCATCGTCATGAGCAAGCCCGATGAATTCCCCCTGTCGGTGGGCGTGCTGTACTTGCGCGGCACCTTCGGCAGCAGCACGCGCGTGATCGCGGCCGGCACCCTGATCACCATCGTGCCGACCCTGCTCGCCTTCCTGTTTACCCAACGCTTCTTCATGCGCGGCATGGACGGCGCAGTCAAATGAAAACGTCTCTCGATAAGGAAGCCTCCATGCACGACCAGCGCATCAGCACCAGCAAACGCAGCCCGATCACCTGGGTGCCCACCTTGTACTTCGCCCAGGGCTTGCCGTTCTACGCGGTGGCCCTGGTGGCCGGCCTGATGTTCAAGAGCATGGGCGTGCCGAACGACCAGATCGCCCGCTGGACGGGCCTGATCGGCTTTGCCTGGGTCTTCAAGTCGCTATGGAGCCCCTTCCTGGAACTGGCGTCGAGCAAGAAGACCATGGTGGTGCTGTTCCAGTTCGCCGGTGGCCTGAGCCTGGGCCTGATCGCGCTGGCGCTGCAAACGCCGCTGTGGTTCGCCGCCTGCATCGCCGTGCTGTTCGTCGCCGCGCTGGCCTCGTCCACGCACGACATCGTCTGCGACGGCCTGTATATCGCCAGCCTGTCGGACAAGCAGCAGGCGGCCTACGCAGGCTGGCAAGGCGCCTTCTTCAACGCCGGCAAATTCATCTCGCTGGGCGGCCTGGTGATCCTGGCCGGCTACCTGGAGAAAAAAATCGGCATCCAGCCCGCCTGGTCGGTGATCTTCCTGATCATCGGCGCCATGATGCTGTCGCTGGCCGCCTACCACCTGTGGGCGCTGCCGCAGGTGCGCAATGCGGCCGTCGCCGACAAGAGCGTGGCCGGCATCAGCCGCACGCTGTGGGACGTGCTGGTGGACTTCCTGAAAAAACCCGGCATCTGGGGCATGATCGCCTTCATCATCCTGTTCCGCGCGGGCGAGGCGCAAGTGCAGACCATCGGCCCGCTGTTCCTGCGCGAAGCGCGCGAACTGGGCGGCCTGGGCCTGTCGACGACGGAAGTGGGCGCCGTGTACGGCACGGCCGGCACCGTCGCCTTCCTTCTGGGCAGCATCGGCGGCGGCTACTTCACATCGTGGCTGGGTCTGAAGCGCGCCATGTTCTTCCTGATCCTGGCCATGAACTTGCCGAACCTGGTGTTTTACTACCTGAGCCACAGCATGCCGACCGACCTGACCCTGATCACGGCCGCGCTCAGCGTGGAGATGTTCGGCTATGGCTTCGGCTTCGTCGGCCTGATCCTGTTCATGATGCAGGTGGTCTCCGTCGGCAAGTACCAGACGGCCCACTATGCGTTCGCCACCGGCGTGATGCAGCTGGGCTTCGTGCTGTTCAAGATGATCAGCGGCGACATCCAGACGGCGCTCGGCTACAAGACCTTTTTCCTGTGGGTGCTGGTGTCGGCCGTGCCCGTATTGATCCTGTCGCGCTTCATGCGCATCGGACCAAAGGCCCCCTCCGACCAGGCTGACGCCGGCGCCACGTCCGCGCCGGCCAGCGCCAGCTAGGAATCGCACAACCCATGGCACACATCGTTTTAAAGAATATCGTCAAGCTGTACGACGACAAGCACCCGGTCATCCACGGCATCGACCTCGATATCCGCGACGGCGAATTCGTCGTCTTCGTGGGGCCGTCCGGCTGCGGCAAATCGACCCTGCTGCGCATGATCGCGGGCCTGGAAGACATCACGGACGGCGAGCTGCATATCGGCGGCAAGCTGGCCAACGATATCGCGCCGGCCGAACGGGGCCTGGCCATGGTCTTCCAGAGCTACGCCCTGTATCCGCACATGACAGTGTACGAGAACATGGCCTTCGCCCTCTCCCTCGCCGGACATAAAAAGGCCGAGGTGCGCGCCGCCGTCGAGCGCGCGGCCGACATCCTGCAGATCACGCCACTGTTGCAACGCAAGCCGAAAGACCTGTCCGGCGGCCAGCGCCAGCGCGTGGCCATCGGCCGCGCCATCGTGCGCAAGCCACAGGTGTTCCTGTTCGACGAACCGCTGTCAAACCTCGACGCCTCGCTGCGCGTGCAGATGCGCGTGGAGATTTCGCGCCTGCACCAGGAACTCAAGACGACCATGATCTACGTCACACACGACCAGGTCGAGGCGATGACCCTGGGCGAGCGCATCGTCGTCTTCAACGGCGGGCGCATCGAGCAGGTGGGCAGCCCGCACGCGCTGTACAACAATCCCGGCAACCTGTTCGTGGCCGGCTTCCTCGGCGCGCCAAGGATGAACTTCATCGCTTGCGAGGCTGCCGCGGCAAGCCCCGGCTCGGTGGCCGTGCGCCTGCCCGGCGGCGCCGTGATCGACGTCGAAGCGCAGGGCGCGAGCGTGGCGCCGGGCGACCCGCTGACCCTGGGCGTGCGCGCCGAGCATGTCAGCCTGCAGCACGGGGAAACGGCGGGCGGCAACGTCGTCGACGCCACCGTCAGCCATGTCGAATACCTGGGCGACGTGGCCATCGTTTACGCCGGCATGCGGGGCGTGACCGAGATGCTGGCCGTCAAGTTGCCGGCCGAGGAGGGCTTGCGCCAGGCGGGCGACGCCCTGCGCCTGCATCTGCCGCCGCAGCGCTGCCTGCTGTTCGATGCCAAAGGGCAAGCCCTGGCGCGCACGTTTGGCGCTCCAGCCCAGCCGTTTATGTGACAATAGCCGTTGTTTACCATGCTGCCGCCCTTTGACTTGTGCGGTCAGGATGGCAGAATACGTGTTTTTTTAAGATTCCCTGCCTCCGGCAAATGCCGCCGCACACTGTTGCGGCTGCCAGTACCGGAGCGTATTTTTGTTATTGATTGAAGGATAACCCATGTCCCAATTCCGTCTTGCCCGTCTTAGCCTGCTCCTGGCCGCCATCGGCCTCAATGTCCTGCCAGCCCTGTCGCACGCGCAGGATGCCAAGCCGGCTGCCGCTGCCGGTGCGCCTGCCGCCGCGCCGGCTGATACGGTGCGCCCTGAAGTGTTCAAGCTGCTCGATCCGGTCGCCGTGAAGGCGTCGATGGATGCGAAAAACTACGCCGACGTGCAAAGCCGCATCGACCAGGCTGCCGCCATTCCCGCTCTGACGCCGTATGAAACGTTCGTGCTGAACCGCCTGCGCGTGGCGCTGGCGTCGACCACCAACAATGCGCCGATGGCCATGACGGCACTGGAAGCGGTCATCGAATCGGGCAAGCTGGACAAGAAAGCCCAGGGCGACTTCATCCAGGCGCTGGCCAATTACCACTACAACGCCAAGGATTACCCGAACGCCATCAAGTGGTTCACCCGTTACCAAACGGAAACAGGCGACGTGACCACCATGCGCCCGTACATCATCCGCGCCTACTACTTCAGCAATGATTTCGCGCGCGCGAAACAGGAACTGATGGCAGACCTGACGGCCAAGCAGCAAGCGGGCAAGACGCCGACCATCGAAGAACTGCAGTTGCTGGCCAATACGGGGTCGAAAAGCAAGGACCCGGCCACCTACCTGGTCGCCATGGAAAACCTGGTGCGCTACTACCCGTCGGATGACTACTGGAGCGATTTGCTGAGCCGCACGCAAGGCAAGGCCGGCTATTCCGACCGCTTCGCGCTCGACGTGCTGCGCCTGCAATTCAAGGCCGTGGGCACCATGCCGCCGCAAGATTACAGCGACATGGCTGAAATCGCCTTGCAGAATGCCTTCCCGACGGAAGCGAAAAAAGTGCTCGACGCGGGCTTTGCCAAAGGCGTGCTGGGCACGGGCGCGAATGCCGCCAAGCACAAGAAACTGCGCGACCAGGCCAACAAGGCTGCCGCCGACGATGCGAAAAACATCGCCAGCGGCGAAGCGTCGGCCATGAAGAGCAAGGATGGCACGGGCTTGATCAACCTCGGCTACGCCTTCGTGACGATGGACCAGTTCGACAAAGGTATCGACCTGATCCAGAAAGGCATCGCCAAGGGCGGCCTGAAGCGTCCAGAAGACGCCAAGCTGCGCCTCGGTTATTCCTACGCCATGGCCGGCAAGAAAGATGACGCCATCAAGGTCCTGGAAACCGTCAAGGGCGGCGACGGCGTGGGCGATCTGGCCCGCTACTGGATCCTGTGGCTGAACCGTCCTGCCACGGCAACGGCGGCACCGGCAGCAGCGGCACAGTAATTCCCGCTCGCGCCAGCATGCGCAAGGCAGTTCCCGGTTCACGCCGGGGCTGCTTTTTTTTCGACCTTTGCCCTCCTTCCATGCCGCCAGCCACTGTCGCCACCGCCGCCGACCGATTGACCAGCCTGGACGCGTTCCGCGGCTGCGTGATCGTCGTCATGATCTGGGTCAACTACCTGGCCGGCATGCCAGCCATCCCCCACTGGCTCGAACACGCGGGGCCCCGCGCCGATGGCATCACCCTGCCCGACCTGGTCTTTCCCGGCTTCCTGTTCATGGTCGGCATGGCCATACCGCTGGCCTTGCAGCGCCATTGCGGCCACGTCACGCCCGCCCTGCTGGGACGATTGCTGTGGCGCTCCGCCAGCCTGATGCTGGCCGGCGTGGTACTGGCGAACGCCTACCGCTACGATGCGCAGGCGGCGCCGCTGCCGCACGCCATCTACTTCCTGCTGTTTTACGTGGCCATGATCCTGCTGTGGCGCCAGGACGCGGGCAAGCTGGAACTGGCCGTGGGCGGCGCGCTGATGCTGTTCCTGCTGGCGACGTTTCGCGGGGAACTGAACACCGAGTTTTCCAGTGCCTGGCTGCAACCGTCGTGGTGGGGCATCCTCGGCATGATAGGCTGGTCCTACCTGCTGTGCAGCCTGCTGTACCTGGCATGCGGGGGCAGCGGCACGGCCCTGATGGGCATGTTTGCCCTGCTGCTCGTGCTGTACATGGGCGGCACGGCCGGCAGCCTCGATTTCCTGCCGGCAGGCGTGAACGCCATCGTCAACGTGCCGCAGGTGCTCGGTTCGACGGCGGCCAATGTGCTGGCCGGCACCCTGGTGGGCCAGTTGTTCCTGCGCGGCGCCGCCCTGAGCCATGGACAGCGCATCCGCTTCATGGCGTGGTTCGCGCTGGGCATGTTCGCGGCCGGCCTGCTGCTGCGGCCGTATCACCACATTAACAAGATCGCGGCGACGGAATCCTACACGCTCGTGTGCAGCGCCCTCATCCTGGCTCTGTTCCTGATGTTTTACATCGTCATCGACGTGTGGCGCTGGCGCGCCTGGGCGTTAATGCTCTTGCCGGCCGGCACCAATGCCCTGTTCGCCTACATCGTGCCCGACCTGTGGCAGCAGCTGGCGGCCGTGCTGCACCTGCCGCCCTTCTGGTGGCCGTATCTGGCAACGGGCGGCGCGGCCGGCCTGTGGAATGCCGCCGCCGTCACCGCCCTGATGCTGCTGTTCACCGCCCTGGCCACGCGGTACGGGCTGAAACTGAAGTTCTAGACTTTGATATAAATCTTGCGCTTGTCCATGGCGTAGGCGATCAGCCAGCACAGCAGCATGAAGCCGACGGCAAACAGCAGCGAACCCACGCGCGCCGGCGCCCAGCCCGTAAACCACTGCTGGTACAGCCACTGGTACAGGTTGCCGCCGCCGATGCGCACGGTAAACGCGATGATCACCAGCACTTCCGACACCAGGTAGATGAACAGGGTGTTCTTGCCGAAGACTTCAAAGAAGTAGGTCCAGCCCGTGATCTTGCGCACGTCGATGACGAACATCAGCAGCGCCAGCAGCAGCAAGTCCAGGCCGATGCCGAGCATCGCGTAAGAGCTGGTCCACAGCTTCTTGTTAATCGGGAACACTGCATTCCAGCACAGGGCCACGGCCACGCACATGACGCCGGCCACGGCCAGCCGAAGCAGGCTGGCACGCAGCCGCACCGGCGCCGCCTGGCGCACAAAGCTGCCTGCCAGGTAGCCCGCAATCACATTGACGATGGCCGGCAAGGTGCCGAGCACGCCTTCCGGATCGAAGGCGACGCCTTCGCCGTGGTACAAATGGCTGTCGCCCAACAGGAACAAATCGAGTTTGGCCGGCGCGTTGCCGTGCAGACTGTAGTCGCCAAAGCATGTCAGGATGGCCCAGTAGCCGAGCAAGGCGCAGGCGCTGAAGACCAGCGCGCCCCGCGTCTCCCAGTAATGCAGGATCAGGACGGCGGCCAGGTAGCACACGGCGATGCGCTGCAACACGCCGGGAATGCGCGTGTGCGACAGCGGCGACCAGGCGAACTGGCCCGCGTCGTCGATCTTGAAGAAGGGGAACCAGTACAGCAGAAAGCCCAGTAAAAAGATCAGCGCGCTGCGCTTGCACAGCTTGGTCAGCACAGCGCCATGGCCCAGGTGCTCATATTTCCCCAGCGCAAAGGCCAGCGCATTGCCGACAACAAACAAAAAACTGGGAAAGACCAGATCCGTCAGGGTAAATCCATGCCATTCGGCATGCAGGAAAGGCGCATACACGCTGCTCCAGTCGCCCGGCGTATTGACGACGATCATCAGGGCGACGGTCAGGCCGCGCAGGACGTCGAGGGCGAGGTAGCGCTGAGGTGCAATAGTCATGTCAAACAGTTCCAAAAGATAGAAGCCGGCCCCCGCTTATGGCAAGGGGCCGGAAAAAATACTCTACAGCTTGGCCCGCAGGCCAAAATAATACTGGCGGCCGTTCGAATACAGGGCCGTCGGCTGGTCCTGGTTGGCGCCGTAATACTTGAGTACCGGATTATTCAGGTTCAGCACATCGAAGGTCAACGAATAGCGCTCGTTAATCTTGTAGTTGAGCGACGCGGCCAGATTGCCCACGCCATGCACATACTGGGGCGAGCTGCTGAACAGGCCGGCCAGGAAGCTGGAGCGGTAGGTATACGCCAGGCGCGCGCTCAGGCGCTCATCCTCGTAATAGCCTTCCAGGTTGTAGGTGCCGCGCGAGCTGCCGACCACGGCCGCGCCATCGTCGGCCTTGCCATTCGTATAGGTGTAATTGCCCACCACGCCGAAACCGCCCCACAAGCCCTGCTGGTAGCTGAGTTCCACACCCTTGTTCCTGGCGCCGATATTCGTCGGCGACTGGATCACATAGGTGTTGAATTTCTTGAAGGTATTATTGTAGTAGCTCACGGGCGCCGTGCCGAACGTCACATACGATTTCATGTCCATGTAGAACGCGCCCACGGACAGCATGGCTTTCGGCGCGAAATACCATTCCAGGGTGGCGTCGTAATTGGTCGAGCGTATCGGTTTCAAATCCGGATTACCGCCAGTGCCCGTCAGCAACTGGTCGTTCAGGTTGACGGCGCCCACCAGTGCGCTGTAGTCGGCGCGCGCCATGGTTTTCGCCACGGCCGCGCGGGCCACCAGGTCCTTGCTCAGGTCAAACTTGATATTCGCGCTCGGCAGCACGTCCGTATAGCTGTGCTTGACGATGGTGGGCGTGTAAGTGCCGAAGATATTTTCCTGGCCGATAGGTTTCTCGCCGCCCGGCACATTCGTCACCGTCGTCTGCTGCGTGCGCACCACGCGCACGCCCACATTGCCGCGCCACTTGTTGCCTGCCAGGTTGGCCATGATGTAGGCCGCGCTATCCTTTTCCTTCACGTCCAGCTCGGCCGGCCAGTTGCGCGAATTCGGCCCGCCCGAATTGTCGTACTTGTTGGCCCAGGTCACCAGGTCGGCCGGATCGAGCTGCCAGTAGCGGCCCTGCGCATTGCCGCCCAGCCCCTTGCCGTAGTCGCCGGGATAGGTGCCGCCATTCCACTTCGGCAAGGGCGCATTCGTCGTGCCGTCGCACACGGCGCAGCTGCGGTTTTCCGGCCAGGCCACGTTGCGGTGGTGTTCCGCGTAACGCGCGCCGAATTTCAGCGATTCCAGCACGCCGTAATCCATGCTCAGCTCGCCATCGGCCTGGGCGTATTTTTCCGTGTCCAGGGTTTCCACATGCGAACCCCAGGCCGATGCCGTGACCACGTTGGAAAAACTGGAAATGTCGAGACCGGGGAAATTCAGCCTGGCCGGCGACAGGCCGTTCAGCTGGTACGACACGCCCACACCCGTCAAGCCTGCCTCATAGCCCAGGTCGACTGGCGTCTCGCCGATGCCGCGCGTGTAGCCCAGGCTGCCCGTGATGCGCAGGCGCTCGCTGGCGCGGTAGCTGCCGTTGAAGTCCACATACGCGGTCGAGGAGTTCGAGCCGGGACGGTAGATCTGGTCGACCAGGGCTGGATACAGCTGGCCGTTGTACGGCGTGGTGGCGTTGGCGGTTGGAAATTGTGAGGCGGGAAAATCCGCCGCCACCAGGGTGTTGTTCTTGACGGTGAACGTCCCGGGAATCACGCCCACGTGCTTGCCGTCATTGTCGACGGCATTCAGGTTGGCGCCCGGCTGGTTATAAAAGCTGCGGTTGTAATTGGCCGCATCCAGTTTCGAATAAAAGCCGTTGACGTCCAGCATCAAATCGGAGGTCGGCTTGAATTGCAGGTCGATGCTGCCGCCCTGGCGCTTGCGCACCTGCTCGAACAGGGCCGAGTTGATGCCCAGCGGCGCCAGCACGCCGGCCAGTTGCGGATACTTTTGCGCAGCCGGGCTGTTGGCGTCGATGGCGCCATAGCCGAAGAATTCCTGGCCGTCGCGGCGTTCGTGGCGTTTTTCGGAAAAGACCTGAAACAGCACGCCCATGGTCTTCGCTTCGTTCTTCCAGTTGAACAAGGCATTCATTTGCGGATCGGTCTTGCCCGGCAAGTCCGCATAGATCGCCTGCACGGCCAGCTCGGCCGTAAACGGTTGCTTGAAACTGAGCGGCTTGCGCGTCTCGATATTGATGGAGCCGGCCACGCCCCCTTCCACCAGGTCCGCCTGCGCGCTCTTTTGCACGGTGACGCGGCTGACGATTTCCGATGGCAGCAAGGCAAAGCTGACGCTGCGCCCCACCGTGCCCACCTGGTCCGTGACGAACCAGTCGCCCGTGCCCACGGCGTGGCCATTGATCAGGGTTTGCGTCAGGCTGGGGCTGGTGCCGCGGATGCTGACCCGGTCATTTTCCGAAAAACCGCCCTCGCCGCCGGCCGACGAGGAAATATTCACGCCCGGCACGCGCTGCACGGCGTCGGCCACGTTCTTGTCGGGCAGCTTGCCGATGTCTTCCGCGCTGACGACGTCGATCACGGAATCGCTGTTGCGCTTCTGGCTCAGCGACTGCTCCAGCGAGGCGCGGATGCCGGTCACGACCACTTCCTGCATCGGCGGAGCGGCGGACTGGGCCTGCTGCGCCTGGGCCGCCATGCTCATGGACAGCAGGGCGGTGGCGGCGGCGATGGGGTGCAATACGGGATGCAAACGGCTGTTCATAGACTCCTCGATTATAGGTATGCCCACCGGACGGTGGAACGGTTTTATATGAGTACAGACGGCAGGCGCCCTGCCATGGCGCCGAAAAAAAAGGCAAGCCCCTGAAACAGGAACTTGCCTTGAAAAGACCGAGGAAGACCGGGCCTGACGCGGGCGCATCAGGCCTGATCGTCGTGCTTACAGTTTGCCGCGCAGGCCCAGGTAGAAGGTACGGCCATTGCTATAGAAAGCGCGTGGCTGATCCTTGTTTTCCGCGTACATCTTGATGGTTTCATTGGTCAGGTTCAGCGCATCAAACGTGATCGTGAAGTGCTCATTGATCTTGTAGTTGAGCGAACCGGCCAGGGTGCTGCTGTCGTCGACGTGCTGGCTGGCGCCACGGTCCACGCCCGCCTTGTAGGCCGAACGATAGTTGTAAGCCAGGCGTGCGCTAAAACCGTGTGCTTCGTAGAAAGCGGTCAGGTTATAGGTGTTTTTCGATGCATTCAGCAATTCGCTGCCATCGTTCAACTTGCCGTCGGCGTAGGTGTAGTTGGCCAGTACGCCAAAATCACCGAATACCGGTTGCTGATAGCTCAGCTCGACACCCTTGTTCTTGCCCTTGGTGTTGTAGGACTCGGTCACCTGGAACACCCTGTCAGCACCGACCTTGGTATTGAAATAGGTGGCGTTGATGTTACGTTGCGCCACGATCGAATTCAAATCCATGTAGAAGATACCGGCCGAGACCGCCGATTTTGGCGCGAAATACCACTCGGCACTGACTTCCGCATTGTTCGAACGCACAGGATTGAGGTTAATGTTGCCCTTGGTGCCACTCAGGGAATCCTCATTCAGCGAAACGGCGCCGCCCAATGCGCTATAGTCAGGACGCGCAATGGTTTTGGCCAATGCCGCGCGCACCACGAGATCGCGGTTGACATCAAACTTGATGTTGGCGCTAGGCAGGAAGTCGTTATAGCTGCGATCATAGGTATTCTGCGAGTACGCACCGAAAGCGGAACCGGTGATCGGGCCGCCACTGGAATTGACCGTCGTGGATTGCTTGGTATGGACCGCGCGCACGCCGAAGTTACCGCTCCAGTTGTCGCCCGCCAGATTGGCCATACCGTAGACTGCCTGGGTCTTTTCCTGCAGCTTGAATTCATCGCGCCAGTTGTGGCGTGCTACGCGGTCCGGATTGCGGTTGCCGGGGATTGCCGCCCATTTTGCCAAGGCATCGCCGTCATAGCGGAAATAATTGGTAGGCAAATTGCCGCCCAGGTTGGAAGCGAAATTACCGGGATACAGCGTGCCGTTCCAGATTGGGCCCGCACTGTCCAAACCTGTCGCGCCGGGACCCGTTTCAAATGGATGCTCGGCGGTGCGTTTATGGTCAGTGAAGCGTGCACCAAACTTGATGGAATCCCAGATGCCGCTTGACAGGCGCAATTCGCCATCGATCTGGGTATACAGTTCCTTATCGACCGACTGCGATTCCCCGCCACCGATCCATGCCGTGCCCAATGGTGCGGTGGTCGTGCCGCCTGGGTAGGCGACGGTAGCCGGACTCATGCCATTGAGCGCGTAGTTCATGCCGCCATCGACCTTGTTCTGGTAGTAGACATCATCACGGTCGTAGCCCACGCCGTGGGTCTTGCCCAGCTTGCCTGTGAAGGTCAGGTCCTTGCTGGCGCGGTATTTGAAGTTGAAATCGAGATAATAGGTTTCGCCACCGGCGTCCGGGCGATAAATATTATCGACTTCGCCAGCATTCTTCGTGAAGTTCGCCGCCACGAGCGTATTATTGCGCACCGTGTAGGACGTCGGCACCATCCCCGCATTAATCGAGCCACTTGGCGCGGCCAGATGGTTGGTGTTCGAATGCGGCGCCTTCAGCTGCGAATAGAAGCCATTCAAATCCAGCGTCAGATCCTTGTTCGGCTTGAATTCGACGTCAAACGCACCGCCTTCGCGGGTTTTCTTTTGCTGGAAGAAACTCGCGCCGATGAAGGTAGGAGCCAGGACACCCACCAAGTCAGGATGTGCCTTGGCAGCAGCCTTGTCGGCGGCAATCGCCGTGTAACCGAGGATCTCCTGCCCATCGCGACGCACTTCCGACTTTTGCGAGAAACCCTGCACCATGATGCCCAAGGTATTGTCGTCGTTTTTCCAGTTCACCATACCGGAGAATTGCGGCTGGGTTTTCTCCGACAGGTCATTGTAATTGGCCTGAATCGAGCCTTCGGCGGTAAGCTTGTTCTTGAATTCCAGGGGACGGCGGGTGATCACGTCGATCGCACCGGACACGCCGCCTTCCACCAGATCGGCGGTGGCGCTCTTTTTCACCACTACCGAGCTCACCAACTCGGATGGCAGCAAGGAAAAACTGCTGCTGCGGCCCACGTTGCCGCCGAACTGGTTCAGCACGAACCAGTCGCCCGTGCTGATGGCGTGGCCATTGAACAGGGTTTGCTGCAAGCTGGGGCTGGTGCCGCGCAGGCTGACGCGGTCGTTTTCGCCGAAGCCGCCTTCACCACCGGCCGACGATTGGGTATTCACACCTGGCAGGCGCTGGATCGCGTCAGCCACGTTACGGTCTGGCATCTTGCCGATATCTTCGGCCGTCACCACTTCCACCACGGAATCCGCGTTACGTTTTTGCTTCAGCGACTTTTCCAGCGAGGCACGCACGCCGGTAACCGTCACTACGGTGGACACGTCGTCGGCGGGTGCTTCCTGCGCCTGCGCCGAAAAGGCCATACCGGCGACCATCACGGCAACGGCCGTAGCGATCGGCGTACGGCTACGCGAGCCGGATTTCACGACGGCAGCTGCAGGTGTCAAATTGCGTTTCATGTACTCCCCCTTGATTTAGGCTCCAGGATTGGAACCTTTTCATTTTTAACGTAGGTCTTCTTTCCAGCCCGCCTACTCTTGCGGCATGCTGCAGACCCTTCGGCACAACCACTTACAAAACCAATTCAACGCCAATATACTACTATCCAATACCAGAACACTACCAGTTGCAACTTTTTTTTTATAACGTTGTTTGAATCACACAGACCACTTCAGCTAAATCAATTTGTAGCCCGTATGAGCGGGCAAAATACCAGCGAGGACTGACACAAATTGCCGGCCTGACAGTTCAAATTGGTTTTATAACGGCCTTTTTTGGTATTATCCAGCGACACAAAACAGATACAGAGCGCGTCTGCAACGCGCCGTAACGGAGACCTTCAGCGTATGACAACCCTGGCTCACATCATGCAAGGCCTGGGGCAGACGAGTAGCCTGCCCCTGTACCAGCAACTGCAGCGCGCGCTGCGCGAAGCGATCGACAAACGCATCCTCGGCCCCGACGAAGCCCTGCCGGCCGAGCGTCAGCTGGCCAGCGACCTGGCCGTCTCGCGCATCACCGTGCGCAAGGCCATCGATGGCCTCGTCAACGAGGGCTTGCTGGTGCGCCGCCCCGGCTCGGGCAATTTCATCAATACGCGCATCGAGAAAAACTTCGCCAAGCTGACCTCGTTTTCCGAGGACATGCGGGCGCGCGGACGCACGCCGCGCAGCGTCTGGCTCAAGCGCGCAGAGGGCACCGTCACGCCGGAAGAGGCCTTGCGCCTGCGGCTGTCGCCGGGCGCGCCCGTGTACCGTTTCCACCGCATCCGCTATGCGGACGAGGTGCCGATGTGCCTGGAATACGCGACCATCGTCGCCAGCTGCCTGCCGGCGCTCGACGCCGTCGACGTATCGATGTATGACGCGCTGGAACAGGCGGGCAACCGGCCCGTGCGCGCCTTGCAGCGCCTTAGCGCGCTTTTATTGACAGGAGAACAGGCCAGCCTGTTGCAGGCGGAGGAAGGCGACGCGGGCTTGTCGGTGGAAAGGCTGGGCTTTTTGCGCGATGGCCGCGCCGTGGAATTTTGCCGCTCCTACTTCCGCGGCGATATGTATGACTTCGTGGCTGAATTAAGTACCAATTAATACCAGCTGGCCCCATTTCACCAATACCAGATAACACCACTTATTGCAGTGCAATATCTATGCCGGCATCGCGGCTATATATGCACGGTCATGGTGCAATCATCGGCGGCGATTATGTGGCAGCCATGCGCAGAATATAAAGGCAGGCCGCGCCATGCGGTTTTGCGCATTGCAGCAAAACCTGATATTTCGCATCAGACAAAGGGCGCGGCGCGGCGTCCCGCGCATAGCAAAATCAGGCCCAGCGCCACGCATAGCCAGCCGAACAGCGGCCCCAGCCATCCCGCCCAGGTGGAGACGGACGCGTGCGCCGGCAGCGGTGCCAGCAAGGTGCTGCCCGGCATGGCACTGCTGGCCCGCTCCGCCAGCACCCGCCCATATGCATCGCTGACCGTCAGCACGCCCTCGCGCGCCGCGCGCAACACCGCATAGCCGTTTTCCACGCCGCGCACCACCGTCATGCGCGCGCCCATCCAGGCGTCCAGCTGGAAATCCCAGGCCGGCACCAGCATCGTTTGCGCCCTGGCCGCGCCATACGCGTGCCCCAGGGGCGCGAAATGCATGTCCTTGCAGATGGCCAGGCCCATGGCCTGCCCCGCCACCGGCTGCACGGCATACGCGCCGCCGGCAAGAAAATCGCGCTCGGGCGGCGCCAGATGGTGTTTTTGATAGCTGATGGGCGCGGCGCCGTCGGGCGCGAACTGCCAGGCCAGGTTGCGCCGGCCGGCGGCGTCCTGCACGCCGATACCCAGGGTAATCCACGCGCCCGTGCCGCGCGCCAGCGCCTGGAAACGCTGCCGCACGGCGTACGCCTGCGCGGGCGACAGCACGGCTATCTTTTCCGGCAACAGCACCAGCCTGGCGCCCTGCCCGGCCAGTGCTTCGACGTGGCGCGCATACTGATCCCAGACGGCTTGCGCGCGCGCCGGCGGCGTGGCCGGGCCGATGAAATCGTCGATGGCCACGAGCCCCGCCAGCGGCCCGCCTGGTCCTGGTGCGCCCTGCACGCGCCAGGCGCCAGCGGCGAACGCGACCGCCAGCAACAACACGGTCGCGCCCGCCGCTGGCGCATACGCGCGTCCGCCGGCCAGCAGCAAGGCCAGCGCGGACGGCGCCAGGCACAGCACAAACAGCAGGCCAGGCACGCCCGCCAGGGCCGCCACCTGCAGCACGGCAAGGTTATCGGCTTGCGAATACGCAAGGCTGCCCCAGTTACCGTCCGGCAGCAAGGCCGCCATCAAGGTATCGATGGCCACCCACAGCACGGGATACGCCAGCACCGTCCAGCCGGAGCGGTAGCGCAGGACGAGACGCCGCGTGGCCAGCACCACCAGCAGCCACAGCAGTGCCTTGACGGTGATCACCGCCAGCACGGCCGGCAAGGGCATGAGCAGGCGGAAATACGCGACGTTGGAGGACAGGCCCAGCACGGCGGCCAGCAAGGTCATCCAGGCAGCATCGCGGCGCGACGAGCGCAGGGCCAGCCACAGCATGGGCAACGGCGCGCACCAGGCCAGCCAGCCCAGCGGCTGCGGCCCCAGCACCCAGTACAGGGGCAGCCCCGCCGCCAGCGCGGCGGCGATTTGCGACAGGCGCTGGCGCAGCGCGGTGGTGCCGGCGAACAGGGCCGGCGCAGACAAGGTATGGAGCATGCTCATGCTTTCAAGGGGAGCCAGATTTCCACGCCGCCGACGCCGCTGGCGGGATCGAATTGCCGGTCGTAGCGTTCAAAGTCGGGCGCGTCGGCCACTTCCAGCCCCGATTGGGGCAGCCACTGGTTCCACACCGTGCGCCAGGTAGCGCGGATGGTGGAAATGTGCCCGCGGTGGTGAAACACGGCATAGCGCCGCGGCGCGATGCGCAGCCGCGTCCAGCCCTCGGGAGCCTGGGAAAAGTCGCTCACCGGCATGGCGCACAGGTAATCGAAATTGCCCGCGTCGTCATTCTTGCAGCACACGCCATACAGCACCTGGCCGGGCGCCGCATGGGGCAGGAAGCGCTGCCACAGGGCGGGGATGCCGGCAGACGTTTCCGCGCGATACCGTTCCACGAGGCCCGCCAGCAGCAAGGCGGGGCCTTGCTCGAAACGGGGCGCTTCCAGGGCCACGCCAGGCGCCACATCCAGTCTGATGGCCTCCACCAGCGCGAGGTTGGCGACGTGGCGCTGGGCCCGCACCTTTTCCGGCGTGACATGGAACTGGTCGCGGAAGGCCCGCGTAAATGCTTCATGGGAGCTGTAGCCGGCCTGCAGCGCGACGGCGAGGATGTCTTGCGCGCCCTGTGCCAGTGCGCGGGCCGCCTCGCTGAGCCGGCGCGCCCGCACATAGCGCATCACGGAGTGGCCCGTGGCCAGGCCGAACGCGCGCGTCAAATGACACGGCGAGGCGCCGCCCACGTGGGCGATATCGCCGAGCGAGAGATTCTCCGCATAATGCGATTCGATATACCAGAGTGCCTTGGCCAGATAGTGCATGAACGCTTCCCGTTGAACGAGCAGCGACTGTAGCATTTTCGGAGCAAGAGGATTTGACTGGAATTGCGCAATACGCGCTTACTTTCTGGTGCGCTTTTCATGCACCAGCTGGCCGCTGCTGATGCGGGCCAGTTCGGCCATCTCCTGGGCGAGGAAGGCCAGCAGGTCGTCGATGCTGACGACGCCCGAGAGCGCGCCCAGGCTGTTGACCACAGGCAGGCGGCGGATGCCGTTGACGCGCATGCGTTCGATGATGTCGTAGACGTCTTCGTCTTCGCTGGCCGTGAGCAGCTGCGCGCTCATGATGTCGCCCACCAGCAGGCTGGCGGGGTCGAGACCGAGGGCGATGACGGAAATAACGATGTCGCGGTCGGTGAGGATGCCGATGGGGACGCGCTCGCCGTTCGGCTGTTCGGCGACGATCAGGTCGCCCACGTGGTGCTGGCGCATCAGCAGCGCCGCGTCCTGCACGCTGGTGTCACGCTGGCAATGGATGGTATGCAGGGTGCAGATGTCGCCGATACGCATGTCGCCACTCCGTTTGAGGCAGAGTGTCCACGCTACGCCAGCCCGCCGTGGCGGGTTTGAGGCAAATCAATGAAACGGTCTTACTTTTCTTCGGGAGGCGGCAGGAAGCAGGCTTCGACGATCTGCAGGTCGTTATCCTTGGCGAATTCGCGCACAAAGTGAAACGCCATCGGTTCGATCTCGCGCAGCTTGGTGTTGACCACCACCGACTTGACGCCGTTGACGACGGTCGGGCGCACGTAGGGCGAATACTGGAGGTGCGCATTGCGCCCGCCGCCGTCGGGATTGAAACAGGACATCACTCCGCAAAGGCGCTCGGCCCAATCGCTGGGTCGGAATTGCTTGCCATTGCTGGTGAGACCAAGGATGAAGAACTCGTCTGAGAGTTCCCCTGTTTTTTGAGATAACTCGGCCATGTGGCTTGTCGGGACTGGATTGCGTGAATGGCCCCGGCGGGTAGGCCGGGCTGGTAATTCAACTACGTTTGCTGCGGTAAGCCAGTATTATATCTTATAGAAGACTTGGGTTCTACCTCGATCTGCCCTGACGATGCAAACAGGGGCCGGCACGCTTGCGCGCCAGCCCCTATTTTAACCTTGTTCCACGCGCCAGGCGCATGGATGGCGCGTGTGCGCCTGCGTCAGCCGAGGAAAACGGCGCCCGACATCAACAGCAGCAACAGCATCCACAGCAGCAAAGCGCGCCAGACGAGGCCCACCGTGCTCTGCAAGGCGCGCGCGCCCGGCTCTTCGCCTGGCAAGATATCGCTCTCGCTGTCGCTGTCATCGACGGCCATGTCCGGCGTGACGAGCACGCGCGCGGCCGTTTCCGCCGGCGTGCCCAGGCGTACGCCCATGGCGCCGCCGCCGGCCGTCAGGATGATGCCGATGGACTCGTCCTGCCAGCGCTGGGCGAAATTGCGCCAGGCGTAAATGGCGTCCTCGAAATTGCCGACCACGGCAAACGCCACGGCCGTCAGGCGCACGGGGATCCAGTCGATCCAGTAAAAGGCGCGCGCGGCGAACTGGCCGAACGCTTCATTGCGCATGTGCTCGGGCTCGTTCCAGGCGCGCGCCAGGTATTCGGTCACGCGGTACATCACGGCGCAGGCAGGGCCCAGCGGCATGAGGAACCAGAAGAACACGCCAAACACATTGCGGTGCGTGGTGATCAGGGCTTTTTCCACGGCGATGCGGGCGATCTCGCTCGCTTCCATGCCCACCGTGTCGAGCTTGGTCCAATCGGCCAGCAAGGTGCGCGCGGTCGCTTCGTCGCCGGCGCTCAGGGCCAGCTGGATCGAGGTGAAGTAATGGCTGTAATGACGGAAGCCCAGGGTCAGGTAGACGATGAGGACGTTCCAGGCAAAGGCCAGCAGGGTCAGCTGGTAGTGGAGCAAGATCCAGTACACGCCCGCCGTCGGCACCATCAGCGCGCCGATCATCAGGAACCAGCCCATGCGGCCATGGCTGGCGTGGCCGGCATTGAACCAGGTCTCCATGCGCATTGCCAGGCTCTTGATTTCGGCGTAGATCGGATTGTCCGCGCGCAAAGGTTTGAGCTGCTCGATCAGCAATGCGCAAAGTATGGAGAGAAATGTCATCAAACGTCCTTTTTGTCTTTTTCAGCAATACCGCAATGCCCGCTACGATAGCGCAGTGCAGTGCTGGAATCAAACTTATTACGTGCGGGACGCCATTTTACGCGCGCAAGAGGTGAAACAGATTGCGCAGCATGCCGGCAGTGGCGCCCCAGATGTAGAAGCGCTCGTACGGCATGGCGTAGAACGAGCGCCGTCCGCCGGGCAATTCCACCGACAGGCGCTGATGGTTAATGCCATCCATCAGGAAGGCCAGCGGCACTTCGAAGATTTCCGCCACTTCCGACGGGTCCGCGCGCAGCTCGAACGGCGGTGTCACCAGCCCCACCACGGGCGTGACCTGATAGCCGGTGCCCGTCAGGTAGTCGGGCAGGCAGCCGAGCACTTCGATGTGCTCGCGCGCCAGGCCCACTTCTTCTTCCGTTTCGCGCAAGGCCGTGGCAATGGGCGACGCATCGAAGGCTTCGCTGCGCCCGCCGGGAAAGCTGACCTGGCCCGCATGGCTGCTCAGGTGGTCCGTGCGCATGGTCAGCAAGATGGTCAAGCCCTGCGGCCGTTGCACCAGGGGAATAAGCACGGCAGCGCGCACGGGCACGGCGCGGGCGGAGAGGAAATCCTGGGTGATCTCGGGCTGCCAGTCCGGCTGCTCGGCCAGGCGCCGGCGCAGCCAGTCCGGCGCCAGGCGCACGGCGTCCAGCGCCGCCTCGCCGGCGATCGAATCGATGGCGAGTTGTTTGGGATCAAATGCAATGGTGGCCATGGCAGCTTGCCTCAATAGCAATTCAGAATAAAAAAGGGGCGCCGAGAGGCACCCCTTTTCCCAACGCAGACGCTGATATTACGCGCTTGCTTTCGCCACAACGCGGCGATTTGGCAATTTTTCTTTGATACGCGCCGATTTACCCGAACGCTCACGCAGATAGTACAGCTTGGCGCGGCGAACATCACCACGGCGTTTCACTTCGATCGAAGCGATCAGCGGCGAGTACAGTTGGAACGTACGCTCGACGCCTTCGCCGGACGAGATCTTGCGAACGATGAAGTTCGAGTTCAGGCCACGGTTACGACGGGAGATAACGACGCCTTCGTAAGCCTGGGCGCGCTTGCGCGTGCCTTCGACTACGTTGACGCTGACGATAACGGTATCGCCTGGTGCGAATTCAGGAATGGTTTTACCCAGACGAGCAATTTCTTCCTGCTCTAATTGTTGAATCAAGTCCATTTTTATAACTCCGAAAACCATCATGCCGGCGCACTGTGGATAGCAAGTATCCGCCCGGTAGAGGATGGGTAACACAATATGGGCAACATGCCCGGCACTACTGGCCACCCTGCCGGCCGTCCGGAGACGGCTTACAGGCTGGCCAAGAATTTTTCGTCGGCCTTGCTGAGCAAGCCGGCGGCGCGCGCACTGACCAGCAGGTCAGGCCGCTTTGTCGCGGTCGCTTCCAGCATGCGCTGGCGGCGCCACTTGACGATCTCGGCATGATTGCCACCCATCAAGACGGGCGGTACGGCCATGCCTTCATATGTTTCCGGCCGCGTGTAGTGCGGCGAATCGAGCAAGCCATTGACGAAGCTGTCCTCGATGGCCGATGCCTCGGTGTTCAGGACACCCGGCAACAAACGGATCACCGCATCCATCAGCGCCATGGCGGGCAATTCACCGCCCGACAGGACGAAGTCGCCGACGCTGACTTCCTCGTCGACGCAACGGTCCAACAAACGCTGGTCCACGGCTTCATAGCGGCCGCACAGGATCACCAAACCAGGTTCGGCTTTCAGCTGCGTGACGCGCTCGTGCGTCAGCGGACGGCCTTGCGGCGACATGAACACCACACGGGGCGCCGCCAGTCCCAGTTCGGTCTGGCGTTGCTTTGCGGCATGAATTGTCGCTTCGAGGGGACGCGCCATCATCACCATGCCGGGGCCGCCGCCATACGGGCGGTCATCCACGGTGCGGTGATTGTCGGTCGTGAAATCACGGGGATTCCACAAGGACAAGCCACATTTCCCCTGCTCGAAGGCGCGCCGGGTCACACCCGACTGCGTCAGCGCGGCAAACATTTCCGGGAACAGGGTCACGACATCAAATTGCATCGCTCGCCATCCTGAAAATATTGCCTGGCGCAAAGTTACGCGCAGGCGGTTTAATAATCGAGGCCCCAGTCAACCGTGATCTTGCTGGCAGCCTTGTCAACGTTAATGACAAACTGGCCAACAAACGGGATCAGGCGCTCAGGCGCCTTTTCAACGGTCTCATCGGCATTGGCGACGGGCGTAACGCGCAAGATCGACTGCGGACCATTGCTCATCATGTCGTGCACTGTGCCGAGGCACTCGCCTTGCAAATTCTCGACTGTCAGTCCGATCAGATCGGACCAATAAAATTCATCGGCCGACAGCGTCGGGAAATGGCTACGCGGAATTTGCACAGACACGCCTTTCAGCGCTTCTGCGGCATCCCGCCCGACCACACCCACCAGCTGGGCCACGACGTCGCCGCCGTGTAACTTCGCTTGCCTGACTTGAACATCATGCAAGGTCGGTTTATCAAACCACCAGGTTTTGACGCTTAATAATGCATCCGCGTCGTCGGAGAAAGGAGTGATCCTGACTCCGCCAGCAATGCCATAGGCACCGGAGACATAGCCTACCTGTACCAGGTCATCGGGGACTTTCACCCCGGATGCAGTCTTGACCGTCAAACCAGTGATCTAATTAAGCTGCTGCTTTGCCGTTGCTGGCAACCAGGCGAGCAACGGTTGGCGACAATTGTGCGCCAACGCCTTGCCAGTAGGCCAGACGGTCTGCGGTGATACGCAGTGGAACTTCGCCACCTTGCGCCATCGGGTTGTAAAAACCGATACGCTCAATGAAGCGACCATCGCGGCGATTGCGCGAATCAGTAGCGACGATGTTGAAGAACGGGCGCTTCTTGGCGCCTCCACGAGCTAAACGAATAACGACCATAATATTTCCAAAAAGTGTGCTGAGGCGGAAAAAGCCGCAAATTATAGCGCGCTTTACCGCCAGGCAGCAAGCGTTATGATGACGGGCGTGTAATTTGGGCTAATCAAACATTATGACCAGTCAGGGCCGAAGACGCAATAGGCGTCTGCGTCTATCGTGCCGGCCATGGCTTGAACTCACGCGAAATCATTGTATAAACGCCACAGGAAAGTGCTATCGTTGTGCGAGGCAATGGCCGATACTGGCAATCTTTACTGATGAGCAACTCTGGAGTCCCATGACCACCGCCACCATTTTGCAACAGTCGCACAAGAACAAGGCCTTCACCACCTTGCTGGCCTTTTTGCTGGGCATGCTCGGCGCGCACCGCTTCTACCTGCACGGCGCCAAGGACCGCTGGGGCTGGCTGCACCTGGCCGCCCTGCCCGCCTCCCTGCTGCTGCGCCAGCTGTTTCCCGAAGCGGACTGGTTTTACCAGATACTGCCGCTGACCCTGTCCGCCCTGGGCGGCTTCCTGGAAGCGCTGGTGCTGGGCTTGATGCCGGACGACAAGTGGGACGCCCGCTACAACGCCGCAACAAGCCGGCAATCGGACACGGGCTGGCCCCTGGCCGTGGTGCTGGTCGCTACCTTGATGCTAGGCGCAGGCGTGCTGATCGCCACCATGGCGCGCCTGTTCGACTTGCTGTACACGGGCGGCGCCTACGGTTAATTTCCGTATGAAAATTACATCATTTCCCGCGCCCCGCACGCACATGTAAGTGTTGGTAAGCAATCATGATTTTCCTCTATACTGCATTCACAATGCCGACATTACTGGCACATTCCACACCCCTAGGAGAAGATCATGATTCGTCGCCCACTCATCCTCGCAGTCGCCGTCACGGCCCTGTTCAGCACCTCCGCCTTCGCGCAAAACCTGTCGCCGAAGGCGCAATACGCGTACGACACGAAGCAAGCCAGCACGCGCTACGCGGACGACAAGAAATTGTGCGCAGAAGAAAGCAGCTCGAAAGCCCGCATGCAATGCCTGCGCGACGCCAAGGGTGAATACGACCAGGCCATCATCAACGCCAAGGCCGCGCAAAAAGCGGGCAACTCCTACGCCAGCCAGCCTTCCAAGCAGCCGCAGCATCAGATCTGCGCCGAGTGCGGCAAGGTGCTGGCAGTCAACGTCACTGAAAAAGCCGGTGAAGGCGGCGCGCTGGGCATGATCGGCGGCGGCGTGGCCGGCGCCCTGCTGGGCCGCCAGGTCGGCGGCGGACGCGGCAAGGACCTGGCCACCCTGGCCGGCGCGGCTGGCGGCGCGTACGCAGGCAAGCAAGTGGAAGGCCACATGAAGAACGCCAAGACCTGGACCGTCACCGTGCAATACGAAACGGGCGCCAAGGCCGATTTCGCGTTTGACCAGGATCCTGGCCTGGCCGCCGGCGATCTGGTGCGCAACTCGGGCAATGGTATCGCCCGCAGGTAAGATATGGGGTCAGACCCGTCGGGGGTGTCAGTTCCAATGGAACTGATACCGATCTCGAAGAGACTGACCCCGGCATTTGTCTTTGGGGTTAAAAAAAGCGCTGGAGAGTGATCTCCAGCGCTTTTTTGCATTCAGCCAGCTTCCGCTGGCCAAGTTTCAACTTAAAACTGCTCTTCCGACAAGGCCATCACGCCGGCGCTGCCGTCGATGATGGTGGCGCGCAAGCCCGGCGCCTGCGACAGGATGTGGTCGGCAAAGAAGCGCGCCGTGGCGATCTTCGCCTTGTAGAACGAGGCGTCGCCACTGCCCTCGCCCAGCCTTTGCTGCGCCACCACGGCCGCGCGCGCCATTTGCCAGCCGCCCAGCACGATGCCGGCCAGTTTCAGATACGGCACGCTGCCTGCAAACACGGCCTTGATGTCCGTCTTCATGTTCGCCACCACGTATTCGACCACGGCTTCCAGCGCGGCGCTGCCTTCGGCCAGGTGGCGCTGCATGGCCTGGAAGTCGGCGCCGGACAGCTCGCCCAACTGGACTTCCGTGGCGCGCACCTGGGCGATGATGGCTTTCGCCACGGCGCCGCCGTCGCGCACCGTCTTGCGACCCACGAGGTCGTTCGCCTGGATGGCCGTCGTGCCTTCGTAAATGGTGAGGATCTTGGCGTCGCGGTAATGCTGGGCGGCACCCGTTTCTTCGATGAAACCCATGCCGCCATGCACTTGCACGCCGTCGCGCGTGACGTCCTGCGACATTTCCGTGGCCCAGCCCTTGATCACGGGCACCAGGTATTCATACGTCGCCAGGCTTTCCGCCCGCACGTCGGCGTCCGGATGGTGGTGCGCCACGTCGCTGATGGCCGCGCCCACGTAGGACAGCGCGCGCGCCGCCTCTGTCTGCGAGCGCATGGACATCAGCATGCGGCGCACGTCCGGGTGGTGAATGATGGAGACGGGGCCTGGCGAACCGGCCAGGTCGCGCGACTGCACGCGGTCCTTGGCGAACGCCACGGCCTGCTGGTAGGCGCGCTCGGCCAGGCCGATGCCTTGCAGGCCCACGCCGAAGCGGGCCGCGTTCATCATGATGAACATGTATTCGAGGCCGCGGTTTTCCTCGCCCACCAGGGTGCCGATGGCGCCGCCGTGGTCGCCGAACTGCAATACCGCCGTGGGGCTGGCCTTGATACCCAGCTTGTGTTCGATGGACACGCAGTGCGCGTCGTTGCGCGCGCCCAGGCTGCCGTCCGCGTTGACGAGGAATTTCGGCACGATGAACAGCGAAATTCCCTTCACGCCGGCCGGTGCGTCCGGCGTGCGGGCCAGCACCAGGTGGACGATGTTTTCCGCCATGTCGTGTTCGCCGTACGTGATGAAAATCTTCGTGCCGAACACTTTATAGGTGCCGTCGCCCTGCGGCACGGCGCGCGTGCGCACGGCGGCCAGGTCGGACCCCGCTTGCGGCTCCGTCAGATTCATGGTGCCCGTCCACTTGCCCGACACCAGGTTTTCCAGGTACGTGGCCTTCTGTTCGTCGCTGCCGGCCGTCAACAGCGCTTCGATGGCGCCGTCCGACAGCAGGGCGACCAGGGCGAACGAGATGCTGGCGGAGTTGAGCATTTCGATGCAGGGCGTAGCCAGCAGCTTGGGCAAGCCCTGGCCGCCAAACTGCGTCGGATGCTGCACGCCCTGCCAGCCCGCTTCGCCATACGCCTTGAAGGCGTCCTTGAAGCCCTTCGAGGTGGTCACTTGCCCGTCGTGCCAGAAGCTCGGTTCCTTGTCGCTGGGGCCGTTCAAGGGGGCCACCACGCCGCCGCAGAATTTGGCGTTCTCTTCCAGCACGGCTTCGGCCGTATCGGGCGTGGCGTCTTCGCAGCCAGGCAAGGTATGGATTTCGGCCAGGCCGGCCAGTTCCTTCATCACGAACAACATGTCTTTCAGCGGGGCTTGATAGCTCATCTTCTCTCTCCAAGAAAAAAGCCACGCGCGGCTCGCCGTGTAGGGCGGGCCGGCGTGGCTTTGTCAATAACAAAACCGGAATGGGTGCGACTTAGCCCAGTTCTTTGACCAGTTGCGGCACGATCTCGAACAGATCGCCCACGATGCCGTAGTCGGCCACGGCAAAGATCGGCGCTTCCGGATCCTTGTTGATGGCGACGATGGTCTTCGAGTCTTTCATGCCGGCCAGATGCTGGATCGCGCCCGAGATACCGACGGCGATGTACAGCGATGGCGCGACGATCTTGCCCGTCTGGCCCACTTGCCAGTCGTTCGGCACGAAGCCGGCGTCGACGGCGGCGCGCGAGGCACCCATGGCGGCGCCCAGCTTGTCGGCCAGCGGTTCCAGGATATGGAAGTTCTCGGCCGAACCCATGCCACGGCCGCCCGACACGATGATTTTCGCGGCGGTCAGTTCAGGACGGTCGGACTTGGCCAGTTCGCGGCCCACGAAGGCCGACTTGCCCGCGTCGGCAACGGCGGCGACGGTTTCCGTGGCAGCCGAACCGCCGGTGGCGGCAGCGGCGTCGAAACCGGTGGTGCGCACGGTGATGACCTTGATCTTGTCGCCAGATTGCACGGTGGCAATCGCGTTACCGGCATAGATCGGGCGCTCGAAGGTGTCGGGCGAATCGACCTTGGTGATTTCCGAGATTTGCGCCACGTCCAGCTTGGCGGCCACGCGCGGCAGGATGTTCTTGCCGTAGGCGGTCGCTGGCGCCAGGATGTGGCTGTAGCTGCCGGCGATGGCCAGTACTTGCTCGGCCACGTTTTCGGCCAGGCCGTCGGCAAAATATGGCGCGTCGGCCACGATGACTTTCGTCACGCCGGCGATTTGCGCGGCGGCAGCGGCGGCAGCCGATGCGTTCGAACCTGCGACCAGTACGTGCACGTCGCCGCCGCACTGGGCGGCCGCGGTCACGGTGTGGTGGGTGCTGCCCTTTAAGGTAGCGTTGTCGTGTTCAGCAATAACTAATGCGACCATGATGTGTCCTGTAATTGTTCTGGATAAACGGCGAGGCCGCGCTTAGATGACTTTGGCTTCGGTACGCAGCTTGGCGACCAGGGTGGCGACGTCCGGCACCTTGATGCCAGCCGAGCGCTTGGCTGGCTCGACAACTTTGAGGGTCTTCAGGCGTGGCGCAACGTCGACGCCCAGGTCTTCCGGCTTGACGGTCTCGAGCGGCTTTTTCTTCGCCTTCATGATGTTCGGCAAGGTCACATAGCGCGGCTCGTTCAAACGCAAATCGGTGGTGATGATCGCTGGCAAGGTCAATGCCAGGGTTTCCAGGCCGCCGTCGACTTCGCGCGTGACAGTGACTTTGCCGTCTTCCAGCACGACTTTCGAAGCGAACGTGGCTTGCGGCCAACCCAGCAGGGCAGCGAGCATCTGGCCGGTCTGGTTGCTGTCGTCATCGATCGCCTGCTTGCCCAGGATGATCAGTTGCGGCTGCTCTTTCTCGGCCAGGGACTTCACCAGCTTGGCCACGGCCAGCGGTTCCAGTTCGGTCGTCGTTTCCACCAGGATGCCGCGGTCGGCGCCGATGGCCATGGCCGTGCGCAGGGTTTCCTGGCACTGCGTCACGCCGCAGGAGATGGCGACCACTTCGGTGACCTTGCCGGCTTCTTTCAGGCGCATCGCTTCTTCCAGCGCGATCTCATCGAAAGGGTTCATCGACATTTTGACGTTGGCGGTATCGACGCCAGTGCCGTCACTCTTGACGCGGACTTTGACGTTATAGTCGACCACGCGTTTGACGGGTACCAAGACTTTCATAGCTATGCCTTTGGGAAATTATAAAAATGACGGATCAAGTGCTGATTGTGCGTTCGATTATAAGAGAAATTTGAATCCTGAACCGAATTTAAGCACGATCGTGCGATTTTTTGTTAGAGCAATCCATCTAAACTGTCCAGCTTTGGGGATTTCAGGAGAGTCCGCCGCTACGCTGCAGGGCAGCAAAAGGGCTGGTTCGGGAAGGAAAACCAGGCCGCGCCACGGCGGCCCCGGCTGGCAGAATTATTTGCGTTGCATCAGGAAGACGAATTCGGTGCCCGTCTGCACGTGCGACAGCAGGGCATTGCCCGTTTGCTTGGCGAAAGCCTGAAAGTCGCGCACGGAACCGGGATCGGTTGCCATGATGCGCAGCACTTCCCCGCTCTGCAGCTCTGACAAAGCCTTTTTCGCCTTCAGAATCGGCAACGGGCAATTCAAGCCCCGCGCGTCGAGTTCTTTGTGAAATTCCATAATCTCGGTATCAAGTAGTGTGTCGCTCATCATCAATATCCCACCATTGTTTTGTTGTACTGATTTTCGACATACTACTCTAAATCAGGGGCATTGACGCGCTGCACCAAAATAGTTCATCGGCTGTTGTGGTGTCACAACGAGATGCCACACGGCAAAACGGCCCGCAAACACCGTCTGCGGGCCGTTTTCAAGGGGCTGTGGGGCGAAAACCCCGCATGCCTTCTAGCTTACGCCTTATTTTGCGCGTTCGCCGACCCAGGCCGGCACGCCGGCCAGGGCATTCGCCAGGCCGCTAGCATCGGTGCCGCCAGCCTGCGCCATATCGGGGCGTCCGCCGCCTTTTCCGCCCACTTGCTGTGCAACGAAGTTCACCAGCTCGCCCGCTTTGACCTTGGAAGTCGCGTCCGCCGTCACGCCGGCGATCAGGCTGACCTTGCCGTCCGCCACGCTGGCCAGCACGATGGCGGCCGTCTTCAGCTTGTCCTTCAGCTTGTCCATGGTTTCGCGCAGGCGGGCCACGTCGGCGCCGTCCAGCACGGCCGCGAGCACCTTGATGCCATTGACATCGACGGCTTGCGTGACCAGCTCATCGCCCTGGCCCGAAGCCAGTTTCGATTTCAGCGCGGCCAGTTCCTTCTCCAGCGCCTTCACGTGGTCCTGCACCTGGACGATGCGGGCCGTCAATTCTTCCGGCTGCGCCTTCAGCGCGTTGGCCGCTTCGACCAGGCGGCGGTTGATGGTTTGCACCAGCGCCAGCGCGCCCTCGCCCGTCACGGCTTCCACGCGGCGGATGCCGGCGGCTACGCCGCTTTCGCCGATGATCTTGAACAGGCCGATATCGCCCGTGCGCTGCACGTGGACGCCGCCGCACAGCTCTTTCGAGCTGCCGATGTCGAGCACGCGCACTTCGTCGCCGTATTTCTCGCCGAACAGGGCCATCGCGCCATGCTTGACGGCGTCGTCAAACGACATCAGGTGCGCCTGCGTGGCGCGGTTTTCCAGGATCTCCTTGTTGACGATCGTCTCCACGGCGGCGATCTGCTCCGCCGTCATCGGCGCATTGTGGCTGAAGTCGAAACGGGTTTTATCGGGATCGACCAGCGAACCCTTTTGCGCCACATGGCCGCCCAGCACTTCGCGCAAGGCCTTGTGCATCAGGTGCGTGGCCGAGTGGTTGCGGATGGTGCGCGCGCGCTTGGCCGTGTCGACTTCGGCCGAGACGGCGTCGCCCACTTTCAATACGCCGGACTCGAGCACGCCGTGGTGGCCGAACACGTCGGCCTGGATTTTCAAGGTATCGCTGACGGCAAAGCTGCCCGCGCCCGAGGCGATCACGCCCTGGTCGCCCACCTGGCCGCCCGATTCCGCGTAGAACGGCGTCGTATCGAGCACGACGATGCCCGCTTCACCGGCCTTGAGTTCCTGCACGGGCGTGCCGGCCGCGTACAGCGCGACGACCTTGCTGCTGAACGTCAATTGATCGTAGCCGACGAAGGTGTTTTTCTCGCCCGTGTACTCGACCTTGCTGTCCTTGTGCGTCTTGCCGCCCTTGCGCGACAGTTCCTGGCTTTCCTTCAGGGCCGCGTCGTAGCCAGCCTGGTCGAAACGGATGTTGCGTTCGCGGCAGATGTCGGCCGTCAGGTCCGGCGGGAAGCCATACGTTTCGTACAGGGTAAAGGCGGTGGCGCCGTCGATGCCCGTGGCATCCTTGGCCAGCTGCGCTTCCAGCACTTTCATGCCCGTTTCCAGGGTTTCGCCGAAACGCTCTTCCTCGGCTTTCAGCATGCTGGCGACGTTGTCTTTCGCTTCTTCCAGCTCCGGATAGGCGCCGCCCATCTCGATGGCGAGATCCGCCACCAGCTTGTAGAAGAACGGTTTCGTCTGGCCCAGCTTGTGGCCATGGCGCAAGGCGCGGCGGATGATGCGGCGCAAGACATACGCGCGGCCTTCGCTGCCCGGGATGATGCCGTCGACGATCATGAAGGCGGCGGCGCGGATGTGGTCGGCGATCACGCGCAGCGACTTGTTTTCCAGGTCCGTGGCGCCCGTTTCGCGCGCGGCAGCCTTGATCAAATGCTGGAACAGGTCGATTTCATAGTTCGAATGCACGTGCTGCAGCACGGCGGCCAGGCGCTCCATGCCCATGCCCGTGTCGACGCACGGCTTCGGCAGCTTGTGCATGACGCCCGCTTCGTCGCGGTTGAACTGCATGAACACGAGGTTCCAGATTTCAATGAAACGGTCGCCGTCTTCGTCAGGCGAGCCCGGCGGGCCGCCAGGAATGTCGGCGCCGTGGTCGTAGAAGATTTCCGTGCACGGACCGCATGGGCCCGTGTCCGCCATCTGCCAGAAATTGTCGGACGCGTAGCGCGCGCCCTTGTTGTCGCCGATACGGATGATGCGCTCGGTTGGCACGCCGATTTCCTTGGCCCAGATGTCGTACGCTTCGTCATCCTCGATATACACGGTGACGGTCAGCTTGTCGGCTGGCAAGCCATACACCTTGGTCAGCAGTTCCCACGCGTATTGAATCGCGTCGCGCTTGAAATAGTCGCCGAAGCTGAAGTTGCCCAGCATTTCAAAGAACGTATGGTGGCGCGCCGTGTAGCCGACGTTTTCCAGATCGTTATGCTTGCCGCCGGCGCGCACGCAGCGCTGCACCGAGGTGGCGCGCGTGTACGGACGGCTGTCCGTGCCCGTAAACACGTCCTTGAATTGCACCATGCCGCTGTTCGTCAACAGCAAGGTCGGATCGTTGCCTGGCACCAGGGAGCTGGAACGGACGATGGAATGGCCCTTGGACTCGAAAAATTTGAGGAACTTGTCGCGGATTTCAGTTGATTTCATGTTTTTTTGGCAAAGAGTGGCGGCAGCTTTAAAGGGAAGATTATACGTGATATGGGGTACGGCATTGACGGCTGGCACGGCCATTGTTGCGCCCGTGCCAACATCGACAGCCGGCCAGCTCAGGCCGGGTCGTGATGGCTGGCGCAGGCGTGCGGTGCGGGCGTGGCCTTGGTCGCAGCGGTAGCCGCGCTGGCGCCGGCGGCCGCATTGCAGTCGGCGCAGCGGCCGTACAGGGTCAGTTCGTGGCGCTCGACGACAAAGCCTTGCGGCGCCATGCGCTTCAAGTCGCCCGGACAGTCATGCACATCGAACACGCGCTGGCACGTGGTGCACTGGAAATGGTGGTGGTGGTGATTGGCGGCCGTGTTCGACTCGTAGCGCGGGTTTTCGCCCGGCAAGGTCACCACGTGCACCTTTTCTTCCAGCACCAGCGACTTCAGGTTGCGGTAAACGGTGGCGATGCCCAGCTGCGTCACTTGCAAGCTGGCCTGTTCAAGGATTTCCTGCGCCGACAGGGGGCGCTGGGCCGACTCGATGGCGGCTTGAATAGCGGTTTTTTGACGTGTTGTGCGTTCCATAGCCGACAGAATACACCATCCGCCTATATGTACCGCCCGGAAAAACTGTCACACAGTAATGATAATGGGTTATCATTATCATCTTCTGGCAGCCACCCCATCCGGCAATGGCCTGCCCTGACACGTCAAACCGATCGCCGATAAAGGAATTCTTGCCCATGTCCGTCCGTCCTCACCAACCCACTCCCCTCGCGCTGGCCATCATGCTGGCCTTTGCCGCCCCCGCCAACGCCCTGGCGCAGCAGGTAGCCACTTTGCCTGCCGTCACCGTCTCGGCCAGCGCCCTGGCCCTGGGCAGCGACGACATGAGCACGCCCGTGACCGTACTGGAAGGCGAGGAACTGGTGCGCGCCCGCGAAGCGACCCTGGGCGAAACCCTGGCCGGCCAGCCCGGCATCACGTCCAGCCATTTCGGCGCCGGCGCCAGCCGCCCCATCATCCGCGGCATGGATGGCCCGCGCGTGAAGGTGCTGTCCGATGGCGCCGAGGTGCAGGATGCCTCGACCATCAGCCCCGACCATGCCGTCGCGGCCGAACCGATGCTGTCAGAACAGATTGAAGTCTTGCGCGGCCCGTCCGCGCTGGCCTACGGCGGCGGTGCCGTCGGCGGCGTCGTCAATGTGATCGACAAGAAAATCCCCACGCGCGTGCCGGCGAAAGGCTTCGAAGGCAGCGCGGAAGTGCGCGCCAACTCGGCGGCGCGCGACAAGGCGGGCGCCTTTGAAGTCACTGGCGGCTCCGGCAACATCGCCTTCCATGCGGAAGGCGTCAAGCGCGACGCGAAGGAATACAAGGTCGGCAGCGGCTGGGAAGGCGGCTCCAGGGTGGCCGGCAGCTACAACAAGACGGACACGGCCAGCGTGGGCCTGTCGTGGGTGGGACAGCGCGGCTTCCTGGGCCTGGCCTTCACCAGCCAGCACGCGGAATACGGTTTGCCTGGCCACAACCATGAATTCGAAAGCTGCCACCCGCACGGCACGCATTTGCATTGCGGCGGCCACGAGGGCCACGGCCATGGCGATGAGGAGGAACACGACCATGACCACGAAGATGGCGCCGTTCCCTACGTGAAACTCAAAAGCGAGCGCTGGGACGTGCGCGGCGAATTGCGCGATCCGGTGCCCGGCTTCGCCAAGCTGCGCCTGCGCGCCGCATTCACCGATTACAAGCACGATGAAATCGAAGGCACGGAAATCGCCACCACCTTCAAGAACAAGGGCCACGACGCGCGCCTGGAAATGGAACACCATCCCGTCTTCGGCTGGCGCGGCGTCGTCGGCCTGCAAACGTCGAAGCGCGATTTCTCCGCCCTGGGCGAGGAAGCCTACGTGGCGCCCACCGTCACCAAGAAACATGCGGCCTTCCTGGTCGAGGAATACAAGCTGGACCAATGGCGTTTCGAAGCGGGCTTGCGCCACGAGTGGCAAGACATCACCGTCGACAGCGCCACCTTGCAGGACCGCAGCGCCAAGGGCACATCGATCTCCTTGGGCGCCGTGTGGAAATTCGCGCCCCAGTACTCGCTCGGCTCGACCATCTCGCGCACGCACCGTCTGCCCAGCGCCGAGGAACTGTATGCGCACGGCGTGCACATGGCCACGGCCACGTATGAACTGGGCAATCAAAACCTGGGCAAGGAAACGTCGAACAATATCGATTTGACCCTGCGCAAATATGCGGGCGCCACGACCTTCTCGGCCAGCGCCTACCGCAACAAGGTCGATAATTACATCTTCGGCTCCACGCTGGACAGCCACGAAGGCTTCCAGCTGATCCAGTACGCTCAGCGCGACGCCACGTTTACGGGTGTCGAAGGGCAGATCCGCCAGCAACTGAACCCCATGTTCGGCGCCAGCGTGTTCGGCGACTATGTGCGGGCCAAGCTGGCCGACGGCGGCGCAGGTAACAATAACAACCTGCCGCGCATCCCGGCCCAGCGTTTTGGCGTGAAATTCGACGCCAACTGGCAGGCATGGAGCGGCGTGGCCGAGTTCTACCGCGTGGGCAAGCAAGACAAGGTCGCCGCGTTCGAAACGGCAACCCCGGGCTACAACATGCTCAACCTGTCCGCCAACTACGACACGCGCATCGGCACGACGCCGGCCCAGTTCTACATCAAGGCGAACAACCTGACGAATGAACTGGCGTACAGCCACACCTCGTTCATCAAGAACGCGGCGCCGTTGACGGGGCGCAACCTGACGGTCGGCATGCGCGTGACGTTCTAAGGATGGAAGCGTAGGTCGGCTTAGCGCGTGGCGCGTAAGCCGACGTTGCCACGGCACCACGAAGTCGGATTACGCTACGCTAATCCGACCTACGCCTTGATCAGATCGATCCTGTCCGTACAAAATCCGTCCACGCCCCAGGCCAGCAGTTCGCTGGCCCGTTCCGGGGTGTTGACGGTGTAGCAGAACAATCCCAATCCCTCCCCTTTGACTGCCAGCGCCAGCGCGCGCGTCAGCTGGTGGTGGTCGCAATGGAGCGCCGCCACACCCAGTTCCTTTGCCGTGCGCGCCCAGCCATCCGGTATCTGTTCGACCAGCCAGCCGCGCGCCAGTTCCGGCGCCGCCTGGCGTGTCGCCTGCAGGGCGGCGATGCTGAACGACGAGAGCAAGGGCAATAACTCTCCTGCAGCAAGCTCCTTTGCAAAATAATCGCGCGTGGCCCGCGCCACCGTCTCGCCCGTAGGCACGTCGAAGCCGGGCGCCGGCTTAATTTCGATATTCATCCAGATCCGCTGCGCCTTGCAATACGCCACCACAGCCTCGAACGTGGGCACGCCCTCGCCCGCGAATGCGGGGCCGAACCAGGCGCCCGCCTCCATCGCTCCCAGCTGCGCGGCCGTGTAATCGTTGACATGCCCGCTGCCGGCCACGGTGCGGCCCAGCTCTGGGTCATGCACGACGACGGGCACGCCGTCGGACGCCAGCATGACGTCGAATTCCACGGCGCGGTAGCCGTAGGCCAGGCCGCAGCGCAGGGCGGCCAGGGTGTTTTCAGGCGCCAGGGTGCCGCCGCCGCGGTGCGCCAGGGTGCGTGGATAGGGCCACATGGGGATTCCTTTATAGCAAAGACTGTCTTGCCATACTATTGCGCGCCCATCGTAAAAAGTAAAGTGGCCCCGTTTGGCGGCGCGACGCTGCGAATGGCGACGCGCCCAGGCCGTTTCGTCGCAACCCTGTTGCGCCCTGGCCCGCGCTGACACACAATGCCCCATCGCTACCAGCAGACACTTCCATGAACTCCGACGCCCCTTCCGCCGGCGCCCCCGCCAGACGCCGCTTTCCCTACCACCGCTTGCTGCTCGACGCTCGCTATGCGCTGGCGCTGAACGCGATCTGCGCGCTGGTCATTACCTTCATCCTCAATCCGGGCAGCCATTTCGGACACAACCTGATCGCCTCGATGTGCATCGGCACGATCGCCTTCCTGCTGATCGACGGCATGCGCCTGACTTTATGGGGCGCGGACCAGCGGCCCAGATTCCTGCCCTTCATGCTCATCATCCTGCTGTCCGTGCCCGTGGCGCAAATGCTGGGCCTGGCCCTGTTCGGCTGGCTGACGGGCGTGGAAGTGGGCGGCTTCGAAAACCTGTTGCCCACGCAAATGATGGGCACGCTCGTGTTCACCCTGCTGGCCACGGGCGGCGCCGTGCTGTTTTTCTCCAGCCGCGAAAAGATTGCCCGTCTGCAAATGGTGGCTGCCGAGGAAAAGGCACGCGCCGAATCGGTGGCGCGCCAGGCCATGCAAGCGCAGCTGCAACTGCTGCAGGCGCAGATCGAGCCGCACATGCTGTTCAACACCCTGGCCAACCTGCAGGGCCTGATCAGCTTTGATACGGACCGCGCCCAGTTGCTGCTCGACCAGTTGATCCAGTACCTGCGCGCCACCTTGAGTTCCTCACGCGCCGGGTCCACCACTCTCGCGCAGGAGTTTTCCCTGATGCAAGCCTACCTGGGCCTGATGTCGATACGCATGGGTGCGCGCTTGCGCTTTACGCTGGACTTGCCCGAGGCCTTGCGCGATATCAAGGTGCCCCCCATGCTGCTGCAGCCGCTGGTGGAAAACGCCATCCAGCACGGCCTGGAACCGAAGATCGAAGGCGGCCATATCCATGTGCAGGCGTCTACGGACGGCGGCGCGCTGGTGCTGACCGTCAGCGACGACGGCCTGGGCCTCGACCATCCGGGCCAGACCAAGGGCACGCAGCTGGGCGTGGCGAATATTCGCGAACGCCTGCACGGCATGCATGGCGATGCCGCCAGCCTGTCGCTGATCGCCAATACGCCGGCAGGCGTTGTCGCCCGTCTTCAATTTCCCATTCACTCCACCACCACGAGTCCCACGCCATGACCAGTTCCACCCCGCGCGCCCTGATCGCCGAAGACGAACCCATACTCGCCGCCGCCCTTGCGCACGCCCTGCGCCGGCTATGGCCGGAACTCGACATCGTTGCCACCTGCGCCAACGGCGTGGAAGCCTTGCAGCAAGGCCTGGCGCTGCAGCCCGAGATACTCTTTCTCGATATCAAGATGCCAGGCAAGACAGGCCTGGAAGCGGCCGAGGAGCTGGCGGAACAGTGGCCGGACGGTATCCCGTTCCCCCACATCGTGTTCGTTACCGCCTACGACGAATATGCGCTGGCCGCCTTCGAGCACGCGGCCGCCGATTACGTCTTAAAACCCGTCAACGAGGCGCGCCTGGGCAAGACGGTGGAACGCTTGCGGCAGCGCTTGCGCGACGGCGGCAGCAGCAGCAGCAGCAGCGGCACCGCTGCAGCAATAGCCGCACCAGCGGCAGCCACGACAGCGCCGCCAGTGGTTCCAGTGGCGCCGTCGACCGGGTCCGCCAGCGATGACAACATGGCCCGCCTGTTGAGCCAGCTGCAAGCCATGCTGCCGCCCGCGCCGCGCCTGCACATGATACGGGCCGCCGTGGGCAACAGCGTGCGCATGATCGCGCTGGCCGATGTCGTGTATTTCGAGGCGCTGGACAAATACATCAACGTCGTGTGCCAGGACAGCGAAGCGCTGATACGCACGAGCCTGAAGGAACTCTTGCCCCAGCTGGACCCGCAACAGTTCTGGCAAATTCACCGGGGCACCATCGTCAATGCCAGCGCCATCGCCACGGCCGTGCGCGACGAGGCGGGCAAGCTCTCGCTGACCCTGCGCCAGCATCCGGCGCAGCTGCGCGTCAGCCCTTTATATGCTCATCTGTTCCGGCAAATGTAAGGCGCGCCAGAGCCAGGCTCTAGTGGAGCTGGTGCTTCAGGTCCGATAATTCATCGTGGACCTTGAGCACGGCGCTCTTCATTTCCGGCGTCACGCTGGTCGCCGTGCCGCACGCCCGCTTGGCGCGGTCGCCCAAGGACTCCATCTGGTCGACGGCTTGCCGGATGCGCGCATCGTCCTGCGTGTCGATGGCTTGCCGCACGGCGCTCTTTTGCTGGTCCAACTGGTTGATGCAATCCTTCAAGTCCATCGGCATGCCCTGCTGCTTGCCGCACAACTGGGCCGCCTGGCCGATCGCGTGTTCGATGGCGCCGAAGCGCCGTGCTACTTCCTTTACCTGCATCATGATCTGTCCTCCCATGGTAATCACAATTGGATCGCCAGGCCGGCCCAGGGTTCCCCGCCACCCGCTACGGGATTGAAATTTCCATGAGGCACTTTTTTTGTAAGCGCTTGTGACATTTTAGATAATTATCAAATTCCTCAGATACATTGGCGTACCTGAACCACCTAGCCCTCCATGACCTCGTTGCCATCCCTGCCCCGCCGCGCGCCCGGTCTGCTGCTGATCGTCGTGCTGCACGCGGGCTTCGCGTATCTTGTCCTGCAGTCGCGGCCCCGCGCCGTCACGGATGAGAACCTGCCGCAAGGTCCATCCATCATCTGGCTGCGCTACACTCCGCCGGCGGCGCCCAAGCCGGTACCCGTTCCGTTGCCCAGCGCAAAACCAGCCGCCGCGCGCCCGCCCCGCCTGCCGGTACCAGTTTCGGCACCCATCCGCCGCCCCTTGCCGCCACCCGCCGTCGAGCTGATACCCGCGCCAGCGCCAGCAACGCCGCAAGCGATCACGCTCGTCGCGCCACCGAGCGCGGCCGACATCCTGGCACAGGCCAAGCGCGACGTGGGCAAGATCGACAGGGAGCTGCGCAAAGAATTCCCGCAGCGGGGAGAACAAAAACTCGAGGACACGGGCTTCAAGCGCATGCAGCAAGGCTTTGCCGAGGCGTATGCCGCCGTGCCGCCGAAATGGTACGAGGCGTCAAAGATCGAGGAAGTGGGCGCGAACGAGGCCAAGGGCAGCCGCACTTATAAAATCACCAGCGCGCTGGGCACCTTGTGCGTGACCACGCGCGCGGGCAAACAGGGGGAAACGATGATCGGCAACTGCCCCAAATAGCCGGACTCAAGCCACGGCTTCGCGCGCGCCCAGCGGCTGCAAGTGGCGCAGGCGCAAGGCGATCAGCACGCCGCCGCCCAGGCACAGGCCCAGCATGGCGACCACGCCCGTCCAGCCGTCGAAGCCCCACATCATGCCCGAGGCGGAACCGATCAGGCTCGAGCCCAGGTAGTAGAACAGCAGGTAGAAGGCCGAGGCCAGCGCCTGCGGCGCGCGGGCGCGGCGGCTGACCCAGCTGCTGGCGATCGAATGCGAAGCAAAGAAGCCGAAGGTGGCCAGCGCCATGCCGATGACGATCAGCGGCAGCGAGTCGAACAGGGTCAGCAAAATACCGGACAGCATCACCGACAGCATGATCCACAGCACGCCCCGGCGTCCCAGGCGGTCCACCAGACGGCCCGCCCAGACGGAACTGAAGATGCCGATCAGGTACAGAAAGGCCAGCAAGCCGACCGTGCTCTGGCGCAAGCCGAATGGCGCGGCCAGCAGGCGGTAGCCGATGTAGTTATACAGGCTGACAAAACAGCCCATCAGCACGAACGCCAGGCAAAACAGCCACGGCAAGCCCTGATCGGAAAAATGCTGTTTGATGGCATGCGGCAAGGCATTCCAGCCCTTTGTGCTGGGCACGAAATTCTTCGATGCCGGCAGGCTGCGCCAGAATTCCGCCGCCGCCAGCACGCCGGCCACGCCCAGCACGCCCAGGGCCCAGCGCCACGAGAGGAAATCGCTGAGCATGGAGGCGATCAAGCGCCCCGACATGCCGCCAAACGCGCTGCCGGCAATGTACAAGCCCATCGACAGGCCCAAGGACGGCCCCTCGATTTCCTCGCCCAGGTAAGCCATGGCCACGGCCGGCATGCCGCCCAGGGCCACCCCCAGCGCGGCGCGGATCGCCAGCAGTTGCGCGTAATCCTGCGCGAAGGCAGACAAAATCGTCAATATCGCGGCGGAAAACATCGACGCCACCATCAGCGGCTTGCGCCCTACCCGGTCCGAGACGGCGCTCAGCAGCACCAGCGAGATGGCCAGCAAGCCGCTCGACACGGACAGCGACCAGCTGCTTTGCGCCGGCGTCAGATGAAACTCATGCGACAACAGGGGAAACAGGGGCTGGATGCAATACAGCAGGCTGAAGGTGGAAAAGCCGCCAAAGAACAGCGCGCGGTTGCTGCGCTTGAATTCGAGGGAACCCTTGGCGATGGCCGTGCGGGGAGCGGGAGCGGAAACCGGGATGGCGGAAGGTGCAGCGGGGGCAAAGGCAAGCGATGAATCAGACATGGCCGTGTTTCGGAAAGGAAGCGAGTCTTCATCTTAGGATTGCCAACTCATATCGTCCAATATATATTCAAGGCCCAACTCATACTTTAAAACGATTACTGGACCACCATGGAACTGCGCCACCTGCGTTACTTTGTCGCCGTCGCCGAGGAACTGCACTTCACGCGCGCGGCCGAGCGCCTGCACATCGGCCAGCCGCCGCTGAGCCAGCAAATCCAGGCGCTGGAAGGGGAACTCGGTGCGCAGTTGTTCGAGCGCAACAAGCGCTCCGTGCGGCTGACGGAAGCGGGCCGTCTTTTTCTCGACGATGCGCGGCGCATCCTGGCCCTGTCGGAACAGGCGGCCGTCACGGCGCGCCGGGCCCAGCGGGGCGAAGCGGGCGAATTGCGCATCGGCTTTACCTTTTCCACGCCATTTACACCGTATTTCGCCACCGTCATCAACCGCTACCGCCAGCAATTTCCGCACGTCACCTTGACCCTGCATGAAATGGCGACCCTGCATCAGCTTGAAGCGATTTCGGGCAGGACGATGGACCTGGGCTTCGTGCGCCCGCCGGAAACGACGTATCCATCGGATATCAGGCTCACGCAATTGCGCCAGGACCCGCTGTTCCTCGTGCTGCCCGTCGCCCACGCGCTGGCGGCCAAGGACAGCATCGCCATCGCCGACATGGCCGGCGAAGGTTTTGTCATGTACCCCAAGGATGCGGGCACGGGGATTTATCCGCAGATTTTTCGACTGTGCAAGGCCGCCGGCTTCGTGCCCCAGGTCACGCAGGAAGCGGGCGAAGCGTCGACCATCATCGGCCTGGTGGCGGCCGGCTGCGGCATTTCCGTGCTGCCCGCCTCGTTCGACCGCATCCGCATGGATGGCGTGTGCTACCGCCCGATCGCCGACCCGCAGGCGACCACCAGTTTATTACTTGCACAAAGGGAAGAAGAGACGTCGCCGCTGGTGGCGGCGTTCGTCAAGCTGGCCGAGGAAGCGGCCATGGAAGGAAAGCAGTAGGTCGGATTAGCGGGGCCGCCGAGGCCCGCAGGGCGTAATCCGACAATCGCATGCATCAATGCAACGCCAGCAATGTCGGCTTACGCTGCGGCTGTGCCGCAGCTAAGCCGACCTACAGGACGCGCGTCGGCGTAGGTCGGATTAGCGGTGGCGAAGCTGCCCCGTGATCCGACATCAACGATCACGAATAATCCGCGTCCAGCTCGGAACCCGCGTAGTTTTCCAGGTCCTCGAACAGGCTCTTCATGCTGGCCCGCGTGAGGATTTTCTGCACCACGGTGCAGCTGCGGCGGTAGGACGCGATGCGGTCGAGCAACACCGGGTGGTGCTGCACGGGCACCTTGGCCACCAGGGCGGCCCAGCCTTCCTCGAAGTCGGGCTTGTTCTTGCGCACGGAACGTACGAAACGCTCAAACTCCTTCTGTCCCGTGCGCGCGACGATGCGCCCGCCGCCTTCGATGGCGAAGATGATGGCCAGCGCGATGACGCCTTCGGCATTCAAGTCGCTGTCGCTGACGGGGCCGTTGTCATGGTGGCGTCGCAGCCAGCCGGCCAGGCGCACGACGGCTTGCACTTCCTTGCGCTGTTGCAGCTGCAGCGCATACTTTTCATAACCGGCCCAGTTCTGGTTCGGGTCGGCCTGGCAAATATCGATGAACAGCTCGCGCAAACGGCGCGCAAGGTAGACGGGGTCCTGGTCGTATTCGCCGACCAGGGCGTCTTCCGGCAGCTGCGACAATTCCTTGATCAGGCGGAAACCCACCTGGAACGCGTGCTCGGCGCCGTGCTCGACGAGGAAATCGAGCGCGGCCTGGTCGCCTTCATGCGTGACGGCCTGCTCCAGGCCCAGCGACACGCCACCCACCGTCAAATACAACGCTTTCTGGATGCCGTCGGCCGTGCGTTCATTCGTGAACTTCTCGGCCACCATGGCCGTGATGCCCGTCAATTCATCGGCCAGGTTCAGGGCCGCGTCTTCGCGCGGGTCGCCCGGCAACAGTTTGATGGCGCGCACGAGGCGCGGAAGATTCTCTACAACAATTGCTGGCAGCATTAGTAATTCCCTGCTTTCATTACGAGAAAATGCCCGTGCCCAGGCTGCGGCGCGTGCTGGAACGCGGCGCGCTGCGCGTGCTCGGCACTTGCTTGCGCAGGCGGTACAGCAATTCCTTGGTACTGCGCTGCAGCATGGTCGGCTCTTCGTCCGGATCGTCCGAGTATTCCGCATCGGCCAGGTCGGCGCTGTGGCGGAAGTCGGGGAACAGTTCGAACAGTGAGCGGTCCCAGCCGTCTTCATTCGCTTGCGCCAGTTCGATGGCCAGCGGCACGATGTCGTTGTCGGACGAGGTCACGCCCGTCACGTACGGTCCCTTGATGACGATCTCGCCCGCCACTTCGAGGATTTCCTTCGGCGCCATCGAGAACAGGATGGCGAACGCCGTGGCGCCCCAGTCGGTGGCGGACGCTTCGAGCAGCAGCTCGCGGCGGCGCTCAGCGTCGTCGGTGGAAAACACCACGCCGTGGATGTGCGCGAACAAGGCTTCGGCGATGCGTTCCGGATCGTCCTCGATCTGGTCGTCGCTCCAGGTGGCGGCGATGAAGGCCAGGCTGTCGGCCCACGCCTTCGGCGGCACCAGCAAGGTTGCCAGCGACATCTTGCCGCCGTCGAAACCGGCCAGGTGCAGGGCCGTCACTTGCGGCGGGATGGCGCTCAGCACTTCCACCACGGCCAGGTCGCCGTACTGGTCGGCCGCGTCGGCAAACGCCTGCTCGGCGTGGCCCAGCGAACCGGACAGCACCAATTCCGTGACCTGCTTCGTCAGCGCGGGCAGGTTGCTTTTTTGTTCGGCATGTTGATCCTTGTTATCGGCCATGGTCATCTCCATCCTGGTCAAACATCTGGGCGAAATCGTCGGTGGCTTCGTCTTCGTCGTGATCGTCGTCGCCGTCGTCATTGGCGGCCAGCTGGTCGAGCGACTGGTCGTCGTCGTCCCACAGGCGCGGATTCTTGTGCAAGAAGGCCGTGATGATGGCCTGGCGCGCCAGGTCGGGGAAGCTTTCTTCGATGGCGGCGTACATCTTCGCCGCTTCCGGCGCGGCGCAGGAGGCCATCGAGAACACGCGGGCCGGGTCGCCGAACTCGTAGTCTTCGCTCTCGGCCAGCAAACCCTTCGGGTCGCTGAAGGTGATGTGGTCGACCAGCGCGAAGGCCAGCATGTTCACGTCTTCGATGCCGCCGCCGCTGGCGTACTCGCTCACCAGGGCGTCGACCATGCTTTTATAGTTCTTGCGGTTCGGCGGGTCGCCGAGGATGCCGTCGATCTGGCCTTCCAGCTCGCGCGACTGGTACGCGAATTCAGGGTGTACTCTTCTCATGCTGTGCTTTCCAATGTGATGCGCGGCGCTGATAAAAGCGCCGTTGTTGTTGTTTTAAATATCATTCAGGCCACCCGGTGGCGGCTGCCGGCAGACTCAATCTGCTGGAAGCGTGGTGCCATGCAGGCGGAACACGCCGCACCACAGGGCATAGGCTTCCGCTTCCGGATCGATGATGATGCGGTGGTTCACGCTCTGGTCGTATTCGGCGCGCTTGGCCGGGTCGACCAGGATTTCATACGCCTTGGTGACGCTCTTGAAGCGCGCCTCGGCGCCGGGGGCCTGGTTGCGGTCGGGGTGGAAGCGCATGGCCAGCGAACGGTAAACCTTCTTGATTTCATCGTCGCTGGCATTGGGCGCGACACCGAGGACGTTATACAAATTTTCCATAAATGGCTCCGGGGTCACGTTTTGTTTGCTAATTAAAGGCGAATTATCCTATAGAACGGCGCCCGCGTCGCTTGCATGCTGGGATATGGGGCCAAATACGTGCTTATAAAGCGCTTGCGGTACGGTAAAATGCTTTTTACTGTCACTCTTCCGCATTGATCAATGAGCAACGATAAACCGAATACCGCCGCGCCAGCGCTGGCGCCCAATTTCTTGCGTAACATCATCGAAGCCGACCTGGCTGCCGGCGCCCACGTGCGTCCCGGCCTGCCCCAGGTGATCACGCGTTTCCCGCCGGAGCCGAACGGCTACCTGCACGTGGGCCACGCCAAGTCGATCTGCGTCAACTTCGGCCTGGCGCGCGATTACGCCGGCCAGTGCAACCTGCGCTTCGACGACACCAATCCGGCGAAGGAAGAGCAGGAATACGTCGACACCATCATGGACAGCGTGAAATGGCTGGGCTTTGACTGGGAACCGAAGCAGGCCGACGGTCAGAGCCACCTGCACTACGCGAGCGACTATTTCGACCAGTTGTACGCGATGGCCGAATACCTGATCACGGCCGGCTTCGCCTATGTGGACAGCCAGAGCGCCGAAGACATGGCCGCCAACCGGGGCAATTTCGGCCAGGCCGGCAAGAATTCGCCGTTCCGCGACCGTCCGCGCGACGAATCGCTGGCCCTGTTCCGCGCCATGAAAGCGGGCCAGTTCAAGGATGGCGAGCACATCCTGCGCGCGAAGATGAGCGAAGATGCCATGAGTTCGCCGAACATGAACTTGCGCGACCCGGCCATCTACCGCATCCGCCACGCGCACCACCACCGCACGGGCGACGCCTGGTGCATCTATCCGATGTACGACTACACGCACCCGATCTCGGACGCGCTGGAAAACATCACGCATTCGATCTGCACCTTGGAATTCCAGGACCACCGCCCGTTCTACGACTGGCTGCTGGAAACCCTGGCCGCCGGCGGTTTCTTCCAGCAACCCGTGCCGCACCAGTACGAATTCTCGCGCCTGAACCTGACCTACATCGTCACCAGCAAGCGCAAGCTGCGCCAGCTGGTGGAAGAGCACATCGTCGACGGCTGGGACGACCCCCGCATGCCGACCCTGGTGGGCATGCGCCGCCGCGGTTACACGCCGGAAGCGATCCAATTGATGTGCGAACGCACGGGCGTGACGAAATCCGACGGCTGGATCGACTACAGCGTGCTCGAAGGCTGTTTGCGCGAAGACCTGGACCCGAAGGCGCCGCGCACGGTGGCCGTGCTGCGCCCGTTGAAACTGATCATCGACAATTTCCCGGAAAACGAAAGCGTGGAATGCACGGCCCCCGTGCATCCGCACTTCCCGGAGCGGGGCTTGCGCACCTTCCCTATCTCGCGCGAGCTGTGGATCGAGGAAGACGACTTCATGGAAGTGCCGAACAAGGGTTACTTCCGCCTGTACCCGCCCATCGACGACAAGCCGGGCAGCAAGGTACGCCTGCGCTACGGCTACGTGATCGAGTGCACGGGCTTTGACAAGGATGAAAACGGCAAGGTCATCGCCGTGCATTGCAACTACTTCCCGGACAGCAAGTCCGGCACGGAAGGCAGTTCCAATTACAAGGTCAAGGGCAATATGCACTGGATCAGCGCGCCGACGGCGATTCCCGCCGAAGTACGCCTGTACGACCGCCTGTTCACCGACCCGCAGCCGGACGCGGGCGGCAAGGACTTCAAGCTGGCCCTGAATCCGCTGGCCAAGGAAGTCGTGCAAGCGTGGCTGGAACCGGGCGCCGAACTGGCTCAGCCGGAACAGCGCTTCCAGTTCGAGCGCCACGGCTACTTCGCGGCCGACCGGGTCGACAGCCAGCCGGGCAAGCCCGTCTTCAACCGCATCGTCACCCTGAAAGACAGCTGGCAGCCCGCAAAATAAGGCGCCGGACGACCCACAAAAAAACCGCTGCGGCGGTTTTTTTTCGTTTCAACAATATATGTCACGACAGAATATTGCCTGTTGACTACATTCACGATAATTTTGTATATTAGGCAGCTATTGAGCAATTTGCAATTTCGATAGCGCTTGCACAACACAGTCGCCCAGGCGGCACCCGATTCCTCTTCCTGATGCGGATGGCGATGTCTTCTACTGCAAGCGAACACCCCTTGTCTGCTGAAAAAAGACCGCAGTGGCTGCTCGGCTTTGTGATGTCGATGATGGTAGGCTTGCTGTTCTACATGGCCGCCTCGCTGTCGATCGAAAACGATGCCGGCGACCTGTTCAACAATCTGGCTCGCAATACCCAGAAAAACATCGAATCGCGCGTCAAGTCGTATGCCAACCTGTTGCGCGGCACGGCCAGCCTGTTCCACGCCAACGAACACGTGAGCCGCGAGCAATTCCACCGCTATGTGGCGAACATCGCCCTGCAACAGAACTACCCGGGGGTGATGAACCTCAATTACAGCCAGGAACTCGACGAGACGCGGCGCGCCGCCTTCGAAGCGGCCGTGCAGCGCGACTATCCGCCCGGGCGCGACGGTTATCCGGCGTTTGCCATCCATCCGCCCGCCCCGCGCGCCCACTATTCCGTGCTGGTGTACATCGAGCCGATTGCCAGCGCCCCGGAAAAGTACGGCTATGACATCGCCTCGCGCCCCCTGATCGCGGATCTGCTGGCGCAGTCGCGCGATTCCGGGCAGATCAGCAATTCCGGCGTGCCCGTGCCGATGGAAGGCCGTCCCCACTTGACGGGCATGGCCATGCGCCTGCCCGTGTACCGCTACGGCATGCCGGTCGATACGGTGGAGCAGCGGCGCGCCGCTTACCAGGGTTCCGTCGGCATCGGCTACGACCTGGTGACGATGATGCGCAGCGCGCTGGCCGACATGCCGGTGCGCAACGTCCGCCTGACCCTGTTCGATATCGGCCCGCAGGCGCTTGAACAGCCGAACGTCCCGCTGCGGCTGCCGCACGATATGCGCCCCATTTTCGATAGCACGACGGCGGGCATGCACGCGCCATGGTGGCTGCCCGGCAGCTCGGGCCGCTACCTGAGCAGCACGATGCTGATCGAACACAATGGCCGCCTGTGGCAAGCGCTGTTCAGCGTGCGCAAGAGCGACCTGTACACGCGCTTCGACGCCTTCTTGCCATGGCTGGCCCTGCTGACCGGCTTTGCCAGCGCCATGCTGCTGTACATGCTGTTCCACACGCTGGCATCATCGCGCCAGCGCGCCATCCAGATGGCGACGGGCATGACGGAGGAATTGCGCGCCAGCCAGATCCGCCTGCAGCTGTCGCACCAGAAACTGCGCCGCCTGGCGGCCCACGCCGACCAGATCAAGGAAGAAGAACGCAAGCGCATCGCGCGCGAAATCCACGACGATCTGGGACAGAACCTGCTGGTGCTGCGCATCGACGCCGACATGCTGGCCTCGCGCACGCAGCGCCGCCACCCGCGTCTGAACGCGCGCGCCCGCTCGACCCTGGAGCAGATCGACGCCACCATCAAAAGCGTGCGGCAGATCATCAACGACTTGCGCCCTACCGTGCTGGACCTGGGCGTGAATGCGGCCGTCGAATGGCAGGTGGCGCAATTTCGCCAGCGCACGGGCATCGCCTGCGAAGTGAATGAAAGCCATGGCGACATTTGCCTCAGCGATCAGTGCGCGACGGCCCTGTTCCGTATCCTGCAAGAATCGCTCAGCAATATTTCGCAGCATGCGAATGCCAGCCGCGTGCAGGTCAAGCTGGAGAAGTGCCGCGATACCCTATCGATGAGTATCAGCGACAACGGCGTGGGCGCGGCCATCGAGGGGCGCAACAAGCTGGGCTCGTTTGGCCTGGTGGGCATCGAGGAACGCATCAAGTTACTGGGCGGCACTTTCTACATCGAAAGCAGCCCCGGCGCCGGCATGACCGTGCACGTCAGCGTGCCGCTGGGCGCGGACGCCACCGCGTTTCCCTACCAGGAAGAAAGCCGGGCCAGCGGCTGACAGGCGCGCTCCCGCTTGAAACAAGCTCAGCTTGCATATTTCGTAATTAGATGCAATATTGATGTAGAACAACTCAGCGCCCGCCCGCCATGGGTCAGGCATTCCTCGACTACTTGCCAGGAGTACACACCCGCCGCCTTCCCTAGTTTCACCGTATTTCCCACAACGCTCTTTACCAAAGGACATTCATGGATACGAACGACAGTTTCAAGGCAATTGCCGATTTGAATTTGGACGCGATCAAGGTCAAGCTGATGCACCGGGAGTCAGGCGAAGGATGGAGCCTGGAAAAGGCAAATGCGGTGGAATTCGAATACCGCCGCTTCCTGATCCTGATGAAACAGTTTCCGGAAGAAGAAACGGCGCCACTGATGGATGTCGACACCTTCTGGCACTACCACATCCTCGACACCCTGAAATATGCGGCGGACTGCGAGCAGGTGTTCGGTTACTTCCTCCATCACTTTCCGTACATCGGCTTGCGCGGCGAAGACGACGAAGCGGCGCACCAACGCGTGGGCGAGCGCATGAAGCAGTTGTATGAGCAAACGTTCGGAGAAGATTACATCCGCGCAGAAACGGCGTATTCGGGGCGCGCCGTACAGGCGGCGTATTCGGGACGTGCGGTACAGGCAGCGTATTCTGGACGCGCGGTACAGGCAGCGTATTCCGGACGCGCGGTACAGGCGACCGCTTACTCGGGCCGGGCCGTGCAGACGGCGTTTTCCAGTGCGGCCGTGCAGGCGACGGCGTATTCGGGCCGCGCGACGGGCGCTGCCAGCACCGCATTTTCCAGCGCGCCTGCCTCTCTGGCCGCGGCGGTGGTCAAATCGTCTTCGACTGGCCTGGAAACGGGGCGCTTCTATGTCGATCGTCCGGTACTGAACCGCGACGCGCAATAGACAAGCGGAAAACAGCTGTGGCTGCCGCACGCGGCAAGCCTGACTTACCCAGACGGCACCTCTCAGTTTGCCGTCTGTCAGGCGCTCTTAGGCAGCCATCAACTCGCGCAGTTCACGAATGCTGAAATCGCTGATTTCATGCATGCGGATGAGGATCGTGGCGCCGATCGGCAAGGTGTTGTGACGAATCTTGCTGATAACAGGTGGCGCCACTTCCAGAGCTCGCGACAAGGCGGCATCGTTTTTCAGTTGCAGCTTGTCGATGATCGCATCGAGGACGCGATTCGGGTTGTAGGTAGGCAAAGAGGTAATTTGTTTGAGAGACATGATCAAAAATCCGTACTTGTTGTATTAGAGCAAAAAGAAACCGAATGCCTCTTTCGCTATAATTCAGGGTAAACACACGAAAAAGCGCCATCACTTATGCGGCTTTTACGCCACAAACAATATAATACACGCTATTGTTGATTTTTGCGTAACTTAAAGCAAAATTGTGATAATTGAAGAGAATTGACGCACTTGGAATGTGCTAGAGGATAACCCAAATCGGGAAAATTTGCTGCAAGTCATCAATTTTTACAATGAGGAACGCCGCTGTGCATGAGCCAGGCAATCGCCATGAGGGCGCCCAGGCGGGTCATTTCCGCGGATAGATGCCAGCCTTGCGCGGCCACGCCGGCCGGGGTGGACGAAAGGCAGTTGCATGAAAAATCGTCGATGCGGCACCAGGCCAGCTGCCGGCGAATTTCATCGGGCGGCGGCGGCGGCTGCAGCGCTCGTTCGCGCCGGCGCATATACGCGCGGACCTGCTCCTTGCTGGGGTGACTCGTAGCTCGCATGGCTCGCTCCTGCTGACGGGAAACAGCGTCGCGCTGTGTAGAGCCCGCCACAAGAGGCCCGGACGCGTGACGACATTGCTCACCATATCGCCAGCGCGCCCTGACGCGTTTGTGCTGCATCAAATGGCACGGCCCCGGCGTTGCGCCGCAGCCCGTGCTGTCCCACGACCTGGCGGCCAGAGGCACAGCCCCCCCATCCTTATTTCTTTTGCTGGCGCACGCGCTGTTGTTGTTTTTCCTGCGTTTGCTGGCGGTTCTGCTTGCGCTCGAACAGGGCAACCGCATCTTTCTTGGCTTGCTCGACGGTACGCATTTCCTCATGCGCATCGTGCGGGACAAAAAATTCGGCGTCCTGCGCCGCCACGACCAGCTTGATGGCGGCGTCATCGTCGAGGTCGTACAATTCCGTCAGGACGGTGGTGACCTCGTCCAGGTATGCTTCGTAAGTGAGGGTGCTCATGCTGTCTTCCTTAAGTGAGTGGCGCAGCGCGGGAACGGCGCGCTGCGCGCCGGCCCAGCAAAGTGCGCAGATAACCGGCCATTTTACCCGATGCGGCCCCCGCCGGCTGCCGGCGCCTGCAAGGCATCGGCCACGCGCGCGTAGCGCAGGCGCACGCCCAGCTCGCGCTTCATGCGCGTATTGTGCAGGCGGCGCGATTCGGACATGAACGACAGCAGCATCGGCGTGACCACTTGCCGCAGCTCCGCACGGGGCAGGCGCGGCGGGCGCGGCAGCCCAAACGTATCGGCCACGGCATCGAAATATTCGGCCATTTTGAGTTCACTGTCATCGCTGGCGTGATACACGCGCCCCGGCTTGCCATGCCACAAGGCCTGTTCGATGATGCGCGCCAGGTCATCGGCATGGATATGGTTGGTGTACACGTCGTCATCCGCGGCCAGGGCCGGCGTGCCTTCGCGCAAGCGTTTCAAAGGCAGGCGGTCATCCGCATAGATGCCGGGCACGCGCAGGATGGCCACCGTGGCGCCGCGACGCGCGCCCCAGCCACGCAAGACCTGTTCGGCGTCCACGCGCCGCTTCGCCCGCGCATTGGCGGGCGCGACAGGCCGCGTTTCATCGACCCAGGCGCCGCCGCAATCGCCATACACGCCGCTGGTACTCACATACACCATGCGGGCATGCTCGGGTAAAATGGCGGCCAGATTGCGCGTGCGCCGGTCCAGCAAACCCGACGACAGGGGCGGCGCCAGGTGCACGATCATCGTCGCCAGTCCCGCCAGCCGTTTCAGGCTGGCGCGGTCGTCGAGATTGGCCACGATGGGCACGGCGCCGGCCGCCCGCAGCTGCGCACGGCGCGCCGGCTGGCTGGTGACGGCAAAGACGCGAAAGCGCGCGCGCAGCAGGGGCAGCAGCCGCATGCCGACATCGCCGCAACCGAGGATCAGCAGGCGCGGCAAGCCTGAGGGCTTGCGCAAAGAGTGCTTTAACATATTTTTCATCTCAAGGATTGTATGACTTTTCAAATTACTGTTCAGCCCAGCGGCCACCAATTCAGCTGTGAAACGGACGAAACCGTCCTGTCGGCGGCGATACGCGCCGGCGTGGGCCTGCCGTACAGCTGCAAGAGCGGCGCCTGCAGCTCCTGCAAGGGCAAGATCGTGTCCGGCAATGTACAGCATAAGCCATACCAGACCCGCTCTCTGACGGAAGAGGAGGCGGCGGCCGGCTATTCGCTGCTGTGCTGCGCCGTGCCCCAGGGCGATTTGGTGGTGCAGGCGCGCGAAGTGGCGGGCAGCAGCGACTACCCGATCAAAAAAATGCCGTCGCGCGTGACCACCATCGAGAAAGTCGCTCCCGACGTCGTCGTGCTGACCCTGCAGTTGCCGGCCAGCGAGCGCCTCAACTACCGCGCCGGACAGTATATCGAAATCATGCTGCGCGACAACAAGCGTCGCAGCTACAGCATGGCCAGCGCGCCCGTCGAAGGCGGCCCCGTGAGCCTGCACATCCGCCACATGCCGGGTGGCCTGTTCACCGACCAGGTGTTCGGCACGATGAAGGAGCGCGACATCCTGCGCTTCGAAGGCCCGATGGGTACCTTCTTCCTGCGCGAAGATTCCGACAAGCCCATCGTGCTGCTGGCCTCGGGCACGGGCTTTGCCCCGCTGAAAGCCATCGTCGAGCACATGATCAACGAGCAATCCCCGCGCCCGATCACGCTGTACTGGGGCGGCCGCCGTCCGCACGACCTGTACATGGATGCGCTGTGCCGCCAGTGGGCCGCCGACTTGCCGCAGTTCACCTATGTGCCCGTCATCTCGGAAGCCTTGCCGGAAGACGCCTGGAGCGGCCGCACGGGCTTCGTGCACCAGGCCGTCATGGCCGACTTGCCCGACCTGTCCGCGTATCAGGTGTATGCCTGCGGCGCGCCCATCGTGGTCGAATCGGCTAACCGCGATTTCGTACAATTGTGCAAGTTGCCAGCCGACGAGTTCTACGCCGACGCCTTCACCACGGAAGCCGACCTGGCCAAGTAAGCATCCAGACAGCGGGGTGCTGCTGGCGCGGCATCCGCTGCCGTCACCCGCCCCACCCCGCTGTTCCCTGGAAATGTCATGTCTCTCGCTTCCGCCGGCAACGGCTTCAGTATCCTGCGTCACCGCAACTTCGCCTGTTACCTGTCCGCCCGCGTGCTGGGCACGGTGGCCGTGCAGATGCAAAGCGTGGCCATCGGCTGGCAGGTGTACCAGATCACGGGCAGCCTGTTCGACCTGGGCTTGATCGGCCTGGCGCAGTTCGCCCCCTTCCTCGTCTTGATTTTGCCGGCCGGCCACGTGGCCGACCGCTACAACCGCCGCAACATCATCGCCTGGTGCCTGACGGCGCAACTCGCTTGCGCGCTGGCCCTGCTGACGTTTACGTTAAGCAACATTTCCATCGTCTGGCCCGTATTCGCCGTGCTGGTGCTGTTCGGCAGCGCCCGCGCCTTCATGATGCCGGCCACGCAAGCCGTGCTGGTCAACATGGTGCCCACGCAACACTTCAGCCGCGCCCTCGCGCTCAGTTCGTCGAGCTCGCACGTGGCCATCATCCTGGGGCCTACCCTGGGCGGCTTGCTGTATTACTTCGGCCCCAAGGTCGTGTATTTGATCTCGTCGGCCTTGCTGGTGCTGTCCGTGCTGCTGATGCGCGCCACCACGCCGGCGCCGCAAGTGGTCAAGCGCGAACCCGTCAGCTGGCATACCCTGCTCGAAGGCTTGCGCTTCGTCTGGTCGAAACCCATCGTGCTGGGCGCCATTTCGCTCGACCTGTTCGCCGTGCTGTTCGGCGGCGCCACGGCCCTGCTGCCGGCGCTCGCGCACGACGTGCTGCATATCGGCCCCAGCGGCCTGGGCCTGCTGCGCACGGCGCCGGGCGCCGGCGCGGCCCTGTGCTCGATCGTGCTGGCCCTCTTTCCCATCACGCGCCGGGTGGGCGCCTGGATGTTCGGCGGCGTGGCCGTCTTCGGCCTGGGCACCCTGGTGCTGGGCAGCACCAGCTATTTCCCGCTGGCGCTGGCGGCGCTGTTCCTGATGGGCGCCGGCGACATGGTCAGCGTCTACATCCGCCACCTGCTGGTGCAGTTCGAGACGCCGGACGAGATCCGCGGCCGGGTCAGCGCCGTCAATGCCGTCTTCATCGGCGCCTCGAACGAGCTGGGCGAATTCGAATCGGGCCTGACGGCCGGCTGGTTCGGCCTGGTACGCGCCGTGCTCTTCGGCGGCGCGGCGACCCTGGCCGTGACGGGCGTATGGGCCGTGCTGTTCCCCGTGCTGTCGCGCATGGACCGCTTCCCCCACCACGAAAAGGAAGCGGCCGCCAGGACGCCCACCGCGACCGCAAACTAAAGGCTAAGATGCGCTATTGCCACTGAAGAACCCGCACCATGAAAATCACGCTTCCCTTGCACGGCTTCATCCGCAGCCGCCCCCACCTGAGCATGGCCACGGCCATCGGCGTGGCAGTCGGCCTGCTGTTGCCCTCTTCCTGGCAACAGATGACGCGTTTGCTGACGGCGTGGAATGTCGCCGTCTGGTTCTACCTGGCGACGATGGCCTGGATGATGATGCGCGCCAACCATCACAAGGTCAAGGTGATGGCGGCGCGCCAGGATGAGCGCGCCACCACGGTGCTGTCGGCCCTGTCCGTTGCATCCGTGATGAGCCTGGTGGCCATCGTCTCGCAACTGTCTTCGATGAAAGACATGGCGCCCGACGGGCGCGCGCTGCATTACGGCTTGACGATCCTGACACTGGTCGGTTCCTGGTTCCTCGTCGGTACCCTGTTCTGCTTCCACTATGCCCACCTGTATTACCAGGCCGACCCCGCCCTGCGCCCCCTGAAGTTTCCCGACGACGAGCAAAACCCCGATTACTGGGATTTTCTGTATTTCGCCTTTACCATCGCCGTGGCCGTACAAACGTCGGACGTTTCCGTGCAGACGCGGCTGATGCGGCAGATCGTGCTGGGACAATCCGTGCTGAGCTTTTTCTTCAACCTGGTCGTGCTGGGGCTGTCGATCAATATCGCGGCAGGCCTGATCAATGGATAAGGCTGACGATAAATAATTTCGTAGTGGAAACTTGACCTGGCTGAAGGGTTAAGCTCATCTTAATCGTGCGCCCCCTCTTGAAATACTGGAAAGAGGAGTAAGATAAGTTCCATGCACAGAGGTCATGTGCATGAGGCAGCAACCAGGCCGCAGCACGCCTGAGATGGGTTTTTTTTGAATTGACAGGAGTAAGCATATGCAAATCAATATTCATACCGACAGCACCATCGCCAACACCGCTGGACTGAACGAACATGTGCAATCCGTACTTGAAAGCGCACTGAGCCGCTTCCGCGACAACCTGACCCGCATCGAAGTCCATATCAGCGACACGAATGGCCCGAAAGGCGGCGCCGACGATATCCGCTGCGTCATGGAAGCACGCGTTGCTGGCTATCAACCGATTGCCGTGACCGAACAGAACGCCACCGTGCATCAATCCGTTGCCGGCGCCACCGACAAACTGAAACGCGCCATCGATAGCGCCCTGGGCCGCCTGCAAGACAGCAAGCGCCACGCCACCGGCAAGAATGCCGTGATCGATACGGCCGAAGCGGAAGAAACCGCCGAGTAATTCCCCACCTGCAGGATTTCCAGAGACTGAGGCAGCCGTTCAAGGCTGCCTTTGCACATCTGGAGCCACCTTCCTGCGCGACAACATCCATAATAGAACTGCAAGCATTCCAACTTATTAACGCGACAATGAAATAATTGTCGTATTTCCCACAGTAAGTGACACCAAGCAAGCCTTTGCCGTTACAGCCAAGTCCGCTTTACGCTATCATGAAGCTACCGGCCCCCTGCTCGCGCGCGCCGGCTTTTTGAAAGTGTGATTGTGGAACAGATCGGCAACTTCGGCGCTTCAGGCTGCAACATCGGCGATTTACAGCTATTTCGCGATGGAGCGGACAGCCAGACGGCCGCCATGCTGGCGCCCTGTCCCGTCATGCGCCTCGAAGCGGGCGAAGCCATCGCCGACACACAGGGCACCAGCCTGTACATCGTCTTGCGCGGTTCGCTGGCCGTGGCCGCCGACATCCACACGGGCATGGATGACGGCACCGTCAGCAAGGTCTTGCCCGGCGAAAGCGTGGGCGAACAATCGGTGCTCGACGAAGCGAGCAGCCTGGCCGCCATTTCCGCTCTGGAAGAAACCGACTTGCTGGTGATCGACGCGGCCGTCGTCTGGGAATTGATCGAGCAATCGAACGGTTTGGCGCGCAACCTGCTGCGCCTGCTGTCCTTCCGCATCCGCGCCGCCAACGCCCTGCTGCGCCGCCGGCAGAAACTGGGGGAGTTCTACCGCCAGATGTCGATGGTCGACAGCCTGACGGGCTTGTACAACCGCGCCTGGCTCACCGATTTATTGCCGAACATGATAGTCACGGCCCACGCCAGCGGCTCGCCGATGTCGCTGGTGATGATAGACCTCGACCATTTCAAGCGTTTCAACGACACGCACGGCCACCAGGCTGGCGACCAGGCGCTGCGCATTGCCGCGCAAGTGCTGGGCGCGGCCCTGCGGCCCACGGATTTTGCCGTGCGCTATGGTGGCGAGGAAATGATGGTGATCTTGCCCGATACCAGCGAACACGTGGCCTTGCGGGTCGCCGAACGCTTGTGCGAACGCATGCAGCAAGCCGTCATCTTCGCCGACATGCGCAGCGCGCTGCCGCACATCACGGGTTCCTTCGGCGTGGCCAGCCTGGCGCCCGGACAGGACGACGAAGCGCTGATCGCCACTGCGGACGCGGCGCTCTACCGGGCAAAAGCCTCGGGTCGCAACCGGGTCATGCTGTAGCTCAGGCAGCCTTGCTGTCGGCCGGCTTGGCCGGTGTGGCAGGCGCCGCTGCGTCATCCTTCTTGCTGCTGTGCGCGGCGATGAAGTCGGCATAGCCCTTCTGCACCAGCTCGTACGTCTTGTCGATATTGCCGGCGATGTCGCCATTCAGCACTTTCAAGCCGCCCAGAATGTCGCGCGCTTCCTTGAAGCCTTTTTCCATGCCGCCGCTGATGGTATCCATGAACTTGGTCAGGGCCGTATCGTCGTCCAGGCCGGGATTCTGTTTCTTGAAGGCGTCAAAAAATCCCGTCGACAGCGATACAATGCGGCTCGCCGTCGCTTCGGCGCTGTTGTCCTGCGAGGCCGCGTTCTGGATCGCGTCCTCGCCGTACTGGCCCTTCAACGCTTCATTGATGTTGGTGATGGCCGTCTTGTACAGCAGCGCCAGCGGCTCGTTCTCGGAACCGATCGACACGTTCAGCGAGGCCTGCATGATGGAGGCGTTCAATTGCAGCTTGCTGCGGTCGTTCACGCTCATTTCAGCGTTGACGCCGTCCTTTTGCTGGACTTTATCGTCCTTGCCGGCAACGCCCGTACTGACGGAAGTCACGGAAGGGGTGGAATTGCCGCTTGCGGCGATGGGAATTGACACGATAGACCTCCTTGAACGGGCAATGTATGCCACCATGCGGGAAACGCGATGATGACCATCCTCTCGTGTAGTATCGGCAGGTTTTCAGAAAACTGTAGCAGCGGCCGCTTTTAGGGGCCCGGATAACCAATCAAGCAACGACCATCAATGACTAACCAGACCTTTCTTTGGCACGACTACGAAACCTTTGGCGCCCAGCCGCGCCGCGACCGACCGGCCCAGTTCGCCGCCATCCGCACGGATGCCGAACTCAACGAGATCGGCGAACCCATCATGCTGTATTGTCAGCCTGCCAATGATTTCCTGCCCGACCCGCAATCGTGCCTGATCACGGGCATCACGCCGCAGCAATGTCTGCAGCTGGGCGTGTCAGAACACCAGTTCGCCGCCACCATCGAGGCGGCCTTTTCCGAGCCGGGCACGATCGGCGTGGGCTACAACACCATCCGTTTCGACGATGAAGTCACGCGTTTCCTGTTCTGGCGCAACCTGATCGACCCGTATGCGCGCGAATGGAAAAACCATTGCGGCCGCTGGGACATCCTCGACGTGGTGCGCATGACGCACGCGCTGCGCCCGGAAGGCATCGCATGGCCGAAGCGCGACGATGGCCAGACCAGTTTCAAACTGGAACACTTGAGCAAGGCCAATGGCCTGGTCCACGAAGCGGCGCACGATGCGCTGTCCGACGTGCGCGCCACCATCGCCCTGGCGCGCCTGATCAAACAGAAACAGCCGAAACTGTTCGAATTCTGCCTGGCGCTGCACAAGAAGGACAGGGTCGCCAGCGAAATGGGCATGCACTTGGCCGCTGGCGAGCGCCAGCCTTTCCTGCACGTGTCGGGCATGTTCCCCGCCGAACGGGGCTGCCTGGGCGTCGTCTGGCCGCTGGCCACGCACCCGAGCAATAAAAATGAAATCCTCGTCTGGGATTGCGCCTACGACCCGCGCGAACTGTTCCAGCTGGACGCCGACACCATCCGCACGCGCCTGTTCACGCGCAAGGAAGCCATGCCGGAAGGCATGACGCGCCTGCCCGTGAAAAGCGTGCACCTGAATAAGTCGCCCATGCTGGTCGGCAACTTGAAGACCTTGTCGCCGGCCATGGCCGCGCAATGGGGCATCGACGTGGACGCCGCGAAGATCAATGCCCAGCTGGCCGCCGCGGCGCCGAACATGGACGCCATCTGGGCCGAAGTGTTCCAGCGCCCGGGCGCGAACGTCGCGCTGGACGTGGATGAAGATTTATACAATGGTTTCGTCAGCAATGACGACCGCCGTTTGCTCGAATCCTTGCGTCGTGAAACGCCGGCCAAGCTGGCCACGGCCCGCCCCTCGTTTGCCGACGAACGCCTGCAGGAATTGCTGTTCCGCTACCGCGCCCGCAATTTCCCGCAAACCCTGAGCGAAGCGGAAAGCCTGCGCTGGGAACAGCACCGCGCCGCCCGACTATTCGACGGCGACGGCGGCGCCCGCACCATCGAAATGCTGTTTACGGAGATCGACGTGCTGTCGGAGTCGGTCGATGAGCGAGGGGAAGAGATTCTGGGCGAGCTGTACGACTATGCGGAGATGGTTGCGCCCATGCGCGACTGAAGGACCAGGGCGGCCAGGTAGGTCGGATTAGCGAGGCAAAGCCCCGCGTAATCCGACAACATTGTTGGCCCGAGCGTGGTGGTATCGGATTACGCGGCTACGCCGCTAATCCGACCTACGCCGCTTAAACCGCACGATGTTGATTGATCGCATCGCGCGTTTCAATGGCCACGCGCCGCGCCGCGTCGGCCCAGTCTTCGCCGTCCTGCGGCGTGGCGTAGATGATGGCGCGCGAGGAGCTGATCATCATGCCCATGCCGTTCGCCGTCTGGCCCGCGCCGACGGTGGCGGCGATGTCGCCGCCCTGGGCGCCGATGCCGGGCACCAGCAGCGGCATGTCGCCCACGATGGCGCGCACTTGCGCCAGTTCTTCAGGGAAGGTGGCGCCGACGACGAGCGCGCACTGGCCATTCTTGTTCCATTTCCCGGCCACCAGGCGCGCCACGCGCTGGTACAGCGGTTCGCCGTCCGTGTCGAGGAATTGCAGGTCCGAGCCGCCCGGGTTCGAGGTGCGGCACAGGATGATCACGCCGCGGTCTTTCCACGCCAGGTAGGGATCGAGCGAATCCTCACCCATGTACGGGTTCACGGTGACGGCGTCGGCGCCATAGCGTTCGAACGCTTCGCGCGCGTATTGCGTGGCCGTCGCGCCGATATCGCCCCGTTTCGCGTCGAGGATCAGCGGGATGTGCGGATAGTTCTCGCGCACGTAGCGGCAGATGTCTTCCAGCTGCTTTTCCGCGCCCAGCGCGGCAAAATAGGCGATCTGCGGCTTGAAGGCGCAGGCCAGGTCGGCCGTGGCATCGATGATGCGCGTGCAAAAGGTGGTGATTCCATCAGGCAAGTCGCGCAGTTCGGCCGGCAGTTTCGCCAGGTCGGGGTCCAGGCCCACGCACAGCAGGGAATTATTGGCCGTCCACGCGGCGGATAATTTATCGATGAAATTCACGGCACACCTTCTCTATATTCAGTTGCAAACCCCGTATTGTAACGCGGCGCAGGCCATGCAAGGCAGGCTGAGCCGGCGCCTGGCGCTTATTAAACCGACATGGCGGGCCGTTTCAGGTATATTTGCCCCACCTCCTTTACTCTGCACGGAACCCATCATGCAAATCATCAATCAATTCACCAAATGGCTGCGCCTGGCGCTGAGCGTCACCGTCCTGGCCGGCATCCTGACGGGCTGCGGCTACAACGACTTCCAGAGCAAGGACGAAGCCACCAAGGCCGCCTGGGGCGAAGTGGTCAACCAGTACCAGCGCCGCGCCGACCTGATTCCCAACCTGGTGAACACCGTCAAGGGCTACGCCACGCACGAACGCGAAACCCTGGAAGCGGTGACCAAGGCACGCGCCGCCGCCACCAGTTTCCAGATCACGCCCGAGGTGCTGAACGACCCGGCAGCCTTTGAAAAGTTCCAGCAAGTGCAGGGCCAGCTGTCGTCGGCCCTGTCGCGCCTGATGGTGGTGTCCGAGAAATACCCTGACCTGAAAGCCGATACCAGCTTCCGCGACTTGCAGTCGCAGCTGGAAGGCACGGAAAACCGCATCACCGTGGCGCGCCAGCGTTACATTGCCGCCGTACAGGATTACAACGTGCATGCGCGCAGCTTCCCGAACAACCTGACGGCGATGATCTTCGGCTACAAGGTCAAGCCTTCGTTCACGGTGGAAAACGAAAAAGCCATTTCGACCGCGCCGACCGTCAACTTCGGCAAATAAGATGAAAGCCTGGTCTTATCTGGCGGCGCTGGCGACGGCGCTGCTGCTGTGGTCGATGCCGCCGGCCGGCGCGCAGGGCTTGCAGCCCGTGCCGCCGCTGACCGCGCGCGTGACGGACAACGCCGGCATGCTCGACGCCAAACAAAAGGCGGCACTGGAAGGCGTGCTGGCCGATTACGAAGCCAAGACGGGCAGCCAGATCGCCGTGCTGCTGGTCAAGAGTACGGAACCGGAAGCCATCGAGCAATACAGCATCCGCGTGACGGATGCCTGGAAGCTGGGCCGCAAGGGCGTCGATGACGGCGTGCTGCTGATGGTGGCGAAGGACAACCCATCGTCCTTGCGCCGTTTGCGCATCGAGGCGGGCCGCGGCGTACAGGGCGTGCTGACGGATGCGCAATCGAAACGCATCCTGCAGGACGTGATCGCGCCGCATTTCAAGCAAAATGACTATTACGGCGGCCTGGTGGCCGGCATTGGCGCCATCGCTACCTTGCTGAACCAGGAACAATTCCCCGCACCGGCGCAAAAACAGGCCCCGGCGACTGTGGAAGCTGGCGGCCTGACCTTCTGGCTGCCGCTGCTGTTCTTTGGCTTTCTTGTGCTCGTGACCGTGTTCCGCTCGCGCGGCGGGCCGAACCGGCTGCAGCGCGGCAGCAACTGGTCCAGCGGCGCCACCGGTGTCGTGCTGGGCAGCATTTTGAGTCAGGCGCTGAACAACCGCAGTGGCGGAGGAGGCTTCGGCGGCGGCGGCGGATTTGGCGGCGGCGGCGGCGGCGGTTTCGGAGGCGGCGGCGGCGGTTTTGACGGTGGCGGCGCCTCGGGAGATTGGTAATGACGAAACAACTGACATTCGGACAGCGCTGTGGACGCGCCTTGAAACATTTGCGGGGCACGCCGGCCACGGCGCGCCAGGCCTTTCCAGAACGCACCCTGAAAGCCATCGAAACGGCGATTGCCGACGGTGAAACGATGCACCGGGCGGAAGTGCGCCTGATCGTCGAAGCGGCCCTGACGCCGGGCATGGCCTATCAGGGCGTGAGCAACCGCGAGCGGGCGCGCGAACTGTTCGCCCAGTATGGCGTGTGGGATACGGAAGACAACGTTGGCGTGCTGATCTATATCAACCTGGCCGAACACCAGGTCGATATCGTGGCCGACCGCAACGTGGGCCGACGCGTGACGCCGGAACAGTGGCAAGCCGTGTGCCGCACCATGACGGGCGGCTTCAAGGAAGGCAATTTCCACGACAGCACCTTGCACGCGCTGGCGCAGCTCAATACCCTGCTGCAAAGCCACTTCCCCGCCGATGGCACGCGCGGCAACCAGCTGCCGAACGAACCCATCCTCCTCTGATTCCCGCCCGGGGATTACAATCCGCCATGGCCCCGCAGCATGGCGGCGCCCCCACCCGCCGAGGAGAAAACATGAAACTGATCGATAAAACTGCCATCGTCACGGGCGCCACGCAAGGCATCGGCCTCGCTTGCGCCACCCGCCTGATCGCCGAAGGGGCGCAAGTGATGCTGGTCGACATCAAGGAAGAAGGCGCGCAGGCGGCCGCCGCCCTCGGCCCGCAGGCGCGCTTCTTTTGCGCCGACGTCAGCCAGAAGGCGGACGTCGACGCCATGCTAAAGGAAACGCTGGCCCAGTTCGGCCACATCGATATCCTCGTCAACAATGCGGGCGTCACGCATGCGGCCGATTTCCTCGACGTGTGCGAAGACGATTTCGACCGGGTCATGCGCATTAACCTGAAATCGATGTTCCTGTGCGGCCAGGCCGTGGCGCGCGAGATGGTCAAGCGCAACAGCGGCTGCATCATCAACATGTCCAGCGTGAATGCGGAACTGGCCATTCCGAACCAGGTGCCGTACGTGGTGTCGAAAGGCGCCATCAACCAGCTGACTAAGGTCATGGCCTTGAACCTGGCGCCGCACGGCGTGCGCGTCAACGGCATCGGGCCGGGCACCATCCTGACGGAACTGGCCAAGCAGGCAGTGCTGTCGAGCCCGCAGGCGCGCCACACGATTTTGTCGCGCACGCCGCTGGGCCGCTGCGGCGAACCGGAAGAAGTGGCCGGCATCGCCGCCTTCCTGGCCAGCGACGACGCCACCTACATGACGGGCCAGACCATCTATGTCGATGGCGGGCGCATGGCGCTCAACTACACGGTGGCCGTGAAGGAATGAAGGCTGACGCAGGTAGTTATATTAAAAAATAATAATAGATATCTAAAAATACCATTAGACACATATCGTGCGACGCAGCATAATGCACCTGTCTCCACTATTCTCCTCCAAGAAAATAGTTTTAAGCCCGCTTTCACCAGCGGGCTTTTTTTTGCCATGACTGCTGCAACATGGCCATTCTTGCCATGTCCCACAATCTTCCCGGTGATTCTGCTTGCCGCAAAAAAAATGTTGCGGCGTGTCATCAGCCCGTCATTTTCGCCCCCTATACTTGCTTCATCTGCTGTACAGGCAACCGATATGCCTGACTACAGACAGGTGTGCCGCCATGGCACACCACTCCCCTTTCATGACCGTGGCGGGCGCCGGCAAGGTGCGCGACAGGGTAAGTACCGAGCAACTCTCAACTCTTGACCCTTTCATTTGGGTTTTTGGCCCGCGCCCCCGCGGGCCTTTTTTTGCCCGCTCGGCAAACTCTTGCGCGAAAACACGATGACCCGCCATGCACATGGTATCGTGACGGCCTCTCCACCGTCCTGACGCATCATGCCCGCACTATTTCTGGAACTCTGTTTTGCCGACCGCTACGAACGCCTGCGCTACCGCACGGCCCTGCTGTTGTATGTGCTGGTGATTTTGATCGGCGACATCCCCGGCGTGCGCGCGGACGTGGGCCAATATGCGTCGGGCGGCGTGCTGCACTCCTTCGGCTATGGCGTGCTGGCACTGATCCTGTTCAGCGGCACGGCCGGCGGCATGGCCCGCCGGGCGCTGCTGTCGGTGCTGATGGTGGCGGCCATGGGCGCGCTGGACGAATTCATCCAGAGTTTCCTGCCTTACCGCCACGGCGCCGTCAGCGACTGGGTGGTCGATATCACGGCCGCGACGGCGGTCTGCCTGCCGCTGTATTTCCTCTGGCCGAAAATGGTCGCCGGCGCCCTGGGCAAGGGCGCGCCGCAGCCCGAAGCCTGAACTGGCGCGAGATACGGCGCCGCCCGTCAGGCACGGTCCGCTTCGCTATCCTGCAATGCCAGCCGCAACTGCCCCTGGCCGCGCGCGCTGCGCGTGCCCAGGCACCGCATCAGGGCGCGCGCCTCGCGCCGGCTGCCCGCACCCAAGGCACGTGCCGCATCGCGCTGCATGTCCAGCAACTGTTCCGAGCGCGCCAGCAGCACCAGGCCATGCAAGGCCTGGGTCAGGACATGGCGCGCACGGGCATCGCGCGCGGTGCCGCCGACGGCCAGCACCAACTCATCGATCAGTTTTGCGGTAGAGCCAGATGACATTTTTTCTCCCGATTGAACAGTGAGGAAACGTGCAGCCGCACGAAGTGGTAATTGCCAGCATCTTTTATACCAAGCGCGGCAATAAGACGCTTGATCTAGCTCAATCGGCAATGTCGGCCTCCGAACATTCGTGTTCCGCCATGCTCTTACATGCAGCAATCGCTGCCATCCGCAATCACCGCGGGTGCCGATCCTGAGTGTGCGACCATGAGGAGACCAAAATGAGATCGAAAACAACCCTGCTGCTGACCGGCCTGACATGCGCCTTGCTGGCGGCCTGCCATTCCACGGAGAATGCCAGGCTGGCCCGTAACAACAGTGGCGAAACCTATGCCGCGCCGGCCGGCACGACGCCGCAAAGCAGCACGCCGGCCAGCAGCACGGCCAGCACCGCCACCGATACCAGCAACGCCGCCATGAGCAACGAGATGAACCAGTCCACCATGAACATCCGTTCGGCCACGGTGCAATCGATAGAGACCGTACCGCGCGGCATGGACCAAGGCAGTGCCGACATGCAGGCGGGCACGTCAGGCACCGCCGGCAGCACCTCGGGGGCCGCCGGCAATATGCTGTACCGCGTCACCCTGCGCCTGGACGACGGCACGACGCGCACCTTCGTGCAAAATACCCAGCCCGCCTTCCAGATCGGCGACCGGGTCAGCGTGCAGAAAGGCGTGATGCAGCGCTATTGAGATGCTTGAGATGCGCCGATGCCGGCCCATATTTGCCTCCCCCTGGCCGCACTTGGCATGCACGTGGCACGCATTGGGCACGCCGTTGGCAAGCTTCAGGCCAGCGCCAAGGTCAGCGGCCGGCTGCGCCCCTGCACCACAGCCGAAGGCCAGGCCGGGTCGTGCGTCAGGTTGTGCAATTGGCTGCCGTCGAGCAGAAAGGTGTCTTCCACCGTGCTGCCGGGCAGGCTGGGGTGGAAGGCCAGCGCCATGCCACGCTTGAGGATGATTTCCGTGTGCGCGCCCGCCGCCACTTCGGGTGCCAGGTAGCCATGGATGCCCCCCTGCCGGCTGGTGCGCACCGTGTCGGGCTGGCCCGCATACGCGTAGGCGCTGTCGAGCGCGTGATACACCATGCTCAGTGCATGGCCCGTTTCGCAAGCGTCGAGCGCCACCGCTTCCAGCGCCAGCATGGCGGCATCGGCATCGTCCATGCACACGGCCGCGCCATCGGCGCGATGCTGCGCCGGACCAAAGCGCCGCTGGCGGCTGAGACTGGCGCACAGGCCGAAACGCCGCGCGCACAGGGCGAGCACGGCTTGCCCGCCCAGCACAACCTGGGCGGGCGGCGCACGCCGGTAACGCTGTCGGCGGTCTTCGCCGCTGACCAGCACGTGCACGGCCTGCAAGCCCCGCAGCCACAGCGCGCGCACGCAGGCGGCAGCCAGTTCCTGCTCGCTCCAGCCGGGCCGGGCCTGGCGCAGCGCGTCCGCAGCCGCGCTGGCGGCCAGCTGCCCCACCTGCCGGTAGCGCCACTGTTCCGATTCCAGCAGCACCAGCCGCTCTTCGCGCAGGGCCACGGGCAGGCTGCGTTCGTGCAAGCCTGGCCGGTCGGACAGGACAGGCAAGCCGCCGGCCGCATGCTGCACGAAATGCTCGCGCAATTCATACAGCTGCGGCTGCATCCAGGGCGACACTTGCCACGTCCATGGCCCGCGCACTTCCTCCTCGCGCATGCGCATGGCTTCGGCTTCGTCCGTCAGGATGTAGGCGGCGTCGCGCGTCACCAGCACTTCCGCGCAGCCGCATTCGGCCGTATGGCAATGGCTGTTCGACGCACCCGCCGTGGCCCAAGCAAACCAGTCCACCCCGCGCAGGCGCACGGCGCCGGCACGCTCCTGCTCCAGCCAGCCACGCATCTGCGCCAGCTTGTGCGCCACTTCCAGTTCCAGCGGCCAGTTCATGGCCGCTCCTCGTCCGGGTTCAGGCGCGGCACCACCGCGCCTGCCCTGCCTGGCGCCAGCCGGGCCTCCTGTTGCTCATGCATAGCTGCTCCCTTTCTACATGGAGACGTAAGACCCGCATGCGCATGAAAAGTTCAGCGCCGGGAGTTGTCACAGGCTTGCAGTCTATGACTTCCCTCCATTTTTGCAAGCAGCTATTTCGCCAGTTCGATCAGCACTGCCGTGTACATCTGCAGATTCAGCAGCAGCTGTTTTTCCGTGATGAACTCATGTTCGGAGTGCCCCGTGTAGACGGTGTGCGGCATGGCCGGGCCGAAGCTGACGGCGTTCGGGAACAGCCGAGAATTGGTGCCGCCGCCAATCGCCACCGGTTGCGGCTTCGCCATGCCCGTGTAGTGTTCGAAGACGGACAATAACGTGGGAATCTGCGGCGCGTCCGTCTGCAGCCACGGCTCGCCGATCTGCACCTGCAAGGTGGCTGGCACGTGGCGCCGCGCTTTCCAGCCATCGAAGGCGGCCGTCACCTGCTGCTGCAGCAAGGCCGCCGTCTTGCCTTGCGGACGGCGCAGATTGATGTTCAGTTCCAGCGCGCCGCCTTGTTGCTTGAGCACGGTGGGCGCCACCGTCATCGGCCCCATGAAGCCGTCGCGGTAGGCGATCTGGCCGAAGCGCTCGCCGTGAATGCCCGTGCCCACCAGTTCATTCAGGAACGACAGCATATCGGCCGCCTGCGTCCCCTGCCACGGCTGCACGGCCAGCGCATCGGCCAGCATGCTGATGGCGTTGACGCCGTCTTCCGGCTTCGACGAGTGGGCCGACACGCCCAGCGCCGTCACCGTCAAGGTGCCGCCATCGCGCGCGTAGCTGTAGCGCATGCCCTTTTGCTGCTGCGCGCGGGCGCGGATGGCCGCTTCCAGCGTGGCCGGCGCGCGCTCGATGACGGCTTGTGCGTCTTCCGGGATCTGGCTGCCGAAAAAGCCGCCCGTCAGCTTCTTCAGCACGGGGCCGCCATCGGCCGGCATTGCCGTGCGCGGCGGCACGGTCAGCTTGATGGAGCCGTAGCCCTTCTCGGCCGTCACCACCGGGTATTCCGCGTCAATGGTGATGTTCACTTGCGGCGGCGTGTGGGTATTGAGGAACTGTTTCAGCGGTTCCCAGTCCGACTCCTCGGCCATGTAGACGTACAGCTCGATGCGCTTGCTCAGCGGCACCTGTTTATCCTGGATGGCTTTCATCGCATACAGGGCCGTGGCGATGGGCCCCTTGTCGTCTTCCGTGCCCCGTCCCAGCAACTTACCCGGCTCGCTGGTGCGGTCCAGCTCGAAGGGCGAACGGGCCCATTTGGCGGGGTTCACGGGCTGCACGTCGCCGTGCGTGATCACGCCCACGCGCTCGCTGCCATTGCCCATGCCGATGATCACCACGTGGCCATGGTCGTGGAAGTCGAAACCCAGGCGCTGCGCCTCGGCCGCCAGATAGCGTTTAAAACCCGTGTGCTGGGGATTGTCGGCAAACGGCACGGCCGGGTCGGCCACCGTGTTGTAGCTGATCATCTTCGCCAGGCTGGCGATCAGCGGTTCCGGATAGGTGGCCAGCGCGTAGCGGGCCGTGTCCTGCGCCTGCTGGCTGACGGGCGCGGCGTGAACGGAGGGCTGCAGCAGCAAGCCGATCAGGGATAGAAAAACGGGTTTCTTGAACATGACGGGGTACATGAAGTGGGGAGGGCCACTCTAGCACCGCCCGCGCCGATTTCCAATCGACACGAGTTTTTTACCGATCAGTACGCAAATTCCCGATTCGCATTATCATGTACACAGCCTGTCTTCCCCACCACGCCTTTCATGGGTGACCCTGCCAGCGTCAGGGGATAGACAAATCGTCCATTGTGATTTTCCACCACGTCCCGATATCGCTACCATGATTCCATTTTCCATACTCGACCTCGCGCCCATCGCCGAAGGCAGCAACGCCAGCCAGTCGTTCAAGAACACGCTCGACCTGGCGCAGCACGGCGAACGCTGGGGCTATCACCGCTACTGGCTGGCCGAACACCACGGCATGCCCGGCATCGCCAGCGCCGCCACGGCCGTCGTGATCGCCCACGTGGCGGCCGGCACCAAAACCATCCGCGTGGGCGCGGGCGGCGTCATGCTGCCGAATCACTCGCCGCTCGTCATCGCGGAACAGTTCGGCACCCTGGAAGCGCTGCACCCGGGCCGTATCGACCTGGGCCTGGGCCGAGCGCCCGGCTCCGACCAGACGACGGCGCGCGCGCTGCGCCGCGACTTGCAGTCCGACGCGGAACAATTCCCGCAGGACGTGCTGGAATTGATCGACTATATGTCCGACGAGCCGCGCCAGCGCGTGCTGGCCGTGCCCGGCAAGGGCGCGAAAGTGCCCGTGTGGATACTGGGCTCGAGCCTGTTCGGCGCCCAGCTGGCCGCTCACCTGGGCTTGCCGTATGCGTTCGCCTCGCACTTCGCGCCGCAAATGATGATGCAAGCCGTGGCCTACTACCGCGAACACTTCAAGCCGTCGAAGCAGTTAGCGAAACCGTACGTAATGCTGGGCTTTAACGTCTTTGCCGCCGACACGGATGCGGAAGCGCACTTGCGCGCCACGTCAATGCAGCAGGCGTTCGTTAACCTGCGCACGGGCCGCCCGTCGCGCTTGCAGCCGCCCGTGCCCGGTTACCTGGAACAGCTGGGCCCGCAGGAACGCGCGATGCTCGATTCCGTCCTGTCCTGCACCGCCATCGGCGCGCCGGCGACCGTCAAGGCGAAGATGGCCGCCTTCATCGCCGAGACGGGTGCGGACGAACTGATGATCACCTCGCAGATTTTCGAGCACCAGCACCGGCTGCGCTCGTATGAAATCACGGCGCAAGTGCATGCGGAGCTGGCCCGGCCACAGTAACTGACAGTTTTCCTCCCTCGGTATTTCCCCAAATACCCTTTTCCCGGCCGTCGGCAACGATCGCCGGGATTTTTTTGTTCACCGCTCCGCCGCAAAATCGGCCGCGCCCGGCAAGAAATGTGCCACCCCGCTATCATGCTCATCCAAAAGCATTATTCCAAGAAAGCTGTACCGCATGAAATCTGCAAGCTCTTCCGTCGATGCCAGCACCCTGCTGAGCTCCACCCGCATCCTGTTGTTCGCCCTGTCCGCCGGCGTGCTCGTCGCCAGCCTCTACTACGTGCAGCCGCTCACGTCCATGCTGGCCGCCTCGTTTGGCGTCAGCGTGCCGCAAGCGGGCTATCTGGTCACGGCCACGCAGATCGGCTACGTGCTGGGCATCGTTTTTCTCGTGCCACTCAGCGACGTGCTGAACCGCCGCCAGTTGCTGACGTGGATGCTGATCGCCAAGATCGGCGCCCTGCTGCTGGCAGCGACCAGCCAGAACATCATCGTCTTTGCCATCGCCAGCGTCTTGATGGGCATCACATCCAGCGCATTGATGGTGGTCACGGCCATGGTGGCGTCGTATGCGCCCGACCACAGCCGGGGCCGCATGGTGGGCACCGTCATGACGGGTTTATTATTGGGCATCTTGCTGGCGCGTACCGTGTCCGGCACCGTGTCGCAAATCAGCGGCGGCTGGCGCACCGTCTACGTGCTGGCCGCCATCGTCGTCGCGGCCCTGCTCGTCATGCTGCGCCGCATCCTGCCAAACGAGGCGCCGCGCGGCAAGCTGCAATACGGCAAACTGATGGCGTCGCTGGCCGACATCATCCGCCAGGAACCCTTGCTGCGCCAGCGCGCCCTGTTCTCGGGCCTGGGCCTGGGCACCTTCAGCGTGTTCTGGACGGGCCTGACCTTCTTGCTCAGCGGCGCGCCGTATCACTACTCGGAAATGCAGATCGGCCTGTTCGGCCTGGCGGGCGCCACGGGCGCCTTTGCCGCCAACACGGCGGGCCGCATGGCCGACCGCGGCTATGCGCGCCAGGCCACGTGGCTGCTGGCCGTGGCCTCGATCGCGGGCTGGGCATTGATCGGCTTCGGCGCCCATTCGCTGGCGCTGCTGTTGATCGGTATCGTCCTGCTGGACATGGGCGTGATGGGCTTGCAAGTGACGCACCAGTCCATCATCTATAAACTGGCGCCGCATGCGCGGGCCAGGGTCACCACCGTGTTCATCGCAGGCGGCTTCATCGGCGCATCGGCAGGCTCGGCGCTGGCCAGCGCCAGCTTTGCCGCCGGCGGCTGGCCCGCCCTGTGCATGGTGGGCGGCGCCATGCCGCTGTTGCTGCTGATCGTGTGGAGCAAGTACCGCCACACGCAGCGCAGGCTGGAACGGGCGGCTTGATCCGGCGCTGCGGCACCAACAATGTTGTCGGATTACGCGCTGGCGCGCTAACCCGACCTACGCACTTGCTCCAAGCGAACAGGCGTAGGTCGGATTAGCGCGGCGAGGCCGCGCGTAATCCGACAACGTTGCTTGCACGGACCACGTCTTATTTCGCGGCTTGCCCGCGCGCCTTGCCGAACGCATCGCCCGCCTTCCAGGCCGGCATCCTGGCCGCATTCGCCACGGCTTGCCCCAGGTTCAGGGTGAATTGCGCCTGCTGCGTCATGCCGGACAGATCCCAGCTGGCGTCGTACTCATCGGTGACTTGATGGTAGCGGGGGCCGTAGGCGGCCGCCTTGGCTTTCGACGCTGCCACGTCCTTGATGTACTCGCGTCCGCCATTGATGGAAAACGCGGGCACGCCCGCCTTGGCAAAGCTGAAATGGTCGCTGCGAAAGTAGCCGCCGGCCAAGTCGGGGCGCGCTGGCGCGATATGCATGCCCATGGCTTTCGCCACCGTGGCGGCCATGACGCCCAGCTCCGTGCGCTCGCTGCCTTGCGCGCCGATGTCGTGCGTGGCGCCCACGAAATTCAGGCTGTCCAGGTTCAGCGCGGCGGCCGTCTTGTCCAGCGGCCACAGCGGGTCGGCCGCGTAGGCGGCGCTGCCCAATAGCCCCTGTTCCTCGGCCGCCACCCACAGGAAGATCTGCGTGCGTTTTGCCGGCTTTTTCACGGCTTCCTGCGCCATGGCCAGCAAGCCGGCCGTGCCGGAAGCGTTGTCGACGGCGCCGTTGTAAATCGTGTCTCCAGAGTCACCCTGCTTGCCCAGGTGATCCCAGTGGCCGCTGTAGAGGACGGCTTCATCTTTCAATTTCGGATCGGTGCCCGGCACCATGCCGGCGATATTGAACTGCTCCACCTTGCGCACGGCGGACTTCATGTCGCCCGACAGCTTGGCGTTCAAGGCGACGGCCTTGAAATCCTTGTTTTCCGCCTGCGCGCGCAACGCGTCCAGGTCTTGCCCGCCGGCCGCAAACAAGCGACGCGCCGCCTCTTCCGCGATCCAGCCCTGCAGCGGCGTGCCGGCCGTGCGGTCGGCCAATTGGAAGCGCTCGCTGCCACTCCAGCTGTTCTGCACGACGCTCCAGTCGTACGATGCGGACGGTTTCGTGTGGATCAGCAATACGCCCGCCGCGCCCTGGCGCTTGGCTTCCTCGAATTTGTAGGTCCAGCGGCCATAATAGGTCAGCGCCTTGCCGGCGAAGCGGTTCGGATCAAGCGCGGTCGGTTGCGGGTCGTTGACCATCATGACGACGATCTTGTTTTTGACATCGACACCCTTGAAATCGTTCCAGCCCTCTTCCGGCGCCGTGATGCCGTAGCCGACGAAAACGAGCGGCGCGTCGAACGTGTGCGCGGCAACAGAGTCGCCCGTGGCCCACACCCAGTCCGGACCGAACGCCAGCGGCACGGCCTTGCCGCCCGCCACCGCCTGCAGGCTGCTCTCGGCAGGCAGCGACTTCACACCGGCAATTTGCACGCTCTGGCGGTAGCTGTTGCCGCGCACGGGTTGCAGTCCGGCCATCTGCGCCTGGGTTTCCAGATACGCCACCGTCAGGTCGGCGCCGCGCTGGCCCGTGCCCCGGCCTTCGAGCAAATCGTTGGACAGAAAGGCCAGGTGGGCGCGCAAGGGCGCTTCCTGCACCACGGGCAAACCGGTAGCGGCCTGGGCGGAAAACGCCAGCGTCAGGCTGGAAGCGAGCGCCGTGACGGCCAGGGAAGAAAACAGCTTCTGCATAAGATCCTTTGGGTAAGAGGAGACATTCAGTCCGGCGGATAGCCGGGCCGGCGATTGTATGCCATGGGGAAGGCAAGGCAAAATGCGGACGAAAAAAATCCCCGCAGCAAGGCGGGGATGTCATGGCCGAGTAAATTACACGAGCAAGGCGGCCGCCAACGATTCGATCTCTTCGGCCGATTCCTCGAGTATCGTGTGCAGGGTGCTGCCGCCGATGCCGAAGTCGATCTTCGCCGCCGCCTGGCGCCGCGCGGCGCTTTCCGGCGGGTGCAGGGGCGAGCCGACGGGCGACAGATCGTTGGCCAGCACCAGGGTCGCGCCCAAGGTGCGGGGCGGGAACGTGCTGCCGCCGTGCCACATGCCTTCCACCGCCTGCAAGACCATGTCCGGCACTTGCAGCTGGCGCAGCACGCCGCGGCCGATCAGCTTTTCGCCGTATTCGATCCAGTCTTCGGTATTGTCGTCGAGCAAGCCTGGATACTCCTCCGCGCGCGACAGCAAATAAAAGCCGCCTACCTCGTGCACGATGGCGGCGAACATGGCCGTTTCCACGTCCACGTGCGTGACTTTGCGGGCGATGACCTGGCTCAGCGCGGCCACATGGGCCGTATGTTCCCACAACCTGGCCGCCTTGGCGCGCAATTGCGGGTCCGTAATCTGGCTACCCAGCTGGCGCACGATGACGGACGCCACCATCGATTTCAAGGTGGCAAATCCCAGGCGCGAAACGGCTGCGCGCACATTGGCGATTTCGTTGCCGGAACGGTTGTAGGCGGCCGAGTTGGCCAATGCCACGACCCGCGCCGACAGCAGCGGCTCGGCCATGACCATGCGGGCGGCCGCTTCGATATGGCAATCGGGGTCGTCCAGCGCTTCCTGCAGCTTCAAGGTGGCCTTGACGTTGGCGGGGAACGTCAGCTCGCCCTTGCTCGCTTGCAACGCGATAATCTTGAATACTTCCAGTCTGTCCATGGGTCAATCTCCGGTACGGGCCTGTGCAGGCGCTGCTATGTGGATGGGCCGGGAATGCGCATGTATCCCCGGCCTGGCTCCCGTTTCCGGCAATATTACAGCAAGTTTATACGCAAACCTATTACTTTCCGGAAACTTTCCCTGCCACGCCTTCGACAAAATAATCCATCTTCGTCAGCGCCGCATCGTCCAGCACGCCTTTGTCCAGGCGCACTTTGCCATCGTTATCCTTGATCGGTGCGCTGAAAGGATTGAGTTTTCCAGCTACCAACTCTTTCTCGCGCGCCAAGACAAACTGTTTCACATCGGCGGGCACGGCAGCGTTGATGCCTTCCAGCTTGACCATGCCATCCTTGATTCCGCCCCAGGTGCTGCTGGACTTCCAGGTGCCGTCGAGCACGGCCTGCGCCTGCTTCGTGTAGTACTCGCCCCAGTGGTGGGTGACGGCCGCCAGCTGCGCCTTCGGCCCGTACTTTTTCATGTCCGAGTGATAGGCGATCGCATACTTGCCCTTCTCTTCCGCCGCCTGCACCACGGCCGTCGAGTCCGTGTGGTGGGTGACCACGTCGGCGCCCTGGCCGATCAGCGTGATGGCCGCGTCGCGCTCCTTGCCCGGGTCGAACCAGCTATTGACCCACACCACTTTCACTTCCGCCTTCGGGTCGACGCTGCGCATGCCGCGCGTGAAGGCGTTCACTCCCTGCAACACTTCCGGGATGGGGAATGCCGCCACATAACCGGCCACATGCGTCTTGCTCATCTTGCCCGCCAATACGCCAGCCAGATAGCGGCCCTCGTAGAAACGGGCATTCGTGTTGGCCACGTTGACGGCCGTCTTGTAGCCAGTCAGATGGATGAACTTCACATTAGGAAATTGCTTCGCCACTTTCAAGGTCGGATTCATGTAGCCGAACGACGTCGTGATGACCAGCTTGCTGCCCGTTTGCGCCAGGTCGCGGATCACGCGCTCCGCATCGGCGCTCTCCGGCACGTTTTCCACGTATTTGGTGGTGATCTTGTTGCCCAGCGCCTTTTCCATTTCCTTGCGCGCCTGATCGTGCTGGGTAGTCCAGCCCGCGTCGCCGATGGGGCTGATGTAAACGAAACCGACATTCAGCGGCGCGGCGGCCATGGCAGGCATGGCGGACATCAGCGTGGCACTGCAGACGGCGGCGCACAGTAATTTCTTGGACATGGTTTTCCTTGTGGTGAGTGATTAATTTCCGGGATTGAAATTTTTCCCCAGCGAAGCGGGCATGTTGAGCTTGATGTAATTGGCATTGCTGGAAATGAGCACGAGCACGACGATGGCCGCCACATACGGCAGCATCGACAGCAGCTGCGAGGCGATGGGCACGCCCAGCGCCTGCGCGTGGAAAGTCAGAATCGTGATGCCGCCGAACAAATAGGCGCCGCCGACCACGCGCGCCGGGCGCCAGGTGGCAAAGGTGGTCAGCGCCAGCGCGATCCAGCCCCGTCCCGCCACCATGCCCTCGACCCACAGCGGCGTGTAGACGAGCGAGAGGAAGGCGCCGGCCAGGCCGCAGCAGGCGCCGCCGAACAGCACGGCCGCCAGGCGGATGCGCCGCACGGGATAGCCGAGCGCATGCGCGGACGACGGCGACTCGCCCACGGCGCGCAGCACCAGGCCCGCCCGCGTGCGGTACAGAAACCAGGCGATGGCCAGGCACAGCAGCAAAGACAGATACACCATAGCATGCTGGCGGAACAGGGCCGGCCCCAGCACGGGAATGTCTTCCAGGTACGGGATGCCGAAGCGGCCATTCTGCAGGCTGTTACCCACATACTTCAAGCCGATGTACGTGGACGCGCCCGCGCCGAACAGCGACAAGGCCAGGCCCGTCGCATATTGGTTCGTGCCCAGCCATACGGTCAGCCAGGCAAAGAAGCCGGACAGCACCATGCTGGCGCCCGCCCCCGCCAGAAAGCCCAGCGTGGGGCTGCCCGTGTTGACGGCCACGGCAAAACCTGTGATGGCGGACACCAGCATCATGCCTTCCGCGCCCAGGTTCACCACGCCCGCCTTTTCATTCACTAATAAACCGAGGGCGGCGAGCATCAGCGGCGTGCCCGCATTGATGCTGGCCGCGATCAATGGCGCGATGGTGAGGGCCAGGTTATCCATGTTTCCTCCAGCGCAGTTTATATTGGATCAGCACGTCGCAAGCGAGCAAGGCGAACAGCAAGATGCCCTGAAACACGCCCGTGATGGCGCTGGGCAGACCCAGGCGCGATTGCGCCAGTTCGCCGCCGATATAGAACAGGGCCATGACGAAGCTGGAAAAAATCACGCCCACGGGATGCAGCCGTCCCACGAAAGCGACGATGATGGCGGCAAAGCCGTAGCCGGGCGAGACCGTGGGCGTGAGCTGCCCCATCGGTCCCAGCACTTCGCAGGCGCCCGCCAGTCCGGAAAGGGCGCCACAGATCAGCAACGACGACCACAAGGTCTTACGCGAGGAAAAGCCCGCGTACCGCGCGGCGGCCGGCGCCATGCCGCCCACGCGCAGGCGAAAACCCGCAATGCTTCTGGATAGATACAGCCAGCCGCCCAAGGAAGCGAGCAAGGCAAACACGATGCCGATGTGCAAGCGCGTATCGCTGATCACCATCGGCAACAGCAAGCCGTCCGACAGCAGTTTCGACTGGGGAAAATTAAACCCTTCCGGATCGCGCAGCACGCCATACACGAGATAGCTGAGCAGCAATTGGGCGATGTAGACCAGCATCAGCGAGACGAGGATTTCGCTGGCGTTGTAGCGGTCGCGCAGCCAGGCCACCAGGCCCGCCCACACCATGCCGCCCGCCATGCCGGCCAGCAAGGACACGCCGATGACGGTCGCGCCGCCCACGCCATCGTCCAGGTACAGGGCCGCCGCGCCGCCGCAGATGGCGCCCAGGGTCAGCTGCCCTTCCGCGCCGATGTTATAGATGTTGGCGCGAAAACAGATGGCCAGGCCCACGGCGATCAGCAGCAAAGGCGCCACCTTGAGGCCCAGCTCGGACCAGCCGTGCGCGTCGCGCAAGGGTTCGACAAAGAACACGGCCAGGCCCGCCAGCGGATCGTGGCCCAGCGCGATAAACAGCAGCGCGCCGCACAGCACTGTCAGCAGCACGGCCAGCACGGGCGACAGCCACGACATCAACCGCGACGGTGTGGGACGGGCTTCCAGGCGCAAGGCAAACTTAGCCATGGATAGCCTCCTGCGGCCACAGCCCGCTCATCCATTGTCCCACCTGCGCCACGCTGGCCTCGGCCACGTCGAGGGACGGCGATATTTTTCCTTTTGCCATCACCAGCAAGCGGTCGCTGATCTCGAACAATTCATCGAGTTCTTCCGACACGACGAGCAGCGCGCAACCCGCGTCGCGCAAGGCCAGCAATTCGGCGCGGATTTGCGCGGCCGCGCCCACGTCCACGCCCCAGGTCGGCTGCGCCACCACCAGCACGGTGGGCTCGCGCATGACTTCGCGTCCGACTATGTATTTCTGCAAGTTACCGCCCGACAGGCTGCGCGCCAGCGCTTGCGGCCCGCCCGCCTTCACCTGGAAGCGGGCAATGATGGCGGCCGCCCGCTGCGCGATGACCTTGTGGCGCACGAAACCGTGGCGGATGGTGGCGGGGGTCTGCAAGCTCAACAACACGTTGTCGGCCAGCGGCATATCGGGTACGGCGCCCCGCCCCAGCCTTTCCTCCGGTACGAAGCCGAAACCGAGGGCGCGCCGGCGGCCCGGCGGCAAGCGCCCGGCAGGCGTGCCGTTCAGCACGATGCTGGCGGGGGCAGCGCGCATGTCCTCACCCGACAGGGCCGCGAGCAATTCCTGCTGGCCATTGCCGGACACGCCCGCGATGCCGACGATCTCGCCCGCGCGCACGTCGAAATGGATATCGATCAATTGCGTGGCGAACGGGTGGCTCTTCGGCAGATCCAGCTGCCGCACGCTCAGCATGGCCGCGCCCGGCGTGCGCGCCACGCGCGTGACGGCGGGCGGCTCGGCGCCGATCATCATGCGCGACAGGCTGGCCGCCGATTCCTGCGTGGGGTCGCACACGCCCGCGTTCTTACCGGCGCGCACCACCGTGCACGTATGGCACAGGGCGCGGATCTCGTCGAGCTTGTGGCTGATGTAGAGGATGCTGCAGCCTTCGGCCGCCAGCTGGCGCAAAGTGCTGAACAGTTTTTCCACGGCGCCCGGCGTCAGCACGGACGTCGGTTCGTCAAGGATCAGCAGCTGCGGCTTGGCCAGCAAGGCGCGCACGATTTCCACGCGCTGGCATTCGCCCACGGATAGCGTGTGCACGTGGCGCTGCGGTTCCAGGTCCAGGCCGTACTGGCGCGCTGTGTCTTCGATGCGCTGCGCCAGCTCCGCCATGTTGGTGCCGGAGGGCAAACCGAGGGCGATGTTTTCCGTCACGGTGAGGGTGTCGAACAGGGAAAAATGCTGGAACACCATGGCGATGCCGAGCGCACGCGCGGCCGACGGGTTGGCGATCTCGACCTCGCGGCCATTCCACAGGATGCGGCCGCCGTCGGGCTGCACGGCGCCGTAGATGATTTTCATCAAGGTCGATTTGCCGGCGCCGTTTTCGCCGAGCACGGCGTGGATCTGCCCCGGCTTGACGGTAAGGCAGATGCCGTCATTGGCCACCACGGCGGGATAGCGCTTGCTGATATCGAGTAATTCCAGGCGTGCCGTCATTGTTTTTTTCGTGCCTCGCTGCAGGGTCGCCGGCATCGTCGCCGGTGGGAAAAATCAAGCTGTTGTCTCTATCGTATCGGCATCCGCGGCGCTTGGGGGACGGCGTGGCGGCGCGCATTTCTATTTCCGCAAAAAAACAACACCTGTATACAATTTTGAAAAAAATTATCAGCTTTACAGCGGCCGCCTTGCCCCGCAAGGGCGAGAAGGTGCGATGATTATATGCAAGTAATGATAGTCAGTATGCAGACAAGACATATCGCCCGGCGCGGCGATTCTCGCATCATGGATTGAACGGCGCGCAATTTGCCCCATCGCAGCGCATCGTGCGGGCTACGCGCCCTGCCATCCCGAATATCCGTTTTTCAACACCGCCATCAGGAGCCGAAAGTGCCAAAAACCATACCGTGTCTATTGCTCTGCCTCACCGCCACCCTCGGCGTGGGCGCGACCGCCCAGGCTGCCGAATGGAGCGATACCGCGCTGAGCTGGCGCGCCGGCAATGATTACCGCGAACCGTTCAATCCGGACCACATCAAGAAAAACATCTTCGCCATCACGCACGCCAGCGGCTACAAATACGGCAGCAATTTCGTCAACCTCGATTTCCTGATGTCCGACAGCAAGGACCCTGGCGCGCTCGGCAAGACGTCCGGCGCGCAGGAAGCCTACCTGGTGTACCGCAACACCATCGACATCGGCAAGGTGCGCGGCAGCGACATCAAGTTCGGCCCCGTGCGCGGCGTCGGCGTCACCCTCGGTTTCGACGTCAACACAAAAAATGACGTCGGCTACAATTCGCGCAAGCGCATGCTGGTGGCCGGCCCGACCCTGATGTGGGACGTGCCCGGCTTCTTCAACACCAGTCTGCTGTTGCTGCGCGAAAGCAACGCCCCCAGCGGCGCCTTCCCGCCCATCTCGCAAGTGACGGGCCGCTACACGTATAAAACGCACGCCATGCTGACGGGCGCCTGGGCCATTCCCCTGTCGCCGCTGTTCTCGTTCGAAGGTTTCTTTAACCTCATCGATTCCAAAGGCAAGGATGAAGTGGGGCGCGACACGGCGGTGGAAACGAATATCGACATGCAGGTGATGTACGACGTGGGCGCGGCCCTGGGCAGCGCCAAGAACACCTTCCGCGTGGGCCTGGAATACCAGTACTGGAAGAACAAGTTCGGCAACTCACCCGCCACCACGGGCAACGTGGGCCAGACGGCGAAGACGCCGATGGTGCGCGCGGAATACCATTTCTAAGAATCATTGTCACGCATCAACACACACGGTCGCGCCTGATGCCAGCATGAAGCTTTCCTGCTGGCGGAGAGCGCGACCGTGGAACAACTATTGCCGTATTACGAGCGCGAGCTGGGCCTGTTCCGCCAGTACACGCGCGAGTTTTCCAGCCGCTATCCGAAGGCGGCCGGGCGCCTGCTGATCGCCGGCGAGACGTGCGAAGACCCGCATGTCGAGCGCCTGATCCAGTCCGTCGCCCTGCTCACGGCCAGGGTCGCCAAGCGCCTCGACGACGCCTATCCGCAATTCACCAATTCACTGTTGGAAACTTTGTATCCGCACTACCTGCGGCCCTTTCCCTCGTGCTCCATCGTGCGCATCGCCGCCGACGAAGCGCCGGGCGGCGGCCAGCTTGCCCAGCTGACGCATGTTCCACGCGGCACGGTGCTGCGCTCGCAACCGGTGCAGGGCGTCGCGTGCAAGTTCACCAGCGCGTATGACGTGACCCTGGCGCCGCTGGCTATTTCTAGCCTGCATTTTTCGCCGCTCATCGACGCGCCGCCCGGCCTGCGCCTGCCCGCCGGCGCCAGCGCCTTGCTCAGCATTCAGTTCACCAGCTGCAGCGAGCAGTACCACCTGGACCAGGCCGGTTTTTCCAGCCTGCGCCTGTTTGCCGATGGCGAACCGTCCGTGCGCGCGGCCCTGCTCGACGCCCTCTTCCTGCGCGGCGCGGGCGCGTATGTGGCGCTGGACGAACACAGTCCGTGGCAAGCCGTCGACGGCGCGCCGCTGGCGCCGGCCGGGTATGCGGACGAGGACGCGCTGATCCCCATTTCCGCCCGCTCGCACCCGGCCCTGCGCCTGCTGACCGAGTATTTCGCTTTTCCGGAAAAATTCCATTTCATCGATATCGGATGGTCCCTGCTGGCGCCCTTGCTGCCGAAACAATGCCGCCAGTTCACCTTGCATCTGCCGCTCAAGGGCGTGCGCAGCGACAGCCACGAGGCGCGGCTCCTGTCCGGCGTCAGCCGCGACAACCTGCTGCCCGGCTGCACGCCCGTCGTCAGCCTGTTTGCCAAGTCCGGCGTGCCCATCCGCCTCACGCACACGGAGCCCGACTACGCGCTGGTGGCCGATGCCACGCATGCGTTTGCCTACGACATCCACAGCATCGAGACCGTCACCCTGGTGCGCAAGGACGAGGCCGGCGAGCGTCTGAGCACTTTCTTGCCGCTGTATGCCACGCTGCAGGGTTCTCAGACCGAGCATGGCCAATACTGGCTGGCGCGCCGCGATGAAACCGTGGCGACCATCAGCCCCGGCCATGAAATGCGCCTGAGCCTGATCGACCCGCAGTTTTCCCCGGACAGCGCGGCCTGCGCCACCGTCTCGACGCAGCTGCTGTGCAGCAACCGCGACTTGCCCACGCAATTGCACTACGGCTCACCCGGCGGCGACCTGCTGGCCGAAGACGTGCCCGATGACATCCCCGCGCGCTTCCTGCGCAAGCCCACGCCCAGCATGCGTTTTCTCACGGACACGCACTGGCGCCTGATTGCGCACCTGTCGCTCAATTACTCGAGCCTGACGCAGGCTGGCCTGGGCGAATTCCAGAAAATGCTCAGCCTGTACGACCTGCCCCGCTCGCCCGCCACGCAGCGTCTGATCCAGGGCATCGTCACGCTCGACCACGGCAGCACGCGCGCGTGGATGCCAACGCTACCGTTTCCCACCTTGATGCCCGGCATCGCCATCCGCCTAGGCATCGACGAGCAAGCCTTCGTCGGCACCAGCATCTATATTTTTGCCCAGGTGCTGCAGCGCTACTTCGCCCTGAACAGCCAGCTCAACTGCTTTAGCCAACTAACGCTGCTGTCCCATCGCAGCGGCGAGGAAATCCTGCGATGCCCGGAACGCAGCGCCGACGCCACCCCAGCGTGATCCAGCAATTGCTCGACGCGCCGCAGCGCTTCGAGTGCTTCCAGGCGCTGCGCCTGCTGCTGGCGTGGCTGGCCGAACACGGCATCGATGAGCACACGGCGCTGGCGAAGGTCATGCGCTTCGACAATAGCGTCTCGCTGCGCTTTCCAGCCAGCCAGATCGAGGCGCTCACGACCAACGGCATCGCCGATGCGGATACCTTGCTGCAAGCGCTGCTGTCCGGCCACGACCAGCACATCCACATCACGCCCGCCTTCATGGGCCTGCTGGGTTGCCAGGGCAGCTTGCCCAGCCACTATTCGGAGCGCATCGCCGCGCGCCAGCATAGCGAACGCGACACCAGTCCGCGGGCTTTTCTCGACCTGTTTTCCAGCCGCGCCGTGGCCCTGTTTTACCAGGCCTGGCAAAAATACCGCATCGAGCAGGCCGGCCACAGCGGGAACTTCCTGGCGCGCCTGCTGGCCGTGGCCGCATGCCGCCCAAGCCAGGACGAGGCGGCGGCCGGCCTGTACAGCGGCTTGCTCCAGCAGCGCAACATCTCATCCATCGTCATGGCGCGCATCCTCGCCGACCACTTCGGCGTGCCCTGCCATATCGACGAGGCGACGGGCGCCATGGACGTGCTGGCGCCGCGCGAACAAACGGTGCTGGGCATGGCAAATGCCGTACTGGGCCGGCACGCCACGGTCGGCGAACGCTGCCGCCGCCCCGACCTGGCCGTGCGCCTGCGCCTCGGCCCGCTCACTGCGGAACAGCACGCCGGCTTCCTGCCGCGCGCCCCTGCCAGCAAGGCGCTGCGGCACATGCTGATGCTGTTCCGCCAGCCGCTCGTGCGCTACGACATCGTGCTGGTGCTGCGCGCCAGCGATGTACGGGGAATGGCGTTGACGGCTGCCGGGCAAGCTGGCCTCGGCCGCAACAGTTTCCTCGGCGAGGCAACAACGCCGCGCCACCGCGACGACATGCATTACGAAATGCAATTGATGCCCTCACTCAACGATTGAATCTTGTTGCCGCGCAAAAACGCTTGTGTTCGCTATTGCTACAGTCGGCCAACAATTCCTAACGTAAAGCGATGCACGATGAGCCAGTTCCCCGATACGACGGCGGCATGGACGACATTACTGGGCGACATGCAGGGCCAGCGCCTGCTGCGCCTGCACTTTCCGCATGGCGACGGCCCGGCCCACATCCAGTTCCTGGCCAACAGCCTGGCTGCCAGCGAAAGCCTGTCGCGCGACTTTTCCTATGTGGTGGAAGTGCTGTCCGATAATGCCAGCATCGCGCTCGACAAAGTGATGGGCAAGATGGTGACCATCGAACTGGTGCGCGAAGACGGCACCTTGCGCTACTTCAATGGTTACGTGTTCGAATTCCGCTTCCTGCGCGCGGACGGCGGCTTCGCGTTTTACGAGATGGTGCTGGAACCGTGGCTGTCGCACCTGCACTTGCGGCAAAACAATGTCGCCTTCCACGGCTTGACGGTGGCGGCGCTGACGGACAAGGTCTTCGATGACTACCTGATGCGCGACTACAAGCTGGCAGCCAGCGGCCTGGACCCCGCCATCACCTACACGTGCCAGCACAACGAGAGCGACCACAACCTGCTGCACCGGCATTGGGAACAGCTGGGCTGGCACTACCGCTACGAACACCGCCTTGACGGCCACACCTTGTGGCTGGACGACGACAGCACTACCGGCAAGCCAATCGATGGAGAATCGAACGCCATGCCCTTCCAGCACCAGGCCGGTTCCCTGGAAGACGATGGCGTGCATCAATGGAGCACGGTGCGGCGCATGGCCCCGGCCCAGATGACGGTGGCCAGTTTCAACTTCAAGAATCCGCGCAGCGCCCGCGCCAGCCGCGACTCGTTGAACCGGCAAGGCGCCGTGCCGTCCCTGGAAGTGTATGAAAACACGGGCAGCTACGGCTTTAAAAACCTCGACGACGGCGAGGCGCTGGCGCAGCGCCGCATGGAAGAGCGCGACGCCCAGGGCCAGCTGTTCGAGGCGCAGGGTAACGACCGCACGGCGCAACCGGGACGCTGGTTCACCCTGGGCGGGCATTTCGACAGCGCGGCCAGCGAATACCTGATCCTGTCCGTGCACCACTACGCCAGCAACAACTACCAGCAAGGACATGGCGCCACCTCGCACTACAGCAACACATTTACGTGCATCCCCCGCGCCATCCCCTGGCGCCCGGGACGCAATTTCCACAGCCGCGAACCGAAGATCTACGGCGTGCAAACGGCCACCGTCGTCGGGCCGCCCGGCGAGGAAATCCACACGGATGGTTACGGGCGCGTCAAAGTGCAATTCCACTGGGACCGCCTGGGCACCTTCGACGACAAGAGTTCGCCGTGGATACGGGTGATATCGAACTGGGCCGGCCCGAATTTCGGCCACATCAGCCTGCCCAGGGTGGGCATGGAAGTGGCCGTGCAATTTCTCGACGGTAACGTCGCCATGCCCCTCATCATCGGCTGCGTCTACAACGCGCGTAATATGCCGCCATGGGAGCTGCCGGCCAACAAGACGCAGAGCGGCATGCTGAGCCGTTCCTCGAAAAAAGGTTCTGGCGCGCATGCCAACGCCCTGCGTTTCGAGGACCGCAAGGACGCGGAAGAGCTGTGGCTGCATGCGGAAAAAGACCAGCGCATCGAAGTCGAGCACGACGAATCGCACTGGGTCGGTAACGATCGCCGCAAAACCATCGACCGCGATGAAACCGTGCACGTCAAGCGCGACCGCACGGAAACGGTGGACCACGATGAAGACATCACCGTGCACAACAACCGCCGTGAGCGCGTGGACCATGACGAGCACATCGACATCGGCGACAACCGCCGCGAACACGTGGGCGGCAACGAGCAGGTGCAGATCGACGGCCACCGTTCGGAACGGGTGACCCTGGCCAAGGACGAAACCATCGGCCTGGCCAAGGTGCTGACCATCGGCGCCGCCTACCAGACCACCGTCATCGGCGCCATGAACACCACCGTCGTGCTGGCGCAGGCCGAGCAGATCGGCCTGGCGAAAAGCGTCATCGTCGGCGCCGACAGCACGCTCACGGCCGCCGATTCGCACACGATGACGGTCGGCACGTCCAGTATCACCATCACGCCGGGACGCATCGAACTCGTTGCCGATGAAATCATCATCCGCGGCAGATCGAAGGTGCAGATCCACGGCGACGACATCGACAACAATCCGGGCTGACGATGAACGACGCCGGCACAGCCCATTTCAACATCCCCAACCTGCTGTTCGACAACCGCACGCCGCACGCGGCCAGCCAGTTCGACATGGTCGACCAGTTTGGCGCGGCCTTCCATGTGGTGGTGGCGCGCATGGGCTACACGCTTGGCCCCTGCGACGCGGACGGCCTGGCCAGCCTGCTGCCCATGGCGCACCCATCGCCGCTGGCCACGGAAGACCGGCACCTGGACGGCGACACGCAGGCGGGCACCGTGCAGGAAAGCGACTTCGCGCCCTATAAACCGCGTTGCGACGTGATCGTCAATGGCGTGGCGCACGCGCCGCGCGGCCAGGTCCTGCCGCAATTTCTCGTCAACCTCAAGGTGCAGTCGGAAAAGAAGATTCTGGTCGACAAGACCCTGCAAGTGAGTGGCGAGCGCGCCTTCCGCAAGAAAGCCATGCTGACGCGCCTGGCGCAGGGCTGTGCCCGCGTCGCCACGATGGGCTTGCTGCGGCCCAATCCGTGGCAGCTATCCGCACCGCAAGCGTTCCTGCAATTGCCGCTGCACTACAGCTACGCGTATGGAGGGCAATGCCGCATCGAGGCCGATGACTGCAACGCGGCGGCGCACGATTCCTGCCAGGCCAACCCGCTGGGTCGCGGTTTCGCGCGGCACTGGTACCTGGATGCGAAACATATCGATGAGCTGCCCGCGCCCCGTATCACGCATCCATCGCTGCCCTGCACGGCCGCCCAGTTCTGGCAAGGCGCGGGCGGCAAGGAGCTGCCGCCACCGGCGGGGCTGGCCGTTATCGGCCGTGGCTGGCTGCCGCGCCGCGCGCTGGCCGGCAACATCGTCGTCAAGGATCAATGGGATGCCGACGACATCCCCGCCCTGCCCGAGGACTTCGATTTCGCGTACTGGAACGGCACGCCGCCCGACCAGCAATGTCCGTACCTGGCGGGACGGGAACAATTCAGCTTGACCAATCTGTGCCGCCACGACCATCACTCGGCCCGCATCGACCCGCGCGGCAACACCGTGCTGCGCTTCGCCTTGCCCGAACAAGTAATGTGCCTGCTGCTGGCGGACAAGAACGACCAGTTGCTCGTCTGGCGCCTGGCCATCGATACGGTTCTGATCGATCCTGAGGCGGCCACCATGGAACTGGTCTGGCGCGCCATCGTGCCGGCCGACGCGGGCCAGGTCGCCTCGCGCCTGCTGCACCTGATGGAGCCGGCGCAGATCGCCCGTATCGAACTGCTGGAACAGGCGCAGGAAGCACTAAGCGAAGCCGCCAAGCAGGGCAAGAAACCATGACGAATGAAACCGTCACCAAAGCCTCGCGCTTCTATTGCGTCAGCCTCAGCCCCGACATTTGCAAGACGCCAGTCGGCTCCAGCACGCCGCCTATTCCCTACAGCATCATCGGCGAATTTTCAGAGGCGCAGAACGCCTCGCCCAACGTCAAGTCGCACAGCGAACCCGTCATCCTGCATCAGCGCAGCACCATTCCCACCGTCAGGGGCGACGCGGCCGGCAAGGCGGGCGGCGTCAAGAGCGGCACCGTCGGCAAGCAGGTCGACACCAAGGTCGCCAGCCCCATCCACCGCGCCAATGGCGCCAATCTGGTGCAGATGGGGCGCGAAGTGTGGATGAATTCGCGCAATACCGTGGGCAAGATTTATGAACGGGGTGGGGAGGCGGCCAAGCCCGTGCTCAAGGACCTGAAGGCGGCGATACGGGAAGCGGCACAGGATTACAAGGAGCATGGTTCGAAGAAAATGCATGGCGCCGCCGAAGATCTGGTAGAGGCGGGCGGCGCCGTTCTGACAGGCAGCGCCGTGCTGGGAGTGGCTGGCGTTGGCGTGGCGGCCACGGGAGTTGGCGCCCCCGTTGCCGCCGCGATGGAAACGGGGGCGGCAGCGGGCGCGGTTGCCGGCACGGCGACCGTTGCAACAGGCACGGCAATGGAAGCGTCGGCCACGGTGCTCGACCAGGCGGCCGACTACCTATTGACAGGCAAGACACCAGATTTGCTCAATACAGCCTCAGACATCGTCACGAATGCGGCAGGCACAGTACTGCAAACAGCGCTCTTCAGCAAGATTCCTGGCGGAAAAATACTGAGCAAATTCCTCGGCAAAAAAGCGGCGCCGACCATCAAGAAGGTGAAGGAAAAGCTGGTCGGAAAAAAGCCGGACAAGCTGCCCCCAAAACTCGACAAACCTCCCCCCAAAAACGGCGGCGACGACGGCAAGAGCCGTGGCAAGAAAGAACCGAAATCGGAGCCGCCGTCCGACTGCTGCCCCAAGGATAGCGGGCCCGCGAAAAAACCCGTCAAGGGCCGCAAGCCCGTGCATTTCGGCACGGGCCAGGAAATCCTGTACCAGACGGATTTCGTACTCGAACGCAGCATCCCCATCGCCTGGACGCGCTGCTACCGCTCCGGCGCCGCATGCGAAGACGGAGGCTTGCTGGGTGCGCGCTGGTCCACGCCCTACACCACCAGCCTGTCGCTGTGCGAAGCAGGCATCGTCTACCACGACGACAGCGGCCGCGCCCTGCGCCTGCCGCACCTGGAACCGGGCCAGCGGCACGACAGCCGCAAGGAAGGTTTTACGCTCACGCGCGACGGCGCCGACACCTTTACCGTGCTATGGCGCGACGGCAGCGTCGACCGCTACGCGCACGCGGAAGACGGCTGGCTGCCGCACGGCTACGATGGCGTCAACGCCATGCTGGCCCCGTCCGCTCCCATCGCCACGCAGCGCTTTGCGCTTGTGCGCAGCGAAGGGCGCGATGGACGCGGCATCAGCATCGAACGCTTCACGGATGCCAAACTAGGCGCAGTGCTGCTGCGCCTGCGCAGCGACGATGGCGGTGTGCTCGAAGCCATGCGCGGAGCTGAGGAAACGGCCATCCACATCGGCAGCATCGACGAGGTATTGCCCGACGGCAGCCGCCTCTGCCACGTCCGCTACGACTATGCCGTTGAGACAAACGATGCCCAGGCGCCCTTCCCGCCACGCTACAACCTGGTCAGCCAGTCGAATGCGCTGGGCGACACGCGCCGCTACAGCTATCGTCACCACCTGCTCACCTCATGCAGCAGTTACACGGGTTTCACCTACGAACTCGAGTGGATCAGCCTGGACGCGCTGCGCGCCCGCTGGAGCGGTTCTCCATTGAGCGAACCGGAGCTGGCCGAACGTTTCCCCGTCACCCTGGCCGACAGCTACCAGGCGCGCGCCATCGCCACCCGGGCGTGCGATGGCAGCGAGCACATGCGCATCGATTACGTGGACAACGACACCAGCCGGGTCACGGAAAACGGCGGTGTCCTCGAATACACATTCGACGCCAACTGGCTGGTCACCGAGGTGCGCCGCGTCATCGATGGCAAGGCCGCCTCGCTGGGCCGGCGCGAATGGGACCGCGACGGCATGCTGCTGGCCGATATCGACGCCAACGGCGCCGCCATGCGCTATGCCTACGATGCGGCCGGCAACCTGACCCGCAGCACCGATGCCAAGGGGCACAGCAGCAACATCGACTACGACGGCCAGAACCAGCCCGTCGCCTTCACGGATGCGCTGGGCAATATCACACGCCGCGAATACGATGCGGCAGGCCGTCCCGTCAGCATCACGGACGCCCTGGGCCACGTTACGCGCTACCGCTACGACCAGCGCGGCCAGTTGGTGGAGCTGATCGACGCTAGGGGCGGCAGCAAGCATTTTCAATACAACCGCCAGGGTTCGCTGACCAGCTACACGGATTGCTCCGGCCATACCAGCGAATACCGCTACGATGCACTGGGGCAGCTGGAAGCGGCCCGCGATGCACTGGGCCATGCCACCCGCTATGCCTATGACGCCCTTGGCCGGCTGATCCGTCTCACGGCGCCCGATCAAACGCGGGAACAGTACGCCTACGATGCGGACGGCAATCTGCTCCTGCACGTGGATGCGGCCGGTCAGCAGACGCGCTACCGCTACAACGGTCAGGGCTTGCCCGTGGAGCGCACGGACGCCATCGGCCAGACCGTGCAGTATCGCTACGATGCCGCGCTGCAACTGACGGAATTGATCAACGCCAAGGGCGAAAGCTACCGGCTCGCGTATCACGCGGAAGGCTGGCTGGCGTCGGAAACGGGCTTCGACGGCAAGCGCACGCAATACAGCTATGACCAGGCCGGCAACCTGACCGCCACCGAGTGCGGCAGCCAGCGCACGCAACTGCTGCGCGACGCGCTTGGTTTGTTGCAAGTCAAGACCACGGCGGACGGCGTGGTGCGCTACGCCTACGATGCGCTGGGGCGGCTGACGGCCGTCTCCGCCCCGCAAGCCGAACAGCGCTTTAGCCACGATGCGCTGGGCCAGTTGACCGAAGAGCGCAGCGCATATTTTCTGCAATCCCTGCCCGACGTCGGCAGGCTGCCCAACGCCCCGCGCGCGCCGGATGCCAGCTTTGTCATGACGCACTCTTATGACGAACTGGGCAACCGCATCCAGACGGTCTTGCCGAATGGCCGCCGCATCGATACCCTGCGCTACGGCTCCGGCCACTGGCATGGCGTGCTGTGGCAAGGCAAGGCCGTGGTCGATGTCGAGCGCGACAAACTGCACCGCGAAAAGCAGCGGCAGCTGGGCAACAGCGGCTTGCTGGCCACGCGCCAGTACGACCCGCAATCACGGCTCACCCAGCTGACCCTGGCACGCGGCGCCGACGCACCCGCCCCTGTGCGCGAACGCCGCTTCGACTACGATGCGCAAGGCAACCTGACCACTATTTTCCAAACGGGTTCCACGGCTGCCGGCCCGCTCGGCAAACTCAGCTATACCTACGATCCCGTCGGCCAGCTGCTGGCCGCCGTGCAGCCGGGCCTGGCCGAACGCTTCGCCTTCGACCCCGCAGGCAATCTGGTCGATAAAGCTCCCGCCCCCGGCAACGTCCTGAACAACTACGGCGATACCGAATACGCTTACGACGAGCAAGGCAATGCCACCGGCAAGCGCTTCCATCCACCGGGCAGGGAATCGACGTGGAGCGACCTGGAACTGCAATACGACGCCGAGAACCGCCTCAGCCACGCCACCAGGACGGAACGCCAGTCGCGCCACCGCGCCCGCTACTTTTATGATGCCTTCAGCCGCCGCATCGCCAAACGGGTAGAGGAAGCACGCTGGAGCAATCGGCAAGACATCACCAAAGACCAGCCCGCACGCACGAGCGCCGCCACCACCTTCTTCGTGTGGGACGGCGACACACTGGTACAGGAACTTGGGCACGAAGAAACGGTCACATATTTGTACGAGCCAGACAGCTTCGTGCCGCTGGCCAGAATCGCTTCGCCAGCCTGTCGCCAGGCAAGCGCCGTCCACCTGCCGCGCGTCGCGCAATGGGATTTACCGGCCACCCGGCACGACGCCGAACTGCAGGCAGCGATTGCGCAAGAACAGGCGGACATAGAGGCGCATCAGGTATCGGCATGGCAGCGTACCCAGGCGGCAGCCGATGACGCAGCATCACACGACCGCATCACCCACTACCACTGCGACCACCTGGGCACGCCGCGCGAGCTGACGGATGCGCAAGGAAACGTGGTCTGGAGCGGGCGCTACAAAGCCTGGGGGCGTTTGCTTCATGCTGAAGGAGAAATCGGGCAACCGCTGCGGTTTCAGGGGCAGTATGAGGATCAAGAGACTGGACTTTTTTATAACCGGTATCGCTACTATGACGCTGGCATTGCAAGGTACTTAACGCAGGATCCGATAGGATTATTAGGAGGGCTGAACGGATATACTTATGTTCAATCACCAACCCAATGGATCGATCCACTGGGTTTGTCTGCTGGATGCCAAAAAAATACACCTTGCAACCCTTGCGCTGGGAAGGATCCTGCATCCGAAGCAAGGGCAACTCAAGGAACAGCAACCTACCCAAACAATCCTTACGCTTTTGTAGATACTTATACCAATATGGTATTAAAAAAGGGGACAATTTTATATTCCTTATCACCAGGAGCAGCACCAGGCTTTGGCGTCACAAATCATACCCTAATGAAATCAGCCGGCGACGTAAAGAAGTATCATGAGCTAACCCAGGTAACCGCAGGGAAAGATAGCATGGGCAATCCACGATCTATGAGGACAGAAGTACAAGTCTATCGCGTAAACAAAGATATTTGCGTAGCAAAAGGAATTGCAACAGCAAATACACAATTTGGTAGCGGTGGCGCAACACAATATTACGTTTCCCCATCAGACATAAGCAGCCTCACCCCTGGAATAAGAAGAAAGATATAAATTCAGATGAAAAATAAAAAATACTGGAAAAACAATGGAACCAAAGAAAATCCCACATACGACTTCATATATCCTAGATCATGGAGTGAAGAAAAAATACTTGAAGAAAATAAAAGAAATATTGAAAAAATAAAAAATAGAAAATGCGAATGGGTAGATCATCTGGAACATATGCCAAAAAATATAATGATCGCACTAATAAATGAGATGGAAAGAGGAAATATACTAAAAAGCATAAGCAACAATAACTGGCCAAACAATGGAAGCATTGTAGTTAGCTTCAGAGATAAATTTCATGAGGAAAATAAAAAATTATCTGGCATTCAATGGCGGGAATTAAATGATCCCCACTATTGCAAAGAGGAGATAGCAGAGATTTTCAATAAAGTAGAGTATTTACTAATTAACTAACCTGTCGCCCGATTTGACACACCTCGTTCGCTCCCCGATACTGGACTCCAACCATAGCCAACTCCACAAGCGTAGACTACCGACGTAGCCAAATGCGCCTGCACGAATGAACACTTCTTTTCCCACCTCCCCCTACATCGGCCGCTTCGCCCCCTCCCCCTCCGGCCCTCTGCACATGGGTTCGCTCGTTGCCGCCATGGCCAGTTATCTCGATGCCAAGGTGCATCATGGAACGTGGCTGCTGCGTATCGAGGACCTGGACTATGACCGCAATGTCGAGGGTGCCGATCTGGGCATCCTGGCCAGCCTGCAGCGCTGCGGCATGCAGTGGGATGGCGAGGCGACGTGGCAGAGCAAGCGCTTGCCGCTGTACGAGGCGGCGCTGAAACAGTTGCAGGATGATGGCCTTGTGTATGCGTGCGGCTGTTCGCGCAAGGAAATCCACGATTCGGTGCTGCAGGCGGGCGGGCCCAAGGGCGCAGCCGCCGTGTATCCGGGCACTTGCCGCCACGGCTTGGCGCCGGGCAAGGCGGCGCGAGCCTTGCGGCTGCGGGTACCGCAGGGGGCCGATGCGGTGTACGCGTTTGCCGACCGCTGGGCGGGTCCGCAGCGGCAGGATCTGGCCGGTGAAGTGGGCGACTTCATCGTGCTGCGCGGCGATGGCTACTGGGCGTATCAGCTGGCCGTGGTGGTCGACGATGGCGCACAGGGCATCACGCAGGTGGTGCGCGGCGCGGACTTGCTCGATTCCACGCCGCGCCAGCTGTATCTGCAGGATGTGCTGGGGCTGCCCCATCCCGGTTTCCTGCACGTGCCCGTCGTCACGAACGACAGTGGCGAAAAACTGTCGAAGCAGACGGGCGCCCTCGCCTTCGATACGACAAGCAATGCTGCCGACCTGCTGGCCTCGGCCTTGCTGCCGGCAGCACGCTTCCTCGGCCTCGACGTGCGCGCCGAGTCCATCGACGATTTCTGGCGGCAAGCGATTCCCGCGTGGGCACAGCGGCTGGCGCAGCTTCCCGAGCACCCATAAAAAAACCCGCCGCGGCGAACCGGGCGGGTAGCAATACAGGCACCAGCACATGGCCGGCACCTGAAGTCTGGCAATTAGAAGTTGCCCTTGAACTGCACGCCAAACTGACGCGGCTCATTGATGAAGCCCGTGCGGTTGTTGAAGTCGATGGCGCCCGTGATGCGCTGGGTGTCGGTGATGTTACGGCCAAAAACGGCCATTTCATATTTGCCGGCATCCCAGGTGTAGCCCACGCGCAAGCCGCCTTCGACCATCGGCTTGCCGGTGAACTCGGTTGCCTCATACAGGAAGAAGTTGATCTTGCTGCGGTACGCCCAGTCCGTGAAGACGAAGAATTCGCCGTTTTCCATCGGGATCGAATAGCGGCCCGTGGCGGTGATCGTCCACTTCGGTGCTTGCGGCAATGGATTACCGTTGATGACGGCACGGTTGCCGGTGGTCAGCGGATCGGTCACGGTGCAGCGCGTCTGTGCGCAGGTGGCGATCGACAGGCTCGGGTCCTTGATTTCCGTGAAGTTGTAGCTACCGCCCAGCGACATCTTCAGGCTCGGCGTGACAAAACCTTCCAGTTCCAGCTCGGCGCCGCGGCCGTTCGTCTTGGCGGCATTGATCAGGCGCGTCACGTTCGACGTGCCGCCCACGACCGTCAGCTGCTGGTTTTTCACCTGGTAGTCGTACACGCTGAACGCGACGCGGGCACGACGGTTGAACAAGTCGGCCTTGATACCGGCTTCGTACGAGGTAATGGTTTCCGCATCGGCAACTGTCACGGACACCTTGTCGCTGGCCGGGGCGATACTTGGCGCGCGGAAACCGGTGGCGATACGCGCGTAGAAGTTCACGTCCTTGTTGTATTTATAGGTGCCGCTCAAATCCCAGTTGACCTTGGCTTTGCTGACATCGGCGCTGGTCGGGTTGACCTGCACGATGTTGGTCGCTTCCACCGTGTTGAAATTCTTCTTGTCCTTGGTGTAGCGCAAACCGGCGCGCAGCATGAAGTCATCGTTGACGGCGTAATTGACGGAACCAAACGTGGCCCAGGCCGAATTCTTCTGGCGGCTGGCCAGGTGCGTGGTCAACACGTGCGTGTCGGTATCGAAGTTGTCGGTGAAACCGTTGGCGTTTTCATTGAAGTAATACACGCCAGCCTGCCAATTGAGCGGGCCCGCATTCTTCGATTCGGCGCGGAACTCTTGCGAGTATTGTTTCACGCTGGTGATGCCGCCAGCCGTTTCAACCTGGAAAGGAATGAAGTTGGGGCTGGTCGGGCCAAGTCCGTTCGGTGCGCCGCCGTCGATGTCGCCATGCGAGACGTAATTGCCGACCTGTTCAAAGCCGGTGATCGAGTACAGTTTGACGCCGTCCAGGTCCCAGCTCAGGCGGGCGCTGGCGCCGTTGGTGCGCAGGCGCTGGAAGTTCGGCGCATTCGTGAACGACTTGTTCGGGTCGAAACCGTCGACGATGTCGTTCGTGCCCTGCTTGATCATGTTGGCGTAGAAGACGCGCGCGCTGCCCGTGGTGTTGCGCTGGTGCACATTGAACAGGGCATTGAAGGTGGTGTTCGGTGCGTACATCAGTTGCACGCGTTCCGCGTGTTCGTTGTAACCGTCCAGCGCATTCTTCTGGCCAGTAAACGTGTTGTCGACGTAATCGTCGCGGTGCTGGCGCAGGGTCGAGAAACGCAGCGCCCATTCTTTGCTCAGCGGCACGTTGACGGCGCCGTCGAAGTTGGTGGTGTTGTGCGTGGCGGCGGAAACGTTGTAATAGCCTTCAACCTTGTCCAGGTTCGGCTTGACGGATTCGAACTTGACCACGCCGGCAGGCGTGTTGCGGCCGAACAAAGTGCCTTGCGGGCCGCGCAGCACTTCCACGCCAGCCACGTCGAAAATCGGATAGCCCTTGAGGATGGGATTTTCTTGCACGACATCGTCGTAAATCAGGGAAACAGGTTGCGATGCAAAGATGTTGAAGTCGGTATTGCCATAGCCGCGGATGTAGAAGCGGGGGAAGGTGCGGCCATTCGACGATTCCACGTTCAGGCTCGGCACTTTGCCGGCCAGCACGCGAATGTCTTGTCCACCGGACACGAGCACGTCGAGCTTCTCGTCGCGCAGCAGCGACACGGAGACGGGCACGTCGCGGATATTTTCCTTGCGGCGCTGCGCCGTCACGGTCACGGTTTCCAGCTGGCTGGCGGCAGGGGTCGTATCAGCAGCGACTTCATCAGCGTAAGCCGAGCCGATAGGCAAGGCAGCGGACAGTGCCAGCATGGCGGCGCTTTTGGCGCACAAACGCTTGTGCATCTTGGACATCTTGATCATGTTGTTTCCCAGAAGTTTAAAAAAGAATTGCGAAACCTGTCTCCGGGTTATGTACGGCGCTGGATGATCGTTTGCACCATTTCGGTGCAACAGCGCGAGCGGATGTTTCTCCGCTCTTGGCGTCACTGGCTCTGCCCTGGCTGTCGTCCAAGCTGACAGCGGTCTGGCCGCATCTCCGGGATGTCTGATGAACACCAACTTTTAAGTAAGGCGCCAATTTAATTCAAGCGCCTGATGCGCTGCAAGAATATTGTTATGTAAAATATTCATTCATCAACATAAAGGCCTGACTAGTGGTTATTCAGCCACAATAGCGTCCTTGTCTTGCGATTTCCTTGCTATTTCCCCCGATGACTTGTCGCATGGCGCGACTTTTTCGCCACCCCAGGGAAAGTGGAATTGGCGTCCTGCAAGACAGCCCAGAGCGTAAAAATAGTTGTAATATCGCCAGAATTGCGCTGCCAGGCCGTTCCATTCCAGTGCGGCGGCAGCTCCCCTGCACCATCGTCGATCGCCTCCATGCCAGAACCCAGCCAGCCCAGCAACGCCGTCCCGTCTTCCACCGTCGCCACCCAGGCGGCGCATCTGCTGCTGAGCGCCCATTGCGACATTGTCTGGAGCACGAAAACCTTCGGCCAGTTCGATGCCGACCAGCCCTCCTGGCGTGCCTTCACCGGCCAGAGCGAGGCCGAACTGCTGGGCCGCGGCTGGGTCAATGCCCTGCATCCGGATGACCGCAACTTGCCTTACGTCATGCCATCGCACCTGACCAGCATATTCGAAGCGGAATACCGGCTGCGCCACGTCAGCGGTGCCTACCGCAATATGCTCGTGCGCATGCTGCCCGTGCTGGCGCCCGACGGCAGCATTCTTGAATGGCTGGGCTCGCATTGCGACGTGACCGAGCAACGGCAGACGGAACAGCGGCTACGCCTGGCCATGCAGGGCGGCCGCATGGGCACCTGGGAGATCGATCTGGGCAGCGGCGGCATGGCCGGCTCCGATGCCTTCAAGGCCAATCTGGGCTTGTCGCCTGACAGCCACATCGACTACGCGCAACTGACGGGCGCCATGCTCGACGGCGACCTGCAGCACTGGCAAACGGTGGTGCATGCCGCCATCGCCAGCGCCAGCGATTTCGAAATCGATATCCGCGTGCGCTGGCCCGATGGCGCGCTGCACTGGGCGCACATGCGCGGCACCTGTGCCAGCGACGGCGCCGGCAACGTGATCGCCCTGTCCGGCATCTCGCTCGACCTGACGGCCAGCAAGCAGAACGAGGAAACCCTGCGCCTGACCCTGGCGGCCGGCGAAGTGGCCACCTGGAACTGGGACATCGTGGCCGACCGGGTCACGGCCGACAGCAATATGGCGCGCTTGTTCCCCGTCAATGCCGATGCGGCCACGGCGGCGCCGCTGGCAAGCTACCTGGACATCATCCATCCGGATGACCGCGAGCAAGTCAGCGCGCAGATTGCCTAGGCACTGCACACGCACACGCCGTTCGAGGCCAGCTACCGCGTCGGCGCCGGCGATGGCCAGTACCGCTCGGTCATCGCGCGGGGCCGCGCGGAATACGCGCCCGATGGCACGCCCCTGCAATTGCCGGGCGTGCTGCTCGACATCACGCGCCAGAAACAGGTGGAAGATGCGCTGCGCCGCAGCGAGGAACGCTACCGCACCCTGATCGAGCTGATGGACCAGGGCTTTTGCGTCATCGAAATGCTGTACGACGAACAAGGCCGCCCCGTGGATTTCCGCTACCTGGAAGGCAACCCCGCCTTCGTCAAGCAATCGGGCCTCGACAATGCCATCGGCAAGACCATCCGCAGCTTCGTGCCCGACCACGACCAGCACTGGTTCGACCTGTACGACCAGGTCGTCAAGACGGGCGAACCCGTGCGCTACGAAAACGAAGCCGTGGCCATGGAACGCTGGTTCGAAGTCTTCGCCGCGCGCCTGGGCGGCCCCGGCAGCCGCCTGCTGACGGTGCTGTTCAGCGACATCAGCGAGCGCAAGCGCTCGGAGCAGCAATTGCGCCAGCTGGCCGACAACCTGTCCGAGATGGACAGGCGCAAGACGGAATTCCTCGCCACCCTGGCGCACGAATTGCGCAACCCGCTCGCGCCCATCCGCAACGGCTTGCAGATCATGCGCCTGGCCGCCGACAAGCCCGCCACCGTAGCGAGAGTGCGCGACGTGATGGAGCGGCAAGTCAATCAGATGGTGCATCTGGTCAATGATTTATTGGACGTGGCGCGCATCACGCGGGGCCAGATCGAGCTCAAGCTCGAACGCGCGGACTTGAAAACCATCATCGCCAGCGCCGTGGAGACGAGCATGCCGCTGATCGAAGCGAGCCATCACCAGTTGCAGGTGACGCTTGACGAGCAGCCGCTGCCGCTCGAGGCCGACCCCACGCGGCTGGCGCAAGTACTGGGCAATTTGCTCAACAATGCCGCCAAGTACACCCCTGCCGGCGGCCACATCGCCTTGCGCGCGATACGCGACGGCAACGAGGCGCTGATCGAGGTGCAGGACAGCGGCGTGGGCATTCCCGCCGAATCGCTGGCCACTGTCTTCGACATGTTTACCCAGGTGGGACAGAACATGGGCCGCGCGCAGGGCGGCCTGGGCATCGGCCTGTCGCTGGTGCGGCGCCTGGCCGAGCTGCATGGCGGCAGCGCCACGGCGGCCAGTCCCGGCGCCGGCCTGGGCAGCACATTTACGGTGCGCCTGCCCCTGCTGGAGGCAGAAGCCGAAGCGCCCGCCGCACCGGCCTTGCCGGCCAGCGCCGCCAGCGGTCCCCAGTTCCGCGTACTGGTGGTCGACGACAATGTCGATGCTGCCGAAACCCTTGCCGCCGTGCTCGACATGATGGGCCATGCCACGCATGTAGCCCACGATGGCGCGCAAGCCCTGGAGATGGCGCCGCAATTCTTGCCAGACGTCATCTTCCTCGATATCGGGCTGCCCGGCATGAACGGCTACGAAGTGGCGCGCGCGCTGCGCCGGATTCCGGCCGGCGCCAGCGTCGTGCTCGTTGCATTGACGGGCTGGGGCGCCGAAAACGACCGCAGTCAATCGAGCGCGGCCGGTTTCGACCACCATCTGACCAAGCCGGCCAACCTGCTCGCCATCGGCGAACTGCTGGCCACCCTTTCCACTCCGAAAACACCTACAGACCATGACTGAATCCCCGAACCTCATCCGCCGCCACTTCCTGCTGGCCGGCGGCGCCGCCCTGCTGTGCCCGGCACCGCTGCTGTTTGCCGCGCCCGCCACCGGCATCGCCGCCGCCCAGACGCAGCTGGCCGCGCTGGAACACGCCGCAGGCGGACGCCTCGGTGTGGCGGCCTGGCGCCTGGGCAGCGAGCTGCGCGTTGCCTATCGCGCCGACGAACGCTTCCCGCTGGCCAGCACCTTCAAGGCCATGCTGGCGGCCGCCGTGCTGGCCCGCAGCGTCAGCCAGCCGGGCTTGCTGGAGCAGCACGTGCGCTACGAGAAAAAGGAACTGGTCACCTATTCGCCCATCACGGAAAAGCATCTGGCCGACGGCATGAACGTGGCCGACCTGTGCGCCGCCACCTTGCAGTACAGCGACAATAGCGCGGCCAATTTCCTGATGACATTATTAGGCGGGCCGCAAGCCGTGACGGCCTATGCGCGCAGCATCGGCAATACGGTGTTCCAGCTGGAACGCTGGGAAACGGAATTGAATAGCGCCATTCCCGGCGAGGAGCGCGACACGGCCAGCCCCGTGTCGATGGCGCACAGCTTGCAGCAGTTGTTGTTGGGACATAGCTTGCCGGCGCCGCAGCGCCAGCAACTGGACACCTGGATGCGCGGCAACACGACGGGCGACAAGCGCATCCGCGCCGGCGTGCCTGCCGGCTGGCAGGTGGCGGATAAAACGGGTTCGGGCGCGTATGGCAGCGTCAACGATATCGGCGTCGCCTACCCGCCCAGCGGCGCGCCGCTGGTCATCGCCGTGTACTACACGCGCGAACAGAAAAACGCGGACACGAATCAGGACATCATCACGGCCGCCACGCGCATCGTGACGGCTGCATTGGTGTAATTACTTCGGCAGGGCTGCCATGAAGCCTGCATACGTGGACCAGGCGGGGTCGGCCGCGCTGCGGATTTCAATCGGGAACTTCGGACGCGGCGCCAGCGCCGTGTTGAGGCGATTGAAAAACTCTTCGCCCGACTGCGTGTAATAAATCCATTCGCGCAGGTTTTCACCGGTCGACACCAGCGCCAGGGTGGCGAAGCCATCCTCTTCCACGACGGGCGCCAGCGCCGCTTCCAACTCTTCCATATGCTCGCGTTCGTTCGGCGCGGGCATGCCCGTTTCGTCTTCGTAACGCCAGGCGATAATGATGCGGTCCGGCTGCGACGACAGGTCCCAGTCGTCATGAAAGGCGTCAACGTAGCGGTAAATGATGGCCATCTCGTCGCTATGCGTGACGATGGTGCCCCAGCTGCGGGCGGAAGTGGAATTTTCGTTCATGGTTGCAACAGTCAAAAAAACAATCGAGGGAGCGCAGCTTACAGCACCGGCGGGCAAGTGACATTCCACGCGTCATACTGGGCGCCGCTCTTGCGCAGCCAGACACGGGCGTAGCTGTCGCGGTCACTCTTGAACACCAGCGCATAGCGCTCTTCGGCGCGCGGTGCGGCGGCGCCCACATCGACGGCCGCCAGCGTAAACTTCAGCGCACGCAGCGGCGCGCAGGCCGTGTTACCCGCCATCAATAATCGCGCCCGCTCCAGCAGCGGTTTCTGGTACAGCAACACACCTTCCAGTTCCGCATCGGGGACGCGCTGCAGCATGCGCACGGGTTCGGCCACGGGACGGCAAGTGCCACGGTCGAGCCAGGCGAAATATTCCATGCCCGCCTCCTGCCAGCGCGCCTGCTTGCCTTCGCCGTGCAACACGAACTTGGTGCGCTGCGTGCGGCACAGCGCGCCATGGCCGCGGTAGGGCGACGTTTCCACGCTGCCCACCACTTCGCTGCCATTGCCGCCCACCACGGGCACACTCTCGAACACGGTGCGCGCAGCCGGCTCGCCCGGGTATTGCTGCGCATAAAATTCCAGCAAGGACGCGCGCTGTTGCGCATCCACCACCACCGCCTCTGCGGCACTGGCAGAGAGGCAGACGGCCGACACTACACACAGCGCCAAAGGGCGCACGATATATCTGGGCATGGCATTCCTTCAATCGACATTCAGGGACGGGTATCGCCCAAGCGCAGATTATATAGTTAGCAGGAAATACCAGGAGCGCGCCGCGTCAGGAGGTGCGGAAATTGGTGCCGCCAGCGAGCAACTTGGCGCCGCAGGTGGCGGTGTCGCCCTCAAAGGCGATGGCGATGCCGTTGATGCTATGCCGGGACGAGCCGCTGGCAATCTTGCAGCCCTGATGTCCCTTGATGGGGCAACTGCACAAGTCCCCGACGCAGGCGACAGCAATCCCATTGACCGTAAAATGCGTGGCGGCACAGCTGACCACCTTGCCGCCGTGCGACGTGGCGTCGCCCAAACGGATGACTTTGCGCATGCTGCCTCCCGTTCTACTTGCCCGCCGAGCTTTCCAGGATGGCTTCCACCGATGGCGCCGCGTAGTTGGCCGGGTCGACGGCCGGCGTGACGCGGCTGCGGAAGATATCGCCGCCCGCATCCTGCTTCTTGCGGGTTGCGTCCGATGGCGGCGTGATGAAGATGATGCTCGCTTCGTTACTATCGCGCAGATTGATCGCCGCACTGGCGCCGCCATCGCGATAGCTGCCCATCACCCCGATGGCCATCTGCATGAACCATGTCGCCGCGCCCGTGTTGCCCAGGCGAAGATCCGTATTGATGAACTGCGCACTCTTGCCGCTGTCGATTTCCGGCCCGCCCTGCGCCGTGTAATCATGCAGCATGCTTTCCAACATCAGCAACTGTTCCGGCTGGTTTCCCGTACCGGTCACGATGCGCGCCGGCCCCTTGCCGCGCTCCGCTTCCGGCAAGGTCTGCAGCGCCTGCTGCCAGCCCGCATTGAACAGTTTCTGGCGCTGGTCACGCCGCGTGACGGGCTTGCCCTCCTCATCCGCGAACTTGACGAACACGGGCCGGTGCACAAAGCCGAACGAGGGCAGACGGTCGAAGGTTTCCATCTGTTCCCGATTCCACGGAATGGGAAACCACGGCGTCGGTTTCCAGCCGCGCGGCGGGCGATTCTCCCAAGGATTGAGTTTGTCGAAGGTGTGCAAGCCGACGCCGCGGATATCGGGCCGCTGGGCGAAGGCGGCGGCGGCGGCGAGCCATTCGGCGACGGTGGGTTGGCGAGGGATGGGAGGAAAATCCGCGCCTAATTCCTTATCTGGTTTCGCGAGAGATTCCATCAACTGATAATACATCGCCCTGAATTGCTCTTGTACAAACTTATTTCCGGGATCGTCCCATATCGATGGCCTCAAGAAGTCAATTCGTTCGCGCCGTGCCAGCACAAATGCCACCGTGGCATCAGGCATATCGGGTATGTAATGTCCATCCCGCAACATCTTTACATCCCCTTTCGCGCGAATACCATCTCTCGTCCCCGCACTATCATCGGCCATCAGAACCACGTATGGCACGTCAGGATGAGTATCAAAAAACTCAAAGATGTTGAGTAGCAATTTATCAGGATGTTCAGCCAGACTCCAGGGAGCTATCGAAAACAGATGCCATGCCATGCCGGAAGTCCCCGCGCCTGCAATCAATCCAGCCATCGGTACTCCAGCTTCAGGCTGTTGCTTAGAATCACGAATCGGTGGACCAGCATAAAATGACGGTACTCCCCAATACAACGGTGTAAAGTTGATTCCGTTCTCCATCGCATCGTATGCACGCCCTCCGCTCACCCCATTTTTATCCAAGGCGCTCCACGCGTACTTGCTCTTGTCCTGTTCTCTGATAGAAGTAAAAGCACTTCCTTTTTGTAAGGCATCCCATAGTCTGGCTTGCCGATATCTATCAAATGTCACTCCAAGGCCTATCACTTCCAAGACATATTCATCCCGTGATGTCGTACCATCTACACTCTCTTTCTGAACCTGCGCAGATCTCTTTTTTGATGCCGACTCTCGTTCATTTTCTTGTGCCGACACACTGACCCACTTAACAAATAGGACAAGAAACAGTACTAGCAATGGAATACCAATCCAACGAACGACGGTCATGATGACCTCCTGTTCTAGCTATTGAAAGGTATCGCTCTGCAGTTCATCGCAGAGCGGGCAGAAAACTATAGAAAGCTAAGATCATTCAAGTTTTCGACTTCTTAACGTCAGAAGTCTTTTTCCCGCTTTTGGTTTCTGATATGACGATTTTCCACAGAGGTCCTGTCAGCAACGGTAGATCAGCAGGTAAAACACCTGAGTTGTAATAAGATATGCTTCCTTTGATTACATTTTTTCTCCAACTATTTTCCGCATCAAAATACATACGAAAAGTCTTAAGAAACTCCGACCATAAAAGGATTCCTGGCCGTCGTTTTCCGAGTTCGTACGATATCTTCACCCGCCAATCCGCCACCGCACATAAGTACGCATAGAACTGCGGATCAGAACTAGCCTTGCCGCTACCAATCGCCACGTCATATGCGGTCACTTGGCTATGATTCTTCGCGCTACCAATAATGGAGCTATGAAAAGACTTGGCACTAACCTCCTGCTGCCAGCGCAAGCGTGCCTCATTCGGGCTTTCCTGGATGGTTGCCAGGACATTTCCGTCCGTGTAGCGGGTGGCGGCAATGACCTTGCGTTGATCGAGCGGCCCTTTGCCATCGAGTTTCTTTTCCTTGTTATAGGCAGTCGTCATCGAGGCCAATTCGGCTCCGCGTATGGCTTCATCGCGCTCTGGAAACCGGCGATAGCCGGCCGGATCCGGACGATCCTCGGTGGTTGTGTGCAGACCGCTTCCGCTGGTAAGTGCCACTGATGCATCGCAGGGGTCGACTTCCTCCGCCGGTCCCTGATCGGCAACGGTACGGTTTCTCATCATGGACGTTGCGGGAATATTGGCGGGATCGATTTGCGAGGTGCCACGCAAGTCGGCCGGTACCGGTTGTTTCAACGCTTCGCCAGTAATGGTGCGCACGCCATTGCGCTGTTCCACTTTGCTCAACCTGGTATTGACAGGCCACGCCACCGCCTTGTGTTGCGCACGATGACTACGTAAGGAAACTTCCACATGCGACTGTTCGCTTTCTGTCGTGAGCCTTAGTGGAAAATCAAAAGGTGGCGGCTTGCCTACGAACGATACCGTGCTCTTGCCAGTAGCCGGATCCAGCCTGGTCTTGTTGCTGAATACCCGTTGATAAAATCTGCCGCCCAGTTCCGCCAGCGCGCCGCGTACCTGCGAGCGCTCTACCATCTTGGTATGTCCGGAGGAAACGCTGTACCCATCAAGACTGAGAGTCTCTTCCTCTTCCACCAATTCGCTCCCCAATGCATAATCGGGCACGCCGTCCCATCCTATGCCCTGGATGTTATCGAGCGCCACCGTCATATCTTCAGGACAAAAGTATAGATAGACCTTGCGGCGGTTGTCGCGGTCCTCTGCACTCTGCCAGCGGCTGCCGACCATGCCACGATGTTCGTCCTTCTTCAGGTCGGCAAACGGCGGCCTGCAAGCCTGGCCGTTGCCCTTCGCCACGCCGGCAACTATATTCACCAAGGTCTTCAGGCGCGCGCCCAAGGTCTGCGCACCACTGAGCAAATGGTAATAGGGCTTCATTGCCGCGTCTTCGCCGCCATCGAACCACGCGGCGCCTCGCATCAACAGAGGCAAGCTGTCAACCAGGCTGTACGGCGGATGCGTGAGTATCAGATTATCGCCCGGCGCCAGTCCCTTTTCCATCAGCATGGCTTGCGCCAGCAACGACAGCAGACAACCCTGGCTGTGCGCGACGATGCTGACGGTATCATCCGCATCGTAATCGCGGATCATGGAAATGAGCGCCGCCAGCCGCTGGGCCGCCAGCACCATGTACATGCGGCCGGGCGCCGTCCTCAATGGACGCAGGGCATCGCCCATGGGATCGACTGGCGCATAGATGCCCGGACGCCACATATCGGGCAAATTGCTGGTGGCGTTGCCGAAAGGACCGCCTTCCTTGGACAGATCCTTGTCCAGGCGGTTGCCGTAGCGGTCGACAAACTGGCCATTGACGGTGCGGCATTTCTCTCCTACTTCACGGTAGCCCCAGTAAAACGGAATCACGGGGCTATTGGTATCCTTGGCTATCGTGCGCTTGAAGAAGACGGCATCGGGATCGTCTTCCAGTCTGTCCTTGTCCACCGCCACGGGCATGCGATAAGACGCCGGGGTAAAGCCGCGCCCCAGCCTTTGTGTCAGTCCCTCGCACAAGCCGTGTTCCACCGCCTTGTAGCTGACGCCCACGTCGTTGACGCCATGGATGACGATGATGTTGCCCGGCAGGTTGCGGCGTATCTTGACCTTCTTGCACACGCTGCGTTCGCAATGCAGGATCCCCACGTCCTCGCCCACCACGTACGGCGCTTTCGGATAGCTGCCCATCGCACTCTCCCGGCATCATCAATCCTTGTTGTTGAACACTTCGATGGCGGCCAGATGCATCGCGGCGCGCTCCAGCACCTCCGTCTTGCCGCCTTCATCGCTGCGGCCATTTGCCGACGAACCGTCGCCCAGCTTCACGGCAAAGTGCGCTTGCGGCGCCAGTTGCGGTTCTGGCTGCACCCCATCGACGGGGCTGTCATCACCCTCGTATTGAAAAATGAATTGCTGATCCGCCTTGCCCTCGGCAAAGCTTGGCAACTCCACCGCCATGCTTTGCGGGTCATTGAAGACGAAGTTGGGCGCATTGAAGTTCAGCGGCGACTTGCTGCCGAAGGTGATGCCGTCGCCAATGCGGATGAAAGCGCCATGCTTGGAAATCAACACAATTTCATCGGCCATACCCGTCAGCTTGCCCTCGCTGGCGGTGAGCCTCAAATTTTTCGCCGCGTTGAGGTCCATGTCGTCATGCTGGCTTTGCAGCAGGAACTTACCATGGTGGGCGATGGCGCGAATGCCATCCGCGTGGGAAAACAGCGAAATGCCCTTGCCTGCGTTCACACTGTAGCGCTGGCCCGCCACCGCTTGCAGATGCTGCTGCGCCACCGTATCGATGCTGCCGGCGGCATAGCTGATAATGGCTTTCGAACTGGCAAAGCTGATGCCGGCCGGCGCCGTGACGGCAATCGCCGCAGCACCACCCAGCTCGGCACGGGGCTGCGTATTGCTGCCGCCTTCCCAGCCTTTCAAGCTCTGCTGCAACTCCTGCTGCGCCTGCTCATCCTGAGTCAGCGCGTGATGCGTGGCAGCATACGTACCCAGCGAACGGAATAGTTCCAGGCAATTTTCCATCAGGCCCAGATATTCGCTGCGCGCCATGTGGCCGCCATCCCCGTTCAGGCGCTTCCAGGCCGAGATCAGCATTCCCTTGCCTGCCCGCATCGCCAGTTGCTCGTCGGTGCGCAGTTCGGCCCCCTCGCCGCGTGCATCGCCCTGTCCATTGCGTCGATCCTGCGTCAGCCAGCCCAGGTTGAGCTGGCTGGAACCATGGTCGCTGGCAAGCTGGGCATTGATCTGTCCATGGACATCGTCAAAGCGCAACTGATTGCCACGCGTGCCCTTGATCTCGCGGCTCTTGATGCCGGACAAATAACGGTTAGCAGGCAAGTCGCCCGCCTTGCTCAAGGCGATCGGCAACGCGCTGTGGTTATACAACTGTCCCACGATGATGGGCCGGTCCGGGTCGCCCCCCAGGAAGGCCAGCAAGACTTCGCTGCCCACGCGGGGCAAGCCCAGGTAACCGCATTGCTGCATGCTGCCAGGTCCGCTTCCCGCCCAGCTCGACGCGACGCGCACCCAGGCCGAATCGGCATCCGTGTCGGAGGCGCCTGTGCCGCCCGCATGCTGGTGATCCAGCGTGCGCGTGGCAGGAAAGCGGACCTTGACCCGGCCCATCGCGTCGCAATGGACTTCCTCATTGGGCGGCCCCACCACCACGGCGCTTTGCATGGTCACTGGCGGCAAGTCGATGCGCGTGTCGTAGGCCGGCACGATGGGTACGCCGCGCCGCACGGCCGTCAGTTCAATCTGCATGCGCAAGGGGCCGTCGTCCACCGCCGTCAGCTCGCGCTGCGGCAACGATGCGTCATCGGCCAGCCAACGGTTGCGCGCAAACAGACGCTCCACCCTGGCGGCAAGTTCCCTGGGTAAATTATTTTGAGCCGCCACCTGCAGCGACGTGACGACAAAATCGCGCTCGGCCGCAGGCAAGGCGTCGATGTCGGGGTGCTCGGCCAGAGTAAAGTATTCGCCCGGGCACAGGTCGCGCACGCTGCCTTCGGCATGAAAGCAATGGCTCTCATAATCGTGCTGTTGCATGGCCAGCATGCCCAGCTGACACAATGCCTCATGATCGTTGCCCGCGCGCGGCGGCAACACGCGGTAATCGTCAAGCGTGGCCGCAATGGCATTGCCATGCATGCCTTGCTGGCCCCTCCCCAAGGCATCTGCGGTCATGAATGGCCGCGCGCGCGGGTGTTCCTCATTCCAGCTATGACGCGTTACCTTGCCCGCCTGCAGCTTGCGCATTTCGCTCCACGACGTCAGGGTATCGCGCTGTTCCGTCGCGCGGTCCGCGTGATAACGGACGGTGTCCGCCATGTTTTTTCGCAAACCGTCGGCATGGTTGAACAGCACCAGGGTATGCGCCGGCTCGGCATGCGCATCCGTATTGCCCTGCGCACGAAAAAACCAGGCGACGCCGCTGCGCTTGAGCAGGCGCCGCACGAATGCCGCATCGGATTCATTGTGCTGCATGACAAACTCGCGCTGCGGATACGTCTGCGCCTCGAAGAAATCGGCAAACGCATACTGGAAGGCGTGCGCCAGCACGGTATTGCTGCGTATCCATTCGTCGAGCAGGGTCTTGACGATCTCGATATCCGTCAGGCGCCGGAAGACGCGCGTATTGCAGCGCTTTTCCATGATGGAAAAAGCGTCCGTCAGCACCAGCTGGTAGCTGGCCAACGCGCCATCGCTGTCGCCGGCGCTCGCTTGCGTGACGATGGCGCAGATGCTGCGCAGCTGGCCCTGATCGGTGACAATATCGAGTGCGGCGGGCAAGGCAATCAAACTACTGAGCGGCAAATCGGCATGCGTCGAGACGCACAGCACGCGGTATTCGATGCCGCCACAGACGGCCTCGTTGCCGGCGATGCGCTGCGGTATCAGTACACCGGCTGGTATCTTGGGCGAAATACCCAGGCGCAGGCGCAAGGGACGCTGGGCACCCGATATCGACTCGTCACCGTCCATGACGTTCTCCTCATGCGCACTGCATTTAGAGCCTATCCCAGTAGATGAATACATCTCCCTACCGGGATAGGCTCTTAATCAAGCTGGAGAACCGACAATGCCATGGGATGGCAGGGAAATACTTGATATTTAGTAAGAATCCGCCAAGGTTCCCAATACTTCCCTCAACTTTTCCCGCTTGGCAAGCAAGGCGGGATCAAACGCCGTCCACCGCTCCAGCCGCGATGCATACGCCGGCGTCATCATCCAGCCGAACACTTCCGCCTTGTCTTCCTCGGGGCCGTAGGCGGCGTACAGGCTGACGAGGCCCGGCTGCGGGTGGCCCAGATTTTGAAAACCCTTGCCGTAGGCTGTGGCGCCGCCCTGGCCGTAGGCCGTGCCGGGCGGGTTCAGGGCCAGCCAGGCGGGGTCACGGTAATAGAAATCGTTGAACAGCCGGTATTCGATGAAGTGGTAATACTCGTGGTGCACGCGCAGCTCCATGCCGGACGGACACATCGCGGCCAGCAGGTTGTCGGCGTAGACGACGCTGTCGATTTCCGGCGCCGGCATGGCCAGGCGACGCTGGCCTTCCACGCTCAAGTCCTTCACCAGCACGACGCGGCGCAAGCCCATGCGTGCGAAGAAGCCGGCCGGATAGCGCTCCATGGCCGGCAAGACGATGCTGAGCAGCAATTGCAGCCCGGCGCGGTCTTGCTCCGACTCGGTAAAGGCGTGCGCCGCGCTGCCGGGCATGGACAGGGTCCAGGCGGGCGTCAGTTGCAAGGCCGCCAGGCGCGCCGTGGCGATCGCCTGCAATTGCGCCACGCTGGTGTCCTCTGGCGCGACGGGCGCGTAGCGCACGTTCCAGTCGCATTCGCTGCGCATGCTGTCTTGCTGGGCGGCACGCTCGAACGCTTGCGTATAAGCAGTCTTTGACGCGGATGGACCGAAGTTCGTGCAGGCGGACAGCAATACGGCAGCAACACAGGGCAAGAAACGGCAAGCAGGCATGGAATCTTTCACAGACAACAAAATGGGGCGCAATCGCCGCGCCCCATTGTACAAGCCGCTAGTTCCCTACGTCATCAGCGCTGGTAATTCTTGAAGAAATTCCAGCTGATCACGGTGGCGTCCGGGCCCAGTTCATCGCTGAACGGCCAGCCGGGAGGGCCGCCGCTCCACGCATGGTTCATGCCCTCGACCGTGTACTTTTGCGCGATGACGGCGCCGTTGTGCAGGTAGGTGTCGATGGCATAGCTGCGGCCGTACGGCACCGTCTGGCGCACGATGCTGTCGGCGCGGTAGCGCACGCTGTCATTGTCGAGACCATCGTCGCCGTAATCGCTGGTCTGCAGGAATTGCTCGATGGTTTGCTCGCCATTGACCGGGTTGACGACGATGTCGGACGTGCCGTGGAACACCATCGTCGGCATCAATCGGCGCGGCGACCCCGAGCAGCGCCAGGCATCCTTGCCCCGTACTTTCGGATCGAACGAGCTGCCGTTGAACAGCGAATCGGCGGCGGTGACCAGGCCGGTGGCACCCTTGTACATGCCGCCCGAATGCACCATCACGGCGGCGAACACGTCCGAGTAGCAGGCGGCCATGATGGAGGCCATGGCGCCGCCGGCCGAGATGCCCGTCACATACACGCGGCTGTCCTGCACCGCGTACTTGCTCTTGACCTTGTTCAAGATGCCCATCAGCACGGCCGGCTCGCCCGTGCCCCGCTCCTGGTTCAGCGGCAGCATGAAATTCCAGCAACGCATGGGGTTGGCCGTGACGTTCTGGCGCGGATAGACGACGATGAAGTTCTCGCTGTCGGCCAGCTGGTTGTAGCGACTGACGGCCGCCATGCTGTTGGGCTCGGAACCGCAGCCGTGCAGCATCAGCACGACGGGCAGCGGCGTGTTCGGATTGTAATTGCTCGGCAGCCAGACCTGGTATTCACGCGAACCCCACAGGCTCGCATACAGGCCGAAGTCCCACTGGCCGGCTGCGGCCGGCAGCGCGGCCAGCAAGCCGCAGGCGGCGATGATTGCAGATAAGAAGTGACGCAGTTGCTGATGCAGATGTGCTATGCCAGTCTCCTGATTATTATTCACGACGAAAACAGCGACAACAAACCGGCTGGACGCCCGTCAAGCCGGCACTTCCGACCGGCGAGGCCGGACCCAACGGGTCCAGCCCCGCTAGTTGATATCCTTAAAATTTGTAGCCGGCCTTGGCGATGATCTGGCGCGGCGGGCCATAGAAGCCGTCAAGGATGAACACGGCAGGAATGTTGTAGCCATCCGTGCGGTAGCGTTTGTTGCCCAGATTGCTGCCGTGCAAGCTGAAGGTCCAGTGCTTCGGCGCCTCCCACACGACGCCCGCCGTCCAGATGCTGTAGCCGCCCTGCGCCAGGGTTTCGCTCAAGTCCGTCGTCGGGTAGACCTTGCTGCGGTAGCCATAGCCGACCATGCTGCGCAAGGCGCCGCCGAACACGTCGCGGTCCGTGCGCGTCACGTTCAAGCCCACTTGCCGCGCCGGCGTATTGCTGAACTTTTGCGTATCCGCAATGTTCTTGCCACCGCTCATGAACTCGTCATAGCCGGCGTCGAGCAGGGCGAGGAAACCGTTGACTTCCCACTGGCGGTTCGGCCGCCACGAGAATTCGAACTCGGCGCCTTTCACGGTGCCCTTGCCCGCATTCGTGAAGTCACCATAGAAGCCCGGCACGCCGCCCGGCTGCACGTAGCTGGTAAACACCGACAACTGGATATCCTTGTAGCGGTTGTAGAACAGGGCCACGTTGGCGTCGAAGGTGTCGTCCGGCGCCGCGTACTTCATGCCCACTTCCAGCGCGTCGAGCTTTTCATCCTTGTACGGCCGCGCCGAGTCCGGCACCACCAGGTTGTTGGCGCGCACGTTGTAGCCGCCCGACTTGAAACCGCGCGACAGGTTGCTGTAGAAATTCGTCGTCTTCGACGCTTCATAGCGCACGGAAATTTTCGGCGAGGTATTGCTGACCGACAAGGACTTGTCGAAGTCGGCCGCCGTCTGGATGGGCCGCGTAAAGCCCACGTCGGCAAAGGTGCGGTTGAGCACGATGGCGCGCTTTTCCTCGCGCGTGTGGCGCAGGCCCGCATTGATGCTCCACGCCTTGCCCACGGGCCAGGTCCAGTCCGTGTACAGCGCCGTGCTGTCCGTCTCCACCGTGCTGACGGCGGCCGTGAACTGGCGCCCCAGGAAGTTGTTGTAAATGCCGCCGCCCGCCGTGCCTTCGAAGCGGTACAGGCCGATCACGCCGGCGCCGTAGTCGCCGCTGTACGAGGCTTGCAATTCCAGACTCTTCTGCTCGTCGTGCGAATCGCCGAACACGTCGGCGATCGGCTGCGGCAAGCCGTCAAAGTCGATGGTTTGCTCGGACGTGCTGCGCCGCTTGGCGCCGATCACTTTCACGGACCAGTCGTTCGAGACCGTGTAGTTGGCCACCAGCGAGCCGCCGCGGTTGTGTGTGAAGTTGTTGCCCGGCATGCCGCTCTGGATGTCGTACGCATCCGTGCTGGCGGGCCGTTTGAGCGGGTCGAAAGCGCTCACGCCCATGCGCTGGAAGCCGCGCACGCCCGATTTGTCGTCCGTGGCGTCCAGGCTCAGCACGACGGTCAAAGGGATGTCCTGCGGAAAGTAGCCGATGGACAAGCGCGCAGCCGTGCTGTCCTGGTCGCTGACCTGTTTGCCGTTAAACGTGTTGCGGCCGAAACCGTCACGGTCCAGCTTGGCGGCCGCCAGGCGCGCGCGCCAGGTGCCGTTTTCATTGGCCAGGTTGAAGGCAGCCTTGAAGTTGCGCTGGTTGTAATTGCCGATGCCCACTTCCGCCGAGGCGCCGTTTTCCTTCGCCAATGGGCGCGAAATATACTTGATGGCGCCGCCGATGGTGTTCTTGCCGTACAGGGTGCCTTGCGGGCCGCGCAGCACTTCGATGCGCTGCACGTCGAACACGTCGAGCAAGGCGCCTTGCGGACGGGCCATGTAGACGTCGTCGAAATAAATGCCCACGCCCGGGTCCACGCCCCAGACGGGGTCGGCCTGGCCCACGCCGCGGATGAAGGCCGTCAGAGTGGTATTCGTGCCGCGCGACGCGTACACGGTCAGGTTCGGCACGCGCTCCTGCAAGTCGGCCAGGTTCTGGATATTCGCCCGTTCCAGCGCCTTGGCGGAAAACGCCGTGACGGCCAGCGGCACGTCCTGCAGCCGCTCTTCGCGGCGGCGGGCCGAGACCGTCACGGTGTCCATGCGTTCTTTCGCATCGCTGGCTTCCTGGGCAGTGCTGGCGGCAGCGGGGCTGGCTTCCTGGGCATGGGCCTGGGTGGCAAAGGCGCCGGCAACGGCGAGGGCGGCGGGCATCAATTTCAAAGCAAGTTTCATAGCGTCTCCAATGTCAGGCTTGCTTACCGCCAGGGAAGACGGCCGGATTCCAGAATCGCAAGACGTCACGGTACCGGCGCGCGCAATGCGAGCACCTGCCCTGCGATGACTGTTTCCCGGCCTCCTGCCCGTGCGGCGAGTGGCCTGTTTATTTTGAATGTGTGGCGAGGAAGGACTGCAACAAGGTATTCACACGCTGCGCCTGGTCCAGGGGCGTGGCATGGCGCGAGTTCGCGATGATCTCGATCTCGCACTGCTGAAACTGCGCGGCAAAGGCCCGCTTGCTGGCGACGGGCGTGTAATCCTGGTCGGCCGCCATGATGAAGACGGGCATGGCCAGGGCCTGGAAATGGATGTCGATATCCCAGTGGAAAATGGCGTCCAGCGCGGCCAGGTAGGCGCGCTTGTCCATGCCCGCCATCTGCGTGGCGAAGCGCTCGACGAGCGCCTGCTGCGCAGGATCGGGAAACAGTTTCTTGCCGATGATCTTGCCCATGGCTTTCAGGCCGAAGGTGGCGATCACCGTGCGGCGCAGCCAGTAGGCAAACAGCAGCGACGCCGGTTTGCTGCCCTGGAACGGTTGCGAGTTGATCAGGCACAAGCTGGCCACCCTGCCCGGCGCGCGGTTGGCCATTTCCAGGCCCACCATGCCGCCCAGGGAAAAGCCGACGATGTGTGCGCGCGGCACGTCGAGCTGGTCCATCAGGTTGAAGAGGTCGTTGGCAAAGTCGCCGATCTGCCAGTCGCCGTTCGGTGCGGGACTGGCGCCATGGCCGCGCATATCGGGCACGATCAGGCGGTAGCCGCTGCCGAGGGCGTCGATCTGCGGGCGCCAGTCTGCGGCGCAGGAACCGAGGCCGTGCAGCAGAAACACGGGCTCGCCCTGCTCCCTCTCTGTGCCGGGATCGAGGTCGAGGTAATGCAATGGAACATCGGATGTCGTGTGACGCCGCATTCTGTCTCCTTGCTGTTGAACATGCTTTGTGTTCAGGTGCAGGAATATGTTTTCCTGCTGTTGGAAAACATAATACGGAATCCGAATTCCGATTTCAAGTTAAATCGCTAAATATCTCAAGTCAGGTAATTTAAAGCAACACGCACCAGCTCATCTTCCAGCGCCGCACCCGACAAAAAGGACAGCGAACCCGTCAGGGTGTGCTGGTTCAGGATGCCAAGCAGCACGGGCGGCACCACCATCATCGCCTGCGTGGGGTTCGGGTGGCGGATGCTGGACGACTTGCTGGCCAGCACGGCTACCGTGCGTTGCGAGATCAAATGATTGATCTGGTGCACCCTGTCGCGAAATTGCGCATCCTGCGACGCGCGCGTGATCAAGGCCCGCAAGACACCGCTGCGCCCGCCATTCACGGCCACGAACATGGCCACCATGGCGCGGATGAAGTCTTCCAGGCTGCGCCCTTCCCACTGGCGCAGCTCCGTCAGGGTCTCGACCTTTTCCACCATGTCGGAAAAAAAGCGCTGCAACAGCAAGCGGCTCAGGGTGTCCTTGTCGCCCAATAAACGGTAAAACGTGCCCACCGAGGTTTCCGCCAGTTTTGCCAGGTCGGCCACGCCGATTTCATCGAAGCGGTTTTCCGCCAGCAACTGTTCGCCCACCTGCAGCAGACGCTCGAACGCTTGCTTGCTGCGCGCCTGGGTGGGTTCCGGGGGAACGATCATCTGCGGGAAGGGCATCGGAAAGGAAGGCATGCGGCGTCGGCGTCTCTCGATAGTGGAACCATGGTTCCGTTATGGGAGCACGTATTGTAACGCGGGAGACGGACGAAGGGGAGCGCCGCGTGGCGCCCTGGCGTGTGCTACCTGCCCTGCCACTCCATGTAGACGTCGGCGCGCTGATAATGGGCGTCGCCGGCCGGCCGCACCACGTGGGTAAAACCGCTGCTTTCATACAGGCGGATGGCGGGCGCCAGCTTGCTGTTCGACTCCAGGAACAGGAGCTTGGCGCCGCTGGCCTCGAAGGCGTCGAAGGCCCGCTCGATCAGCCGGCGCGCGATGCCCAGGCCCTGGCATTCCGGGGTGACGGCCATCTTCGACAGCTCGATGCTGGCGTCGCCGGCGCGGATCAGGGCGCAGGTGCCGACGATCTTGCCATCGAGGCGCGCGAGGAAAATCTGCCCGCCGTCGTCAAGGATCGAGCGTTGCGGATCGGACAGCACCTTGTCGTCGAGCGCCTCGACATAGAAATAGCGTTCCAGCCATGCGATATTCAGGCGCTTGAAATCGGCCGCATACTGGGCCGCGTAATCGATGATTTCCACGGCAGCCCGCTCGCGCTGGCGCCGGCAGGCGGCGATGGTCTCGCCAAAGCCTTGCGATTGCAGGCGCGCTTCCGCCCGGTCCAGGCTGGCCATCAGCTGCGGCGTGCCCTGCTCGAACACCGCATCGACGGCGGCGCGCACGTCGTCCCACAGGGGCGCCATGTTGCGCAGCAAGGCTAGCCCGGCGTCGGACAGCGCCAGCAGGCGGCGACGCTCGTCCCTGGCGTCCGGCAGCTCCGTCACCACGCCGGCATCGAGCAGCTTGCGCCCCAGCTGCACCACCACCGGATGCGTCTGCCCGATCTGCGCGGCCAGGGCCGTGATGGACGTGGGGCCGTTGTCGCGCAGCAGCAATAACAGGGGGAAACAACGCGACGTCAGTTCGACGCCGGCGGCCTGATAGCTGGTATCGACGCCCGCATACAGTTGATCGGAAAGACGGCGCAGGCGGCTGGCCAGCATCAGGGAGCCGTAGGTTTGCAAGTTGGAAGACATGTTGGGCGAAATATATGTAAGTAGTTACGTATACCCTAACGTAAACGGGCTTTCCAGGTCAAGGGCCAGCGACCGCCCTGCAACAGGCCACGTCGCTGTCAGAACACGCCAGCCTTGCCCGCATCAAAGGCTTCCCTCCACAAATGGTAGCCCTCCAGTTCGCTTTCATGCACAGCTTCATAGCCAATCAGTGACTGCCCCTGCGCCGCGCCCGGGCTGCGATTCGGAGCGTGGCCTATCCTGACTGTCCAGTTGCCGTCCAGCGCAGCGGCCTGCGCCTCCTCGGCCGTGGCGAACTCGTATTCGCCGTATGCACAGCCGATGATCAACAGGTAATCGTCCTCCGTTGCCACGATGTCCTTGCCGCCCATGTAAATCGCCTCGCCGCGGCCGACCTCGACTGTATCTATCTTCAACACCTTGGAAACAGAAAACTTGCCGCCCTCGTCTTGGGAAAGCAGCAGATCTCCTTGCTTGAAAGGAAAAGTTTTATAGTCGGGAGGGAAGAAATTTCCTGCAATCATGTGTATTCCTGTCAGTTTATATTTACATCAATCTTCATCGGCCAGCGCCGCTTGCAGCCGGGCCCGGAACACGGCCCCGGCCATTTCGCCCAAGGTCGGCCACACCTGCATCAGCCAGCGCTTGCCCTCCTCGCTCACCGCCACATACGGCGCGTCGCGCGTGGCGCAGGCCTGGCCTATCGCGATGACTTGCCCCGCATCGTCCAGGCCGCCCGCGATCATGGCATCGATGGGGAATACGATCAGCTCGGCGGTCAGCTGCGGACGCAGCAGGCAGGCGGGCGCGATGATGGCGAACGACGCTTCCACATAATTCCAGCAATTGGTGGGCCAGTGGGCGTTTTTCACGTTTTCCAGGAAGACAGTATCACTGAGCGTTTCCGGATGGGCTTGCGCCTGCGCATAAAAAGCGGCCAGGGCGACGAGTTGTGGCGGGGAAGTCCAGGTTGACATCGAGAATGATCCAAGGCGGGCGGCGATGGCGGACTGTAGCATGCCCAGCAGACGCGCCGGAACACGGCTGGCCCGGGCATAATGGCGCCGTTACCACTCTCAGCAATGACACCCATGCCGACATCGTTCGAACACTGGAAAACCGAACTTTTAATTTTGGGCAACATCGTCCAGGACGACGACCGCACCACGCCGCCCGATGAAGCCCAGCAGCGCTTCCAGCGCTACTGCGCCATGCTGGACGCGCTGACGGGCAAGGAAGGCGCGCAATACGCACTGGCCATCTTTCAATCCGTGCAAGCCGAACACGATTACGGCGCCTATCAGATAGCCAACCGAGCCGCCTGGCGCTACGGCGAAACGGCGTATTGCATGGCCCTGCTGCAGGAACTGCCGCGCCTGATCGCCACCTTGCCCGACTGGGCGGGGGAGTTTCTCGTCGGTATCGCCAATGGCGCCGGAACGCCTCACGCCTCGGCCATTGCCTGCTTCAACGCCCTGCTGGCCGGCGCACCGCCCGCGCCTCAGGCGCTGATCGCGGCCTTTATTGCCGAGGAAGAAGACGATGGCTGGTTCGAGCATTGCCCTGGCGTGCTGGGCGCCATTGCCTGCGAGCGCTACGCGGGCATCATGCCTGGCCACGCTGGCGCCCCCAGCTACCGGCTGTTCCTGCTGCCCGGCGAAGGCGGCGCCCTGCCCTGGCAAGCCGCGCTCGACTGGGCCGCGGCGCGCGGCGCCTGCCTGCCCACGCGCAGCGAACTGGCCTTACTGCACGCCAACTTGCGCGACGCCTTCCCGGATGCCTGGTACTGGTCGTCGGAAGCGGACGCCATCCTGCCCCGCCTGGCCTGGAGCCACGATTTCGATAACGGCACCCAATACAACTTTCGCAAGACCTACAGCGGCCGCGCCTGCGCCGTGCGCCGGGTCGCATTGGCGCCAGCGGCGGCCGCACCCGTCCCCTTGCGGCAGGGCGAGCGCTATGCCGGCCTGATTCTCGGCAAGGATGGCGCGCCCGATTACCACCTGGTGCTGCAGCCGGACGAGTGCGAGCTGGAGTACCATTCCTGGCAAGCCGCATCAGACTGGGCCGCCAGCCTCGGTCACAGCCTGCCCAGCCGGCGCGAGCAGACCTTGCTGTATGCGACATTGAAAGAGGCATTCCGGCCAAACTGGCACTGGTCGAGCGAGCCGGGCGACATCGAAGACGAAGCCTGGTGCAAGGACTTTGACACGGGCGTCGCCTATCAGACTTTGCGCGAGTTCGACGGCTACGCGCTCTGCGTGCGCCGGGTGCTTGTATAGTGCGCGTTTGCTCAGCCGAGCTGTCCCATCAAGGAAAACCATGCTGTTATCACTCGACGATCCTCTCTGGCCCACCCTGGAAGGCGGCTACCGCATACCCTACGACGTGGCCGAGGCGCTCAAGGCCATGCGGGCGGGCGAAGACGTGTGGCATGAGCTGTGGGAAGAGCTGCACCACCAAGGCGACGTGGGCGTCGCCTCGTATGCGGCCGTGCCCCAGCTCGTCGCCATGCTGGGCGGCGCGCAAGCGCGCGAGGAAGATTTCTATGCGCTCATCGCCCTGATTGAAATCGAGCGCCACCGCCAGCACAATCCGCCTCTGCCGGACTGGCTGGCCGACAGTTACCGCGATGCCTGGGCCCAACTACCCGCCATCGCCGCGCGCGACTTGCAGGGCCAGCTCGACCCCGTCATGCTCGAATCCGTGTTCGCCGTGCTGGCCCTGGCCAAGGGCAAGCTGCGGCTGGGCGCTGCCCTGATGCACATGGATAGCTCGGAAGTGGACGAGTGGCTGGAAGAGCGTCTCGGCTGGTCCGAGGTCTATGGCAAGAACGCGTAAGAGTCAGAAACGCTCGTCGCGCAGCGCGGGCATCACCAGTTCGCGCACGAAGGAGGCATTCGACAGGTTCAGCAGCATGCGCACGACGGCGACGACGTCATGCACAGGAATCAGTTCGCCCTCGCCGCGCGCGCTAGCATCCGCCAGCGGCACGGACAAGCCATCATAGGTATTCAGATAGCCGAGCTGCAGCGCCGTCACGGCCAGTCCCTGCGCGCGGAACCCTTCGCGCAAGGCGTCGGCGATGCCGTTCAAGGCGAATTTCGACGCGCTGAACGTCACTTCGGGGCGGCCGCTCTGGCGCAGGCCGGACGTGGACCCCGTGAGTATCAGCTGCGGCTTGCCGCTGGCCAGCAAGCGCGGCACCAGACGCTTGAGCAGCAGGATGGTCGACGTGATGTTGGTATTGACCATGTCGACGATAGTATCGTCCGCATCGCCGAGGAAAGTGTAGTCGTCGCTGAAGGCTTTTTCTTCCCACACGCCCAGGTTGTAGATCACCGCGTCCAGCGCGGCGGGCGCTTCGTGGGCGATGCGTTCGACCGCCTCCGCGGGTGCGGCCAGGTCCGCCGCGATCCATTGCAGCTGCGTGCCCAGGCCAGCGGGCAAGTCGGCGGGCTGCTGGCGCGATACGCCGATGACGGCATGTCCGTCAGCAAGCAAACCGTCCACCAGCGCGCGTCCCAGGCCCCGGCTGGCGCCCACGATCATGATATGCATACAGTGTCCTTTCCAATGAAGTCAACGCGAATGATAGCGGCGTTGTATTAAGCACAGCTGAGGCGACTCCCCGCGCGGGCACCCTGCCACGGCGTTTACTCACGCGGCGGAAATGCGTATGCTAGGTCTGGCAATCTCCGATAACACACAAGAACGAGACACATGCCTACTTCCAACACCGCTGCCATCAACGCCGCAAGCCGTCCCCTCACCCAACAAGACTACAAAACCCTGTCGCTGGCCGCCCTCGGCGGCGCGCTGGAGTTCTACGACTTCATCATCTTCGTCTTCTTTGCCAACGCCATCGGCCAATTGTTCTTCCCGCCGGAAATGCCGGAATGGCTGCGTTTGCTGCAAACCTTCGGCATCTTTGCCGCCGGCTACGTCGTGCGTCCGCTGGGCGGCATCGTCATGGCCCACTTCGGCGATTTGCTCGGCCGCAAGCGCATGTTTACTCTCTCCATCCTGATGATGGCCGTGCCGACACTGCTGATCGGCCTGCTGCCCACCTACGCCAGCATCGGCCTGGCCGCCCCGCTGCTGCTGCTCTTGATGCGCGTCTTCCAGGGCGCGGCCGTGGGCGGCGAAGTGCCGGGCGCCTGGGTGTTTGTCTCTGAACACGTACCGAGCCGTTTCACGGGCTTTGCCTGCGGCGTGCTGACGGCGGGTCTGACGGTCGGCATCCTGCTCGGTTCGCTCGTCGCGACGGGCTTGAACACCGTCTACACGCCGGCGGAAATCAGCGAGGGCGCCTGGCGCTATCCCTTCCTGCTGGGCGGCATCTTCGGCTTCGGCGCCATGTATCTGCGCCGCTGGCTGCATGAAACCCCCGTCTTTGCCGAAATGCAGCAGCGCAAGGCGCTAGCGACGGAAATGCCCTTGAAATCCGTGCTGCGCAGCCACCGCGGCGCCGTCGCCGTGTCCATGCTGCTGACCTGGATGCTGTCGGCCGGCATCGTCGTCGTCATTTTGATGACGCCTGCCCTGCTGCAAAAGATCCACCACATCGCCCCGCGCACCACCTTGGTCGCCAATACCGTGGCGACCCTGTGCCTGGCCTTCGGCTGCATCATCGCCGGCATGCTGGCCGACCGCCTGGGCGGCAAGCGCGTGATCTTCGTCGGCTCCGTGCTGCTGGCCATTTCCACGTACCTCTTTTACACCACCGTCGGCACCCGCCCCGACCTGCTGCTGCCCCTGTACGCGATGACGGGTTTGTTCGTCGGCGTCGTCGGCGCCGTGCCCTACGTGCTGGTGCAAGCGTTTCCGGCCCAGGTGCGCTTCTCGGGACTGTCGTTTTCCTACAACTTGTCGTATGCGATTTTCGGCGGCCTGACGCCCGTGGTCGTGACCCTGATGCTGAAGAACAACGTACTGGGCCCCGCCTATTACGTGATCGGCGTGTGCGTAATCGGCATGCTGACGGCGCTGTTCATCAAGGACCAGCGGCAGACGGTGGGACGCTAGAGTCGCGCAGCGCGCGGGGGTGACTTCGTGCGCTGCAGCAACTGCCCATGGAATCGATCAAGAAAATAGCAATAGAAAGTCTTCAAAGGAATTTGAAATCTTTCGCCAGTAATCATCGTCCCACAAGATGACGGAAGGCGCGCTTCGAGCGCCCCTGTAATCGAGACAGAACTGACTCCCGTCACCGGCCATGCCGAAACAAATGACTTCTGTAAAATCAACGATGTCCGCAATGGCTCCCGGGCCAGCACTGCCGCTTCCAGGCTCCCCATAGCAGCCATCACCTGTGAAAAACGCCTCTAGCTGCGCTGTCTGGGCAGTCAGTTCGACCTCATCCATATAGATGTGAGCCAATTCCGTCTGCAAGACGTTGCCGAAGGAATCGAGCTCTTCCTTCAGTCTCAAATTGCAGAATCCTGCCGCATTCCGATACCTTGCTGCAAAAGCAACATACTCGATGGGTAAATCCATACCGTTGATCTGCATCACTGACGTTACCTTTCACAAGCGGAGCATGATATTAAAACAAACTTACCTCTGCGCCACCTTCTGGAGCTTTTTTTCGCCCCGATTTTGTCGCGCTGCACCAAATTCTGAAAAGGCGTTTCATATCGCGGAATCCTGATGAGCAATGCTCCACCCCGCCGCTCTCACTTTTTGAAAATTCATTCCACATCCTGAAAAATAATAATTAAGCCCTTGAAAAACAAAGACTTAATTTAAGTTATATGTCTTATATAAGACTTGAACATCGGCGCCAATAAGCCTACTATTTAGTCATGTAGTTCGCATCGACAAAGCGGCGCACTCGACGATTTTCTCAAACTTAGTTTTTCTTTAGGAGATACACATGTCCCAATATCAAGACGACATCAAGGCTGTTGCCGGTTTGAAAGAGCAACAAGGTAGCGCATGGAATGCCATCAATCCCGAGTCCGCCGCCCGCATGCGCGCCCAGAACAAGTTCAAGACCGGCCTGGACATCGCCAAGTACACGGCGAAGATCATGCGCAACGACATGGCCGCCTACGATGCGGACCCGTCCAAGTACACCCAGTCGCTCGGTTGCTGGCATGGTTTCATCGGTCAACAGAAGATGATCTCGATCAAGAAGCACTTCAACAGCACCGACCGCCGCTACCTCTACCTGTCCGGCTGGATGGTCGCCGCTCTGCGCTCCGAGTTCGGCCCGCTGCCAGACCAGTCCATGCATGAAAAAACGGCCGTCTCGGCCCTGATCAAGGAGCTCTACACTTTCCTGCGCCAGGCCGATGCCCGCGAACTGGGCGGCCTGTTCCGCCAGCTGGACGCGGCTCAAGGTGCTGAAAAGCAAGCCATCCAGGCCAAGATCGACGGCCACGTCACCCACGTCGTGCCCATCATCGCCGACATCGACGCCGGTTTCGGCAATGCCGAAGCGACCTACCTGCTGGCGAAACAGTTCATCGAAGCGGGCGCCTGCTGCATCCAGATCGAAAACCAGGTGTCCGACGAGAAACAATGCGGCCACCAGGACGGTAAAGTCACGGTGCCGCACGAAGACTTCCTGGCCAAGATCCGCGCCATCCGCTACGCCTTCCTGGAACTGGGCGTGGACGACGGCATCATCGTCGCCCGCACGGACTCCCTGGGCGCCGGCCTGACCAAGCAGATCGCCGTCACCAATGAACCAGGCGACCTGGGCGACCAATACAACTCCTTCCTCGACTGCGAAGAAGTGTCCGCCGACGCGCTGGGCAATGGCGACGTCATCATCAAGCGCGAAGGCAAGCTGCTGCGTCCAAAACGCCTGCCGAGCAACCTGTTCCAGTTCCGCGCCGGTACCGGCGAAGAGCGTTGCGTGCTCGATTGCATCACCTCGCTGCAAAACGGCGCCGACCTGCTGTGGATCGAAACGGAAAAACCGCATATCGCGCAAATCGGCGGCATGGTCAGCGAAATCCGCAAGGTCATCCCGAACGCCAAGCTGGTGTACAACAACAGCCCATCGTTCAACTGGACCCTGAACTTCCGCCAGCAAATCTTCGATAGCATGAAAGCGGCAGGCAAGGACGTATCCGCCTACGACCGTGCCCAGCTGATGAGCGTGGAATACGACCAGACGGAGCTGGCGCTCGCCGCCGACGAGAAGATCCGCACCTTCCAGGCCGACTCGGCCCGCGAAGCCGGCATCTTCCACCACCTGATCACCCTGCCGACCTACCATACGGCCGCCTTGTCGACCGACAACCTGGCCAAGGAATACTTCGGCGACCAGGGCATGCTGGGCTACGTGGCCGGCGTGCAGCGCAAGGAAATCCGCCAGGGCATCGCCTGCGTGAAGCATCAAAACATGTCCGGTTCGGACATCGGCGACGATCACAAGGATTACTTCAGCGGTGAAGCGGCGCTCAAAGCTGCCGGCAAAGACAACACCATGAACCAGTTCTGAGCTTTTGGCTTGACTGTAGAGTGAGAAAGCCCGCTTCGGCGGGCTTTTTTGCGTCTGAACGTTGCGTAGCGTCAGACCTGGAATACACACTTATACACATTCTGTGTATGATTATAGATAGCAGTACTTGGGAGCGACGCATGAACTCAAGTCTTTTGATCCGAATGCTGAAAGAGGATGGCTGGGAAGAGGTACGCGTCAAAGGCAGCCACCATCACTTCAAACATGCTGAAAAGCCTGGCCTGGTCACGGTACCGCATCCGAAAAAAGACCTGCCTGTCGGCACGTGGAACAGCATATTGAGATCCGCAGGGCTGAAGTAAGAATGTCTATTGCGTATTGCAGAGTTCGATAAATAGTAACTGAGGGAGGAGCAATGGATATCCCTGTTGTCATTTTTAAAGATGCCGATAGTGTGTACGGTGTGAACGTCCCCGACATCAAAGGCGTCCACTCGTGGGGCGATAGCGTGGAAGACGCGCTCAACAACGTCCGGGCAGCCATCACCAGTCACATCGAGACACTGCTGGAGCTGGGCGAACCCGTGGATATCACGCAAAGCAAGATCGAAGCTCTACAGGCCAATCCTGAGCATGCGGGTGGCATCTGGGCACTGGTCCACCTCGACCTAGAAAAACTCGATAGCAAGCCCGAACGCATCAACATCAGCCTGCCGCGCTTTGTGCTGAGCAAGATCGACCGCTATGCGGCAGCGCGGCACGAGACGCGCAGCGGCCTGCTGTCGCGTGCGGCGCTCAGCTTGATCGAGGCCGAAGCCAAGGGAGGCGGAGTGCGGTGATGCCAATGACTTAACGGCAATCGATATCGATCTCGTTCTGCCCGGCCTTGCTGCCCTTCCTGTAGGTGAATTCACAAAGGCTGACACTGTCGTCCATTCTCTTCGACAGTGTCACCTCACCATGCGCGCCGTAACTGCATTGCAGCCACTTGCCGTCTGGATAGGAGCCTTCCAGACGGTAGCTGAGTATCGTATGCCCTTTCTTCGTGCGCTCCCCGCCGGGCACGAGCTGCCCCCTGCGCTCCGGTGCGCCGTCGATCGGCGCTGCGGCGCTCAGATAGAGCGGGCTGTCGACATACGGCGTCCAGCCAGCCGGCACGGCATTCAGCGTTATCGAGATCGCAGGCACGCTCTCCGGGCAAGCGAGCGAGATGGCCACGGCAGCCTGCGTGAACACAGGGAAAATGCAGCAGGCGGCGCCGCTCAACAAACGCTGATGTTGCATGGATGCCCCTCTATTCGATGACGAAAAAAGCATCGGCATGGGGTTCTCCGGGGGATGAAGAAGAGTCTTACGATACATCGGGGAAACTATGAGAGGCTTGAGAAGCGACAAGGTTTGCGGGAGAGTAATGATTACTCAAATTGGATTGCACATCTGTATTCGAATGAATACAGTTATCTCAGAAGACGGACACAAAAACCAAGCACTTCAGCAACTGCTTGTCCGATATCAAGGACGCCAAGACTAGGGCAATCATCGCTCAGCACATTGTCCGGTTGGAAAACGGGCTGGATCTGGAAGACTTCGATCCAGTGGAATACATTACCAGCGATGAAGCCGCCGCCTACATCACGCAGGCGCTGGCAACGAACGACGCCGCCATATTTGCCGCCGCCATTGGCGATATCGCGCGCGCGGCATGACCGAAATTGCCAAAGCGGCTGGACTGGGGCGCGAGAGTCCGTACAAAGCACTGCGCCCGAATAGCCAGCCGCGCATGGAAACCATGACTCGCGTACTGGGTGCGCTTGGGGTGCGGCTGGTGGCGGAGGTTATTGGGAATGGGGAGACGGTGACGGAGGATGGCGCTCCCAGAAAAGCGGTGGCTGCGAAACCGCGCTCGCGGGGCAAGCCGGCGGTAGCGAAGCCTGCAGCTGCCCAGGGCTAGGTCTGCCACAAATCCCGACACGCCCTTACCTAGATCTATTCGGACTTTGTCGGGATAGTTTCATAGCCTATCGAGGAGGTCAAAGGATCGGAGCTAATGGCCCGCCCCTCTTTGAATCGACCAACTATTGCCATCGCGCGGGCAGCTTCGTGCGCCAATACGGTACATTCTGGAAAATATGGGGAATTGAGAAGCGACAAGGTTTGCGGGGGAATAACGGTGATGGCAGCGTCCGTGAATTAAGCATCCCGCGTCGCTGTGCAGTACATGGGTTGTACAGGACTTCGGTAAGCCGCATCTCGTCTACAAAACAGATTATGTATTTGAGCGTACCTTGCTCCGGACGATATGGCGGTAGTATCGCGCTCGAGCAGACTCAGCACGATATGCTTATGGCCGGGACTTTAACATAACAAAATAGTCAGGCGACTCTTCAGGATCACATTGCGCCAACCGCCTCTTTTCCGCCGGCTTGCGAGCGGGTTCACAACTTGGATCATAAAGCTGCCCCGGCCCCAGCACTTGCGCCCATAATTCCTTCTTTCTTTCAGGAATCTGCGTACCGAAGAGCTGTGCGGCTTGTTGATAATTAAGGTGAATGTCAACGTCTCGAATCTGGTCATCTATCACTGGGCGAGCAATCACCCTGATTTCCTCATTTGTGGCTGGATTGATAATCCTCAGCCTTTTCCATGCATAGTCGGCACCTATTGGTACATTGACATAAAAACGACGTGGCTGATCTGGACCTATTTTGGGAACGCCTGCCCATAGCTTGAGGCCCAGACGCTCGAAGGGAGCCTCCGTTCTCTCCGCGCGTCTCCGTAGTTCGGCAACAGAGGGAGCTGCGTCAATTTTTTCCTGCATTTTCTGCGTTCTCTCAAGTATCCCCAACTTCAACTCATTCTTGTCGAGTTTTACAAGCTCGCTCAGGGCACGAGGCAAATCAGAATCAGAAATAGGATATATCTGATGTCTCTTCAGTGCAGCCACTGCCTCTAGCTTTTGCTGTCCCTCCAGCAAATCCTTGATGGATTGTTCCGCTGGTAATTGATAGATGGCGAAAGCAGACAAAGCAAGCATTCCAAACGCCACCACCATGAACGCAGTAAATGCCAGTTTGAGTTTAAGTGCCCTTCCGTGCAGAAGCTGTGTTGCAATTTCAAATCGACGTGCCAGAGGTAGTTTGTCCACATTGACACGAAGTACCTCCAGCACGCCTTCGAGCAATATGCGTCTGTCAGATTCTTTGGCGCTATTGATTAGTACCTCAGTACGTTTGAGCTGGGTGACATAAACCCATGCCACAACGGCAGCAAGGAACGCTACGAGCGTCAGAGGCGAACTCACATAGGTTATCGCTTTCCATACATCCATGGCTACACCCGCTCCTTGTTGTTATGTGTTCGAACCTCAGCATCATCAACGATGACAACAAGAAAGCCCCCCACATCACAAACAGGGATAGATCACCAACGTCTACCCCACATAAAACTAACATAGAATTCTTCTTGGAAATAAGGGCAATGGCAGTGAGTACTGCTACGTGGGCGCAGCACAATTCATACACTGAAAGGTATGCTCAACACCCCCGGTAAGGTATGTGATAGGTCAATGGAAACGGACTTACTCAATTCAACAACCCATGCTTCATGCGGCCTGGAGCGATGTTAAGAAGAGCAAGAGAGCGAAGGTCGGGTCCGCTATTCGGACACGGACTGATGCGCTGGGCGCCGTAGAAGCCGGCTCAGCCGAAACCCTGATTAGAACCACGAACGCGCGCCGCAGGCGCGCGGGACTGCCGCGCAGCGGCAGCAGTTGGTCGATTCGGAGAGTGCCGGCCCCGCAGGCCCTACCCTTCGAATCCCCCGCACAGGGCGCGCAAAAAAACAAAAAGGCCACCCGAAGGTGGCCTTTTGCGAGAGGGGGATTTTTATCTTTCGCAGCAAGCGTCGCCAACCTTTGTTTTCGACAGAATTCGATCTCGGGTTTACCCTCAACCATACCCCAAAAATCAATCACTTATCCAATATTCGGTAGTCTTGACTTTTAGCCGAATTTTGCCAACGCAACCATCAAGAAGAGCCAATGAATAATTTGCGAAACTTCACTGATTGCGCTTGTCTATGGATAATATTTTTCGATATCGCCATTTTCACCAATACTTAGAAAAGGATGGAGCTCCCGTTGCGATCCAACCGATAGAGGCCCATTCCCCGAAAATGCCCCTAAGTATTCATTCAACGACAAAATTCTCGGCCACAAAGTATCCATGGAGAACTAGGAGATCAATCGAATACGCGAGGTAGCTAATTACTGCGCCATTAATTTCGCTCTGAATCTACTTGCGCCAGCGCTCAATGACTTGTGCAAACACAACATCGCGCCACGGTTCTCTCCACTCCTTATGAACCTTAACGCTTTGCGAGTGGGGTTCTGGAACAGGTAGAGGCATCTTGATGACTGCAGGTAGCAAAACTGCATCACCGACAACCACACACTCTCCCGGAGCCAAGTTAGGTAGAATTTCCGTTATAGCATTAGCATTGTCTGGAAATAACCGTCGCACATAACTTTGATCCGCATCGTTTGTCAGACGCAAGGACATGAAATTGCTGCACTGAGCAAAGATAGTTTCCGACACTTCTGAGGGACGCTGACTTACAACCATCAGACTTAGGCCATATTTACGTCCTTCCTTCGCGATTCGTTCGATAGATTTTCGAGATGCTCGATATGCAGCATGGTCATTCCGTGGAACGTAGTTGTGCGCTTCCTCACAAACCAACATAACAGGGATATCATTTAGCTTTCCTTGCGCATGTTGCAACTTAGAATAATGAAAACAAAAATCAAAGACAAGACGTGATATCAAACTAACGGTAATACTCAAAACTTCAAAAGGTACACCACTCAAGTCTACAATAGTGACGTTCGCCAAATCAAGGTAGCCGATGAACTGTTTCATCAATGCTTCAAAGTCCTCGGTAACATGAGGTTGCCCGTCCGGCTTCTTCGCATTCAAAAGGAATCTCAGACGCTTGTCGGCTAACTTTGCTTCAAGTCGAGAAACGAACCTGTTGAATTCACCATTAAACGGCCCGCTGGTTGCTTTACTCTCTTTCGCAGTAGAGTTCGGAACAAAGTCATGAATCTTATCAAAGTATATTTTTCGATCTGTTACTAATCGCCCATCAGCCAGCTTAGGTTTATCTTCCCCATTTAATCGCCCAATGACTTCTCGATTCAAGTTTTCAATATATCTATAAACCTCATCGATCGAAAAATATGCTGGCGTATCGTAAGTGACTTCAGTAATCTTTGGATTGTGTTTTTCTTTATTAAGAACAACAGCATGTTTGAATTGACTAACTTGATTATGAGAGTTTGCTTCATTACTCTCGATAAACATACTTTCCAACTCTTCTGAATTCATTAACCAATATGGCAACTGTAAAGAATCAATATCCAGACGACTTAGAGTAAAAGACTCTTCCTTTAAAAGTGTGAAAGCAGCAGTGTATTCATCATGTATATCGAATATCAAAACATGCGAATTATTTCTCGTATTTTTGTTTTTATTCTTATTCTGAGAAATACCTACAACACTTTGCAATACGCTAGCAACCGTACATGACTTACCAGAACCAGTTGAACCGACCACAGCAATATGTTTACTAAAAAATCGATTTCCATCTATCATAAGATCAATCGTCTTATTCATAGAGAGTTTGCCTAGCGGAAAATCGTGCTCTCCATCTGCAGAAAATATTTTATCGAGAGTATCCGCCTCTGCGATAAATGCATGCTCAGTCGGTACAGGTAAAAGTAAACTGCCTCGATCAAACGTCTTGTCCTCAACCAATGTCCCAATGGCCTGGCATTCGATCTGGAAACTCCAAAGTGGACTTCCATCTAGGCCAAGGTTGTTAGTTCCTTTAATATTTCGAATAGTAGCAATCGTGAAGTCAAGATTGCCTTGAGCGATTTTTAAGAAACGACCAACTTGCAAACCTTCTTTGTTTTTTTCGAAAATCTCAAGGCCATCGACCATAACAACAATGGCCTCAGGAGCACAGGAAAGCACAGATCCAATCTTAATAGGCATTGCTTATCCCCATCATGTATTTTATTTCATTAAATTTCTCAGATCCGAGAAATTCCAAATTTACATCCCTTACGTTCAACATAATTTTCTCGCCATCACCGATTACGAAAAGATCATCTGGCTTCGTATTAATAGCAATGTTTTTATATTCCTCCCAGCGAATAAGTCGCAAAACAAATTCTTTTTTATCCTTTTGGACCAACGGCTCGCGAAAAAAATTTGCCTCTGAAAAAATCTTAACCGGTCGGCCATGATTTGGTATTGCATCTTTCGCAACAAGCCGTTCCGCAATTTCGTCGAAAAGATTTACATTAACATCTATCGCAAAAAGAGGGGTATGTGTATGTGATACTTTAAAATGGTATTTATCAGTAAATGACTTAATAAAAAGAACAATTTGATCTTCAAATTCATCAATAAACTTAGGAAATATTATAATATGTCGCAAACGGACATTTTCATTGAGATTTTCTTTAAGTTGTTTACGACGTGTCTCAAGTACTACTTTTCTAGTATTCAGCGCAAGTGTCCACTGTGATACGGCTGTTGATCTAATTTGGCGTAGCGCCTCTAAAAACTGAATTTTTGTTATTTTCCTAAGCTTCACATCGTGTTTTATACTCAAGTCAGCGATAATTTGAATCGCATTTGGGTAAAACATCGTATCGACCTCTAACTTACTAAAGCCAAGCGCTTGTAATAGTTTCCCATTTTCCGCCATTAAGTCGTCATACTTTGGGGTAACATAAATTGAAAAAACCTTTAGGAAGTCATCAACATTAACACCAGCAACTTCCAACACCAGGTCTTTCAAATCCTTATTTTTTGACTTAATCGCATTATTTAGATCATCTAAAGATACCGTAATTGCTTTTTCATTTGGAAAGTGTGCAAATAAGTAATAGCTAATTTTTGCAGTCGGATTGGATTTGAAATGCTTCATCATTTGAAGCAATGGATTATATAGAATGCTTGGCGTATATTTATCTTGAGTTTCGTGGTATTTACATTGTATCGCTTTCGTTCCAGAGAATGTCGCCACCTCGATGTCTTCCACTATTCCTTCTATAGTGATCACAGCATCATCTGCAGCTTTCAATAATTCAGAAAGCGTTTGATTAAACTGATATAAAAATCCTTGGATTGTGTAATCAGCTGAGCGGCCCATTTTTCTATTTTCTAAAAAATTTAACGAATCCCTCCCAGCGAAATAATTTCATCGTAGCTGAGACCAATATTAGAGAACTACTGTTGACTGTGAGGATAACATCTTGAAAATCTGAAAAATACACAAATTGTCACGGTAGAGAGTAGCAGTATTCCGCAACTAATTTCCAGATTGTTGTTAGTACGATGAGATTTTTAAATTCCTACACTGCTTGATCAGGAATTGGGAGGCAGCAAGGATCAGGCCTGCCATTCGGACACGGACTCACGTAAAGGTACGGTAGATGCATGCTCATTCGAAAGTCTAATTTGGGGTGTTACGTTGAGCACGAAGTGCGAATAAGCAGGTGGGAAGTTAGCTAACCGAAGGTTAGCTAACTTCACCTATCCTGCCCCGCTTCGCGCAGCGACTAAACCACCAAAATCGTCGGACACAACTTCGACCAAACCATTTTTTTACAGGTACGAAAGCAAATTTAGCAGGAATGTATGCCGAAACTAGCACGGTAGTTTCGCCCTGTGCAGCGACTGAAACCCTTAAATCACCGGGTAATACCTCGGTCGAACCATTTTTTTGCAGGTACGAGAGCAGATTTAGCAGGAATGTATGCCGAAAGTAGCACGGTTGATCAGCGGCAATAGGCAGCGTCCAATTGGGAACATTTGACATGCATCTGGGCCGACCTTGATCAATGTCAGCAACAAATTTTTATAGTCTGCTGTACGAGTACTACACGGCAATAGCGCGTTTCTCGTCCAATGGCCGTGCCTGTAAACATCTTCCCTGGAGGCCAGTCGAAACGTTTGCTGGAAGGCATTGATGACGCGGGATGCAAGCGGTCGCATGCGCATGTGGCAACTGTACTGCAAAGGGGAAAATGAAATCCAGTCGATGGCAATGTATCTATCGCATGAAGATGCGCCGTCGGTTGCCCAATTTTTAGCTGCTAAAGCTTCCACGAACCGGCTCCTGTGTCCAGCCTTGATGTCACGCGTAGTGCGCGGCAGGCTTGATCTAAGTGGCATGGCAGGCCAATTCTTGTTGCACCAGCCATTACGGCATTCGATACTGGACGCGTGTTTTCGGAATAATGATTGCGAGCGCGTTTCCGCGAAGGACGAATCGGTGGCAGGGCAAGGCCTGCCGCATATGCCGTTCACCTCGGTCTTGCCGCTGGCATTTTTGGTTCACGAAAGGGGACGCCATGAAAGCAGCGACAACCGAATACCTGAAAGAGCGCCGCGTGGAACCGCGCATGGGCGAAGAGCGCTTCATCCGCCTGGGCGAAGTGCTGGCAACCTGCGGCAAGTCGCGCAGCAGCGTTTATGCGGGCATCAAGGAAGGCACCTTCCCTGCCCCGGTGAAGCTGCAGGGACGTTCCTCCGCCTGGCTCAGAAGCGAAGTGCTACGCTGGATGCAAGCTTGTATCGAGGCCAGCAGGCCGACAGCTACGGCGTCCACAATAACCGATCATTCCCCAGGCATTGATCGTATCGACAAGCGAGGTACCTGAGGGCAAGTAACCGAGATTATTCCGGTGTAAACAAATAACCAGCCAACCCTGTCTCAGCCCCCTAAGCGGTCGGAGCCATGAAGAGCAATGCAAGATTTAGTTTCCTTGGCCGATGCCGCCGCTAAGGTCCATGACAGTTCCAGCACGATAACAGGCTAGATTTTCCCAGGCTGTGCATTGATGAAAAGCACTAAATCCATCACTGTGTTCACCTTCCCATACAGCGGATTTTCCTCAACCCGGACCAATGTGTGCGCGCTTCGCTCTGCAATATCCCGCAACAAATCCTCTACATCCTCCGGGTCTATTCGTAAGTCCACCAATAGCGAGTCTGAAGCACGGACAGGAAACGCTGCCACATGGGAGCGCAGCAGGAGCTGAATTTCCTGATACGCCGCACGAATGACCCAGGTGTCGGTAAGCCGCGTATCAAAGCTGCGAGCAAAGTTGCAGATCGACTCTCCATGTCGAGAATTTGCCAGTAATTCAAGTCGATGCCGCTCTCGTCGATTTAAGACAATGGTGAAGCAGCAGAACACACATACCAGGAGGGCCGTTATATATATAGGACCGGGGCCGAGAAATAATAAACAAAACAGCCAGCTCCGACTGCCAAGCCAGTCAAGAATGACAGTTGCGGCCAGCCAAAGGTGGGGCTGGTAAGTGGTGATATTAGTCGGGATGGCAAGCGTATCGTCTTCATTGCGCTCCGCAGAGTGAAGTTAACTATGAGGTATTAGCCATTCGCTGCCGTTGCTCTCCACCGCCGCACGAGCAGGCAAGCTATTCTCATAGGACTTTAACTCATTTGATAACTAGCACAACAAAAATCTCGACAAGCAAACCCACTGCCAACTAGCCAAGCATCGAGAAAACCGCCCCCCCCTGCAACGATAATGCCGCTGCAAGCAGGCATTCACCTCCGCCGCTGCGCCACCCTGGCATCCCTCATGGCCTCGATCAAGTCATCTTCATCCATACCCAATTCAAGGCAGCCGAAGATGATATCGGCGCAGTAGTCATACAGCACGTCAATCACCTCGGCGGCGCACTCTTGCTGGATTTTCTCCAGCAAGGCCAGCATGTCGCTTCGCACTCTTTCATCGGTGGAAACGCGGCTCAGTACCGGGAAGGCCAGCAGCCGCATCCGTTCCACCGCCTGCATGCCGACATGGCTTGCGCGACGCTCCACTTTTCCGGCCTTTATGGCAGGCGGGAGCGGACGGCTTCGCCAAAGCCGCTTTGGTAGGCGCATGTGCGCGGCATTGAATTCCGTACGCGGGTCCTGGCCTTCATCGAGCATCTTTCGGGCAGTTAAGCAGCGGCTTCGCGCAAGCTCCAGCGAAACTTCCGGGTAGTGGCCGAAAGTTAACCTGTCTTCCTTCCGATTTGGCTGACGAAATTTCATGCGCCAGACCTTTGTTCCAGTCGGCATGACTTCAACATACAGGCCGTAGCCGTCGAATAACTTGAATGGCTTGTCTCCAGGCGCCGCCTGTATCAGCTGCTGCTCTGTCAGGGGTTCAATTCGTCTTGGCATGGCTCCCTCCTTAACGACGCGGCGCTGGCCACACCAGTTCCAGCGATCCATGATGGCCTGGCTGCGGCGTATCGCCGCGCTCCACGGCTTCCAGGTAGTCGGCCCACTCCTGCATCATCTTGCGCCGCTCGGCCAGGAACTGGGCGCGGTCGTAGGCGCTGGCCACCTTGTCCTTGGGCGCGTGCGCCAGCTGTCGGTCCACTACTTCATGGCGGTAGCCCAGGCGCTCCTTGATGGTGCTCATGGCCAGCGCACGGAAGCCGTGGCCGGTCATGCGCCCCTTGTAGCCCATGCGGGCCAGCGCCACCAGCAGCGTGTTGTTGCTCAGCGGCTTGTCGTGGTCGCGCTGGTTTGGAAACAGGTACGTGCCGCGGCCCGTGATGGTGTGCAGCTGACGCAGCAAGGCCAGCGCCTGGCGCGAAAGGCAGACGTGATGATTGGTCATGTCGGGGTTGACGGTCAGCTTGCCGCGTTTCATGCGCTGCCAGGGAATAATCCACTCGCCCTTCTCCAGATCGACTTCGCTCCATGGCGTTTCTATCAGTTCGCTGGTGCGCACGAAGACCAGCAGCATCAGGCGCAGCGCGATGCGCGTCGGCTCGAACATGCGCGCTTCGTTGCGCGCCAGCGCGTCCAGGAAGGCGGGCAATTCATCGGCATCGATAGCGGCGTAGTGCGAGGCGCGCTTGGTCTTCAGGACGTCCTTCATGTCCACCACCAGGTTGCGGTCAGCCAGGCCGCACTGGATGGCGTAGCTGAATATCTGCGAGCAGACGGCTTTCAGGCGATGCGCAATCTCGGTCGCGCCGCGCGCCTCGATCTTGCGCAGCGTGGCAATCAGTTCGCGGTGCCGGATTTCCGTGATCGGCCGGTCGCCGATGCTTGGAAAAATATCGGCCTCCAGGCGCTGCAGCATGTTCCGTGCAGTGCGCTCGCTCCACGTCGGCACCTTGTTTGAGTACCATTCGCGGGCGATTTTCTCGAAGGTATTGGATGCTTTTTCGGCAGCGAGCCGCTTGGCGTCGTCGCGGTGCTTGCCTGGGTCGATCCCCTGCAACTGCAAGCGGCGCGCCTCCGTGCGCTTTTCACGCGCCACCATGAGCGAAATTTCCGGATAAGGCCCGAAGGTCAGCGTATTTTCCTTGCCGTTCGATTGGCGGAACTTCATACGCCAGATCCGCGAACCGCTGGGCATCACTTCAACGTACAGGCCGCCGCCATCGAACAGCTTGTATGACTTTTGCCTGGGCTTGGCATTTTTGACCTGGAACTCGGTCAGGGGAGGGATGATCTTGGCCATGGCTGGTCTCCTCAGCATATGCGTCAGAAATCACTTTAGACCGGCGAATGAGGGCTTGGTTGCGAGACTTGGGGTAAGCTGATCTGTATCTAGCTCCGATTTTTACTGGCTGCAGCTGGACAGTACTGGACGCCAGAATACAAAAAAACCGCTTTAGCACGGGCTAAAACGGTTTTTTGTGGACGTTCTTGGACTTCCTTGAACTGGCCAATTTGTATCCGTGGCGGAGAGAGGGGGATTCGAACCCCCGATAGGCTATGAACCTATACACGCTTTCCAGGCGTGCGACTTCAACCACTCATCCACCTCTCCTGCAGGCAATGCGTCTACTGGCTCGCATTGCGTACTATTTCTCGCTTGTCGCGAAGCCGCAGATTATAGCAAAGAATCTACGGACTGCCAAAGTTATTTACCGTGGGGTAAAAGTTAAAGCTGGCAACGACAAGCGGCAGCCCAACAGAGGCCATGGTCGGCCCCCGCAGGGACCGACCTTCCATTACGACGCTTCCTTCAACTGCTCCAGGATGGCCGGGTTTTCCAGGGTCGAGACGTCTTGCGTGATCGTCTCGCCCTTGGCCAGCACGCGCAGCAGGCGGCGCATGATTTTGCCGGAGCGGGTTTTCGGCAGGTTGTCGCCGAAACGGATCTCCTTCGGTTTCGCGATCGGGCCGATTTCCTTGCCGACCCAGTTGCGCAGTTCCAGGGCCAGCTTCTTCGCTTCCTCGCCTGTCGGGCGCGCTTGCTTGAGCACGACGAAGGCGCAGATCGATTCGCCTGTCGTGTCGTCCGGACGGCCCACCACGGCGGCCTCGGCCACCAGCGGGTTGGCCACCAGCGCCGATTCGATTTCCATCGTGCCCATGCGGTGGCCCGACACGTTCAGCACGTCATCGATGCGGCCCGTGATGGTGAAGTAGCCCGTTTCCTTGTTGCGGATCGCGCCGTCGCCTGCCAGGTACATCTTGCCGCCCAGTTCTTCCGGGAAGTAGCTGGACTTGAAACGCTCGGGGTTGTTCCAGATCGTGCGGATCATCGATGGCCATGGACGCTTGACTACCAGGATGCCGCCCTGGCCGTTCGGCACGTCCTGGCCCGCTTCGTCGACGATGGCGGCCATGATGCCGGGCAATGGCAGGGTGCAGGAACCAGGCACCATCGGCGTCGCGCCCGGCAACGGGGTGATCATGTGACCGCCCGTTTCCGTTTGCCAGAAGGTATCGACGATCGGGCATTTCTCGCCGCCGATATGCTTGTAGTACCACATCCACGCTTCCGGATTGATCGGCTCGCCGACCGTGCCCAGCAGGCGCAAGCTGCTCAGGTCGTAGTTGCTTGGGTGGACTTTCGGGTCTACGTCGGCCGCCTTGATCAGCGAACGGATGGCCGTGGGGGCGGTGTAGAAAATGCTGACGTTGTGCTTCTTGATGGTTTCCCAGAAGCGGCCCGCGTTCGGGAAGGTCGGGATGCCTTCGAACACCACTTGCGTGGCGCCCACGGCCATCGGGCCATACGCGATGTAGCTGTGGCCCGTCACCCAGCCGATGTCGGCCGTGCACCAGAACACGTCGTCCGGCTTGATGTCGAAGCTCCACTTCATCGTCAGCGCGGCCCACAGCAGGTAGCCGCCGCTCGAGTGCTGCACGCCCTTCGGCGTGCCCGTCGAACCGGAGGTATACAAGATGAACAATGGATGCTCGGCATCGACCCATTCCGGCTCGCATTGCGCGCTCTGACCTTCGACCAGGTCGTGCAGCCACGTGTCGCGGCCGGCCACCATCGGCAAGTCGCTGCCCGTGCGTTTGTAGACGATGACGTTTTTCACGCAATCGCAGCCGCCCAGCGCCAGCGCTTCGTCGACGATCGATTTCAGTGGCAGCTTTTTGCCGCCGCGCAATTGCTCGTCGCCCGTGATGACGGCCACGGCGCCCGCGTCGATGATGCGTTCCTGCAGGGATTTCGCCGAGAAGCCGCCGAACACGACGGAGTGGGTGGCGCCGATGCGCGCGCACGCTTGCATGGCGGCCACGCCTTCGACGGACATCGACATATAGATAATGACGCGGTCGCCTTTGGCGATGCCCTTGGCTTTCAGGCCGTTGGCGAGCTTGCAGACTTTTTCGTGCAGCTCTTTATAGCTTGCCTTGGTGACGGTGCCGTCGTCCGCTTCGAAGATGATGGCCGTCTTGTCGCCCAGGCCGTTTTCGATGTTGCGGTCCAGGCAGTTGTACGACACGTTCAGCTGGCCGTCTTCGAACCATTTGTAGAACGGGGCGTTGTCTTCGTTCAGGGTGCGGGTGAACGGCTTTTTCCAGCTCAGGTTTTCGCGCGCCAGCTTGGCCCAGAAGCCTTCGTAGTCGCGTTCGGCCTCGGCCACCATGGCGCGGTAGGCGTCCATGCCGGAAATCGTTGCCTGTGCGGCAAACGCTGCCGACGGTTCAAATACGCGCGACTCTTCCGGTCCCTGCTGCTCTGTGCCCTGCCCTTGGTTCTCTATAGCGGCCATGCTAGTCTCCAGTGTAGTAATTGTTTGCTAACACAATATTCCTGCTGTCTTACGGACGCCTTACAGTCGGCGTTTTCCTCGGTCCATTCTAACCATAATCGCCACAGGCGACGGGCGTCAAGCGTACGCCGCCCAGCATTCTGGATGGAAAAACTGATAACAAGTCAATTAGTTGGCGTCGCTTTGTGTTTCATCAAGCCCAAGAATCCAAATCGAGGGCATGCGCAGTGATCAGCAGCAAGTGTAAAATGTCGGGCATACCAAAAATTGGTATTTACCCCCAGGAAACTCCAGATGATCGACCACTTACAAAAGCCCAAACATAGCAAACTGCATCCCCTGTCCGCCTTCATCTTCATGTCGCGCTGGCTGCAGCTGCCGCTGTACCTGGGTTTGATTCTTGCCCAATGCGTGTACGTATTTCATTTCTGGGTGGAGTTGTCAGACCTGATCGGCGCCGTGTTCGGCAATGACGCGGCCCTGCAGCACGTCATCAGCGCCGTCACCGTGGCAGGCGTGCCGCCACCGGTCAAGCTCAATGAAGCGACCATCATGCTGGTGGTGCTGGGCTTGATCGACGTGGTCATGATCTCGAACCTGTTGATCATGGTCATCATCGGCGGCTACGAAACGTTTGTCTCGCGCATGCACCTGGACGACCATCCGGACCAGCCGGAATGGCTGTCGCATGTGAATGCCTCCGTGCTGAAGACGAAACTGGCAATGGCCATCATCGGCATTTCGTCGATCCACCTGCTGAAGACCTTCATCAACGCCAGCGCCTATGCCAAGGAACCGAATGTGGTCATCGCGCAAACGGCGATCCACATGGTTTTCATCCTGTCGGCGATGGCGATTGCCTACACCGACCGCATCATGACCGTGACGCAGAACCAGGCACGCCCGCATTAACCGGAAGCCCATGGCTGCCAGCAGCGGCCATGGGCTTTCAGCAAAAAGTCTTACCCTTCTTATCTACCGCGAGAACACCATGACTGTCATAAAGCAAGAAGACCTGATCGAATCCGTTGCCGCAGCGTTGCAGTACATTAGCTACTACCACCCTGCCGATTACATCGAGCACCTGGCGCGCGCCTACGCGGCCGAGCAAAGCCCGGCGGCGAAAGATGCGATCGCGCAAATCCTGACCAACTCGCGCATGTGCGCGGAAGGCAAGCGTCCTATCTGTCAGGACACGGGTATCGTCAACGTCTTCCTGAAAATCGGCATGGGCGTGCGCTTCGAAGGCTTCAGCGGCACCGTCACCGACGCCGTCAACGAAGGCGTGCGCCGCGCGTACAACTTCGACGACAACAAGCTGCGCGCCTCCATCGTGGCCGACCCGCATTTCGACCGCAAGAACACCAAGGACAACACGCCAGCCGTGGTGCACATGGAACTGGTCGAAGGCAATACCGTCGACGTGAAAGTGGCAGCCAAGGGCGGCGGCTCGGAAAACAAGTCGAAGATGATCATGATGAACCCATCCGACTCGCTGGTGGACTGGGTCATGAAAACGGTGCCGACCATGGGCGCCGGCTGGTGCCCGCCCGGCATGCTGGGCATCGGCATCGGCGGCACGGCCGAAAAAGCCATGCTGATGGCAAAAGAAGTGTTGATGGAAGACATCGACATGTTTGAGCTGAAGCAACGCGGTCCGCAGAACAAGCTGGAAGAACTGCGCATCGAACTGTGCGACAAGATCAACTCGCTGGGCATCGGCGCGCAAGGCCTGGGCGGCCTGACGACCGTGCTCGACGTGAAAATCATGATGCACCCGACGCATGCCGCGTCGAAGCCGGTCGCCATGATCCCGAACTGCGCCGCCACGCGCCACGGCCACTTCGTGCTCGACGGCTCGGGCCCTGCCTACATGACGCCGCCGTCGCTGTCGTCGTGGCCGGAAGTGCACTGGACGCCGGACACGGAAAAATCCAAGCGCGTCGACCTCAACACCCTGACTAAGGAAGAAGTCGCTTCGTGGACGCCGGGCCAGACCTTGCTGTTGAACGGCAAGATGCTGACGGGCCGCGACGCCGCCCATAAACGCATCCAGGACATGCTGGCCCGTGGCGAGGAATTGCCGGTCGACTTCAAGAACCGCGTGATCTACTACGTCGGCCCGGTCGACCCGGTGCGCGACGAAGCCGTCGGCCCGGCCGGCCCGACGACGGCCACGCGCATGGACAAGTTTACCGACATGATGCTGGAAAAGACGGGCCTGATCGCCATGATCGGCAAGGCCGAGCGCGGCCCGGTCGCCATCGAATCGATCCAGAAGCACCAGTCGGCCTATCTGATGGCCGTGGGCGGCGCCGCCTACCTGGTATCGAAAGCCATCAAGCACGCCAAGGTGCTGGGCTTTGCCGACATGGGCATGGAAGCGATCTACGAATTCGACGTCGTCGACATGCCGGTGACGGTGGCCGTGGATGCGAAAGGCACCTCGGTGCACAACACGGGCCCGAAAGAGTGGCAAGCGAAGATCGAGCAACTCAATAGCGTCAGCAAGATTCCCGTGACGGTTGCTTAAACAAGCTCTACCATAGACGCCGCGCGGCCACATCAGCGCGGCGTTTTTTTATCTTCTTCGGCTTTATATGACTTCTATTGCAAGCACTGCCCGCCCAGACGCGCCCATCGGCATTTTTGACTCCGGCGTGGGCGGCCTGTCGGTGCTGCGCCATATCCGCGCGCAGCTGCCGCAGGAAGATTTGATTTACTTTGCCGATTCCGCCTATGCGCCATATGGCGACAAGACGGAACAGCAAGTGGTCGACCGTTCACTGGCGATCACCGCCTTTCTATTGCAGCAAGGCGCGAAGGCACTGGTGGTGGCATGCAACACGGCCACCATTGCCGCCATCAAGGCACTGCGCGCGCGCTATCCCGACCTGCCCATCGTCGGCGTCGAGCCGGGCCTGAAGCCGGCAGCCGCCATCAGCCGCAACGGCAAGATCGCCGTGCTGGCCACGGAACGCGCCTTGCGCGGCGACAAGCTGCTGGCCCTGCGCGAGCAGGTGAGCGCCGCCACAGGCGCCACCTTCATCTTGCAGCCCTGCATCGGCCTGGCCGACCGTATCGAGCAGTGCGAGCTGGGCAACGACCCGTTGGACGCCACCAGCGCCATGCTGGAACGCTACATCGCCCCCATGCTGAAACAAGGCGTCGACACCCTCGTGCTCGGCTGCACGCACTACCCCTTCGTGCAGGACGCCATCGAACGCACGGTGCGCGCGCATACGCAGGATGCGATCACGCTGGTGGACACGGGCGACGCCGTGGCGCGCCAGCTGGCCCGGCTGCTCGATGCTGCCAGCCTGCGCCGCACCGGCAACGATGCGCCCCAGCTGCAAGGTTACACGACGGCCAAGGTCGAATCCCTGGCGCAAGCCTTCTCCGGTTTGCTGGACTTGCAGCCGCCCGTCGCGCACCTGTCCGTGTGAGCTGGGTGAGCAAAAGCGAGCGTTTTCATGCAATCTTTCGATTCTTTAAAAAAGACTGCATTTAGATTTGCCACTTTGGCGAGTTCTTTGTATAATTCGGCACCTGTTCAGCAAAACAGCTAAACAGGTAAGTAAGACAGTGGTGGCTGTAGCTCAGTTGGTAGAGTCCAGGATTGTGATTCCTGTTGTCGTGGGTTCGAGCCCCATCAGCCACCCCACAGAATAAAGAAGAGCCCGGTTTTCGAACCGGGCTTTTTCTATTTCGGCGCAGGTTTTTATGGCGTAAATCAAACACCATGACTATCTGCACAAGATGGCGATGTTGCGCTCACCGACATGCTCACCTTGCCGATAAGTAAAAGTACAGCTGTCGATACTGTCGTCGAGCCGCATCGCCAAAGTCAGCTGACCCGTGCCGCCGTAACGACAGGCCAGCCATTTCCCCTCCGGAAACTTGCCATCGAGCCGATAAGTATCTACCCAACCTTTTTTCAAGCGCTTTTGCCGGAAGTCCGACAGCTCGCCCAACTGCTCCGGTGGCCCGTTCATCGGCGCCGCCGCATGCAGGTAAAGTGGCGAACCGACATAGCTGGTCCAGCCTTGCGGTACATCGGCAAGCTGCAGCGAGCCCTGGGAAATCGACACTGGGCAGGCAACGGGCGCGGCGCTGGCTGCCGATTGCAGGCACGATATGGCCAGCAGTGCCATTGCAGGCCAGCAGGTCCGTGCTGCCATTGTCGTTTTTGAGTATGCCATGACCAACCTCATTCAATCACGGAAAATGCATCGGCGTTATCGCTGGCGTGGATGTAATTACCGCGCTTGTCCTTGCCTTGCGAGCGTATCAGCCGCACCGAAATTTCGGTCTTGCCGTCGGCTTTCCATTGGTCTGCAATATAGATGCCGCCTATCGCCTGGCCGATGAACAAGGCGGCATGATTGCCATGTGGTCGGTTCGGGTAACGCTCCCTGACAAATGTGGCGATCGCGGTTCCCGGTTTGATGTTGGCGTTCCCCAACACCGCTTCACCCTCGCGCCAGTTTGCCGTGACTGGCGCGCGAGCATAGTACTGCACCAAAGCGACGCAGCGGCGACTACCGACAACGGGCCTGCCTTTCAACTCGGCGACATTGGAATAAATATAGGGTATGAATCATCTCCTTGAGATAGATGTCATGCCACTCTATGCCGGATCAGGGACGGCGCTTTTAAGCAAGCACAACTGTTTTTCCAATCCCAGGCGCATTCTTGCAAAAAAGCCGGCATGCAGCCGGCTCTCTTCGTCTTTTACTGCAGGATACCTATCCCGCCAGCACCGACTGCACCGTCGTCGCCAGGTCGTCGAGGCGCACGGGCTTGACGAGGAAATGGCGGAAGCCGACGGCCAGCGCGTCGTCCATGTACATGGGCAGGCTGTGGCCGGTGACGGCGATCAGCACGGCGTTGGCCGTCTCGGGATTGTGGTGCAGGCGGCGGCCGATTTCGATGCCGCTGATGCCCGGCATCTCGATGTCGAGGTAGACGGCGTCGGGCACGCACAGCTTGACTTGCTCGACGGCCATCTGCCAGTTGCGCACCACCACCGCGTGGTGGCCCAGCGCTTCGAGCAGCATGGCCAGCGATTCGCCCACTTCCTGGTTGTCGTCGACCACCAGCAGATTGAGTTTGCGCGCAGCACTTGCCGGCTGGTCGCCCTGGCGGCGTTCCACGGAGGAATCGCCTGGTGTCGTTTCAGTTATCTGGCTCATTGTACGTTCACGTCTGACGGCTGCAAAAGCGGCAGTATACAAGAAGCACGCAGAATGCCGCCGCACCCGAGCAATGGTGCCAAGCGGCAATCCAGACTCCTTCCTGTACCGCGTCAGCAACACTTCCTCACCCAGCAGACAGGCATACCACCACTACGCAGTGTTCGCAATTGACGGATAAAATGAGAATCATTATCATTATCATCCTTTTGCGCCGGACGTCCACGCCACGATGTTGTCGCGCCGCCCGATTGCCCGCGCAAACATTGTCATTACGGAGATCCATGCATGGCCGTCACACCTTTCGCACTGCCCTTTTCGCTGCGCCCGTGCGCGCTGGCCATCGCCCTCGCCTGCCTGGGCGCGCCGCTTGCCGCGCAAGCGCAGGAAGCCAATAGCGCAGACAATGCCGGCCCCATTCTGGAATCGATTCAGGTCAGCAGCAACCTGCTGGGCACCAGCATGGCCGCCAGTACGAAAAATTTCGCGGGCGCACGCACCGTGGTACAGAAGGACGATATCGAGAACTCGGGCGCGACCAGCCTCAGCGACGTAATGCGCCGCATTCCCGGCGTGCAGATCAGCGACAACTCGGGCAGCGCGGGCAGCGCCATCTCACTCAACATCGGCGTACGGGGACTGGCCGGACGCTATTCGCCGCGCAGCACGGTCTTGCTCGATGGCATACCGATGTCGGTCGCGCCGTATGGCCAGCCGCAACTGTCGTTCGCGCCCGTCAGCCTCGCCAATGTCGAGACGGTCGACGTGGTGCGCGGCGGCGGCGCCGTGCGCTTCGGCCCGCAAAACGTGGGCGGCATCATCAACTTCAAGACGCGCCGCGTGCCCACCACGCCAGGCGTCACAGGCGACGCCACCGTGCGCTACAACTCGTACAGCGAAGTGGGCCACAACACGCAGGCCAGCGTCTTCGCCGGCACCCAGCTCGACAGCGGCCTGGGTCTGGCGGTGCTGTATTCCGGCATCCGCGGCAGCGACTGGCGCGTGGGCAGCGATGAGAAGGTCAACGACTTCGCCCTGAAATTCCGCTACGACCTGAGCCCGACGGCCGAGGTTTACGGCAAGCTGTCCTACTATGACGTGACGTCGCGCACGCCGGGCGGCCTGACCGCCGCGCAATACAAGCAGGACCCGTTCCAGAACACGCGCCCCACCGACTTCTGGAGCGGCGAGCGCAAGGCCTTCGACATCGGCTACCTGAACGCCCTCTCCGGCACGCAGGAAGTCGAGGTGCGCGCCTACTACAACAAGAGCTCGCGCGAAAGCACGCTGATCAGCGGAAAAAACCTGGGGCATCAGCCGCGCAACTATGAAACGACGGCCATCGAGCCGCGCTACACGCAGCGTTTTATTACCGGCAAGGTCTCGCAGGACGTCACCGTCGGCTACCGCTACCTGGTCGAGCGGGCCGACGAGGCCATCTACAACGTCGTCATCGCCAGCGGCGTACGGCAAGCGCCGACGCGCTTCGCCGACAATGCCACCGATGCCCAGGCCGTGTATATCGACGACAAGATCGCCATCGACGCGTGGCGCATCACGCCGGGCGTGCGCTACGAACACATCAAGATGGAACGCTTCAACCACTTGCCGACCGACCAACGGATCGAGTTGCTCAACAACAAGGCCCTGCCCTCGCTGAACGTGGCTTACTTGCTCAACACTAACGTGACCCTGTTCGGCAACTACAACAGCTCGTTTGGCGCCGTGCAAAATACGCAGCTCAATGCGCAGTCAAGCAAGAATCCGCTGCAGCCGGAACTGGCGAAAACAGCCGAGCTGGGCGCGCGCTGGAAAAGCGGCCAGCTGTCGGCCGAAGCGACCTTGTTCAACATCAAGTTCGACAACCAGATCCAGTCCGTCGGCAGCGGCGAGAACGTCGTCTTCTACAATGTGGGCGCCACGCATCACCGGGGCCTGGAATCGGCCATCGACTACCATTTCGACCGATCCGGCCCGCTGGCCGGCTTGAACGCCTACGCCACCTACACCTACACCAAGGCGACCTTGCAGGATGGCGCGAACGCGGGCAATGACGTGCCCTTCTATTCGCGCACCACGGACACCGTCGGCGCCCACTACCAACTGGGCGCCTGGGGCTTCGACCTGTCGAGCAGCCACCAGAGCCGCCAGTTCGCCGACGAAGCCAACACCGTGGCGGAAAACGCGGCCGGCAACCTGGGCGTCATTCCCGGCTTCCGCACCTGGAACACGCAAGTGAAATGGAAAGTACCGGGCCCGGCCGGCCTGGAGCTGGTCGCCGGCATCAACAACCTCGCCGACAAGCGCTACTTCACGCGCACCTCGGACGGCAACCTGGGCAAGCTGGTGGGCGCGCCGCGCATGGTCTACCTGCAGGGCCGCCTGACCTTCTGAGCACGGCCTGCGGCAGTGCCTATCGAATCGAGATGCCGCCGCCCCCGCGCCTCCCCTCAGAAAAACCTGCATCGTTGTTGTTTCGATGCAGGTTTTTTTTACGTCCCGATGTCACAAAAATACCGTGGTGCAAGGCGGTCGGAAGCCGTGTTCGCCTTACGGCGCGACAGTAATTGTTCCGTCATGAAAATAATTGCCATTAAGAAACAAAAGATTTCACAATTGCAAATATTTTTAGCGAGCGCTTGTTTTTTTCGTGAGTTTTGGTGATATTCTTTAAATGTCATTTAAGAAATTAAATTATCCTTTAATCAACCAAAAGAGAACCTCATGAAAACGCCAGCCACCTTCCTGAAGATTGCCGCATTGGCCACCCTGGTCACCGCCGGCGCCGCCAACGCCGCGACCGAACTGGTGGTCAACGGCAGCTTTGAAGACAATGTCATCGCCTCGGCCTGGGCACCGCTCAGCAGCGTGACAGGCTGGACCTCATCGGCCAGCGGCAACTCGGCCTTTGAAATCCAGAAAGGCGCCACGCAAGGCGGCCAAGGCGGATTCAACCCTGTCGCCGCCAACGGCACGCAATACCTGGAACTCAATACCGACCGCCTGACGTCGGTATCGCAAGCGATCGCCACCACGGCCGGCAGCACCTATGCGCTGTCGTTTGCCTACTCGGGCCGCCCCGATACGGCTGGCGGCGCCAACAGCCTGATGAATGTCTACTGGGGTTCCACCCTGCTGACGCCAACGGCATTGATCGGCACCACGAGCGGCGTGTGGCAAACCTACAGCCAGAACGTGACCGCGCTCGGCTCGTCGAGCCTGCTGCGCTTCGAATCGATCGGCCCCGTCTCCGCACCCACCTATGGTTCCTACCTGGACAACGTCTCCGTAATGGCCGCCGTGCCGGAACCTGAAACCTACGCCATGATGCTGCTGGGCCTGGGCTTGCTGGGTTTCATGGCACGCCGCAAGACAGCCGCCTGAGCCCGGACAGTCGCCGCGCAACAGCCGTCCCGCCGTTTGGCCGGGCGGCTTTTTTGCGTCCGAAGAAGCGTGCACCGCCGCATTAAATGTTGCCCAAAAGAATTAAATTGGCGCTACAATAGCGGAGTATCAAGCAATGCCAAGCATCGCTCCGCCAGGGCCCCTACCCCGCCCTGATCATCAGCACGCATTTTTTGAACAGGATGACTGGCGCTGCCGGACCCGATTGCGCTTCCGGCACGGCCACCACACACGCACCATGTCTGCAGAAAAAACCATTACCGAAACGAGTTCCTACGGCAAGGAAACACCCGTGGGACGTCCCGACATCGATGGCCGCGCCGGCATTTTCGTGCCCACGGCGGAATTCGACATCAACAACACCACCACCATCCGCAAGGGCGCAGGCATTGTCGGCTTCGGCAACCTCGACGGCACCCTGACCGTGTATTTCGAAGCGAACCGTTTCGACGAAAGCAATCTGCACAAGTGGGAACACAAGGCGCGCAAGGCGTATGAACGCATGGTCATGGGCGCGCCCACGGTGTCGAAGGCGAAGATCGATGCGCGCATGCTGGAACAGGTGGGCATCATCGATGGCATGGGCATCAATCTCAAGCATCCGGAACGCCTGACGCACTGGCTGGCGATGTCGAACGTGCCGGACACGGCGCCGGAAGAGCCGGTGCTGCGCTGGAAAAATCGGTAAGTAATCCTCAGGAAATTATTGTGAAGTTATGACGAACAGAACCGGATGCTATGCAAGGCGCCCACTGCGACGCAGTGCGAGCACTGCTAGCAGTGGGCAACGCCGCAGAGCGCCGGTTATGGAAGTCAGAAATCGCAATAATTTATTGGGGGTTACTCCGGCCGCCGGAGAGCGAGGCGGGGCCTCAGCGACGAGGTGTTGTCCTACATCGTGGCGGACATTCATCCGATGCCCAAAGGCATCAATTCAACCTAAGATGAAAGCCTGACCACACCTCATTACTACTCAGGAGTACGACATGTCCCGCCTCATCCCGATCAGCTTTGGCGCCTTGCAAATAGGTCTGGCAGCGGCGGCGATGTATATCCTGTGCTCGGCGGACGTGCTGCACCAGAGTTCGGTATATTTCCACTGATTCAGCTTCGCGGCGCTGCCCGTCATGGCCAATGAGAAAGCGCGCCGTGCTTTACGAAGCACGGCGCGCTTTCTCACGCCAGATGGCCAATTTTCGGCGTCTAGCGACGGCCGTGGTAGCGGCCATGCCCGCCCCAGCCGCCGCGGTGTCCGCCGTAGCGCCCAAAGCCAAACATGAAGTCCAGCCCGATCGTCACGGGCGGATTGTAGTAATACGGTTGCGGCGCGTACACGGGCGCCGGCACATACACTGGTTGCTGCACGTACACAGGCTGCTGCACATACACGGGCTCATTCGTGTATTCCACGCGCGGTTCGCTCATCACGCGGCCCGACTGCACCGGCTCGGACGAGACCGTATGCCATTCATATGGATTGTAGGCCCCCTGCGGCGCGCGCGAACCGTAATACGCGGGACCGGGGGGCGCCACGGCACAGCCACCCAGGGCGGCCAGCGACATTACTGCCAACAGGGTTTTCATCGTAATTCTCCTCGAGTACCAATTCTCTGCACTACCTTAATTAAGTACTATAAGAAATTACACGTGGCTTTGCTGCGCTTTTACCGATTGTTACACCCCGACGCACGCCGCAACATGAAATGTGGCAATGGCGCCACAAGCAGCCCGCGCGGCATGTTTCCTCAGATAAATGGAATCGCGCACGTATCGATGGCCTTGCCGACCGCATCGTAGCGCTGCACGCACACTTGGTAGCGCACGCCGTAATCGAGCTCGACCTGCTCGACCTTGCCATACTTCAATTTCCAGCTGGGCTGCACGCGCTGCTTGCCCGCCAGGGCCGGCACGTCCTGTGGTATCGCCATCGCCGTTTGCGTCTCGCCCTGGCGCGCATCCTGGCGCCGCGCCACGTCGATCGAAACGTCCACGGCCAGGTCGACGCCGCCGTCCGCATAAGCGAGCCGCGGCGCGCTGCGCTGCGCCCGCATCACACCCCAGCTGCAAGCCTTGCCGCCGGCCTCGCATTGCTTCAATTGCGCCAGCGGAAAATGTTCAGGGGCAATCTTGCCATCCTTGATGGGCCAGCTGGTGCGCACGCCGTCGCGCTTGCCTGTCAGGGGATTGTCCCAGCTCAAGCTGTTGACGACGGCGACGGTCTGCCCCGCCTGCAAGCCCACAGGCGTGCCCAGTGTAGCGCAGGCGGAAAGCAGCAAGCCGGTGGCCGCCAGGGAAGAAAGTGTCAGGATGCGCTGCATGATAAGCCTCTTGTGGTGAGAGATCCCGAAGGTATGTTTCGAGGGTAACAGAATCGGGGGCGACAGCGCCGTTGGCTGGCGCACATAACAATACGGGCGGCACCCTCGCAGGCGCCGCCCGTAGCGGATATGGTCATGCCGGGAGCGGCGCTCCCGACGATGCGTGGATCAGTCCAGCTTCCAGGCGTAATCGACCTTGGTCCAGGTTTGCGCTGCGGCGCCGTCCTTGGTGCCCGGCTTGAACTTGCATGCGGACAGGGCCTTGATGGCGGCCTTGTCCAGGTTCTTGAAGCCGCTGCTCTTCTCGACTTTCGAATCGGCAACACTGCCATCGGCATTGACCAGGAAGGACATCGACACGGTGCCCTGCTCTTCGTTCATCAGCGAGGCTTTCGGATAGTCGGCCTTGCAGTTCTTGGCATCGAACGACGCCGGCACCTCGGCAGCGAAGGCTGCGGAAGAAACGGACACCAGCAAGGCTGCTGCAACACTCATCAAACGCTTATTCTCAAACATGTGCTTCCCCATGATTATCAGATACGGTAATTACAACTTCCTGTGCGCTGTTGGCCGCGCTTAAAACTCTTCCCACTCGTCATTGCTGGTGCTGCCGGCCCCTGCCGCCTTGCGTGGCGCCGCGGCAGCCACGGGAGCGGACGCTTCGGTCTTGCGGGTCAGCGATTTCACCGGACGCAATGCCGGCGCCGGCTTGCGCGCGGCAACCGGAGCAGCCACAGCCGCCACGGGCGCCGGCACAGACGCCGCTACCGGTTTCTCTTCGCCTTCGACCAGCTTGAAGATGCTGACCACGTGGGCCAGTTCGGCCGCCTGGTCCTGCAAGCTTTGCGCCGCGGCGGCGGCCTGTTCCACCAGGGCGGCATTTTGCTGCGTCATGCCATCCATCTCGATGATCGACAGGTTGACCTGTTCGATGCCTGCGCTTTGTTCCTGGCTGGCACTGGCGATCTCGCTCATGATGTCGGTCACGCGGCGCACGCTGTCGACCACTTCGCCCATCGTCACGCCAGCCTGGCCGACCAGACGCGTGCCGCGTTCCGTCTTCTCGGCCGAATCGTCGATGAGGATCTTGATTTCTTTCGCCGCGCCGGCGGAGCGCTGGGCCAGGTTGCGCACTTCCGACGCCACCACGGCAAAGCCGCGGCCTTGTTCGCCGGCACGTGCCGCTTCCACAGCCGCGTTCAGCGCCAAAATATTCGTCTGGAAGGCGATGCCGTCGATCACGCCGATGATGTCGACGATTTTCTTGGCCGACTCGTTGATCGAGCTCATGGTGTCAACCACTTGCGACACGACGGAGCCGCCCTTCAGGGCCACGTCCGACGCGGTCGCGGCCAGCTTGTTCGCTTCGCGTGCATTGTCGGCATTCTGTTTCACGGTCGAGGTCAGTTCTTCCATCGCCGACGCCGTTTTTTCCAGCGCGCTCGCCTGCATTTCCGTGCGCGACGACAGGTCGATATTGCCATCGGCGATTTCGCGCGAGGCCGTGCCGATGGTTTCCGTACCGACGCGCACCTGGCCGACGATGCCCACCAGGCTGTTGCGCATCTCCTTCATTTCCGCCAGCAGGCTGGACGTATCGGAAGGCTGGGTGTGGATGCCGATCGACAGATCGCCATTGGCGATGCTGCCGGCGATCGATGCCGTATAGTCAGGCTCGCCGCCCAGCTGTTTCAGCAGGCCGCGGGTAATCACCAGTGCCGCCGCCACGCCCATCGCCACGGCCAGCACGCCGAGGATGATCATGAACAGGCGCGCGCTGTCGAAGGCCTTGCGGGCGTCCGTTTGCATCTGCTCATTGAGCTTGTCTTCCAGGGTGGCCAGCTGCTCCAGCGCTTCCATCCATTTTTTCTGCACCGGGCGGATTTCCTTGATCATCACGCGCGTGGCGCCTTCCGCATCGTTGGCCATCCATAGTGCGGATGCCTTGGCGATGGCCGGCATGGCGGCCGCTTCGTATTCCTTGATCGACGCGAGCAGGGTTTTTTCTTCGGCAGTCGACTCGACGGCGAATTTCTCTTCGAGCTTCTTCTGCGTTTCCTGATAGGTGCTCGTCTGCGTCTTGATACGCGCCATTTCCGGCTCCATATCGCTCGCGTCTGTCATCAGGGTGAGGATGCGCAGCGAGGTGATGCGGTCGCTGACGTTGCCACGCATGTCGATCACCAGACGGGTGACGACGTTGTTGACATTGATCACGTGATCGAGACGTTCCTGGATTTGCGCCATGCGCGCAATGCCGAGGACGGTCACGGCCACCAGCAGAACCAGTACCAGGGCGAAACCCAGGCCCAGGCGGGTACCAACCTTCATTTTTGCTAAATTCATTTCGGCTCTTCGTAAATGAAACTATTGATAAGGATTTTTTGCCCGGCACGACAAGACGAAGGCTGCGGTACACCGGTATCCGCCCTTACCCATTGGTATGCTGGCGGTATCCGGCTGCACGCAGCCTGGGGTACTTCCTGGTCCTTCGCCAGCCCTGAAACAGCCAGTGACTGCGAATGCAAACTTGCTCCACACACTGAATTTTTGACACTGCTGATGTGAGATCAACATCAAACATTCATATGAGAAATATTTGTCTATAATCAATTATAGGTGTAAATTTTGCCTCAAAGCAAGCAATAAGTACCCGAATAAATGGCAGATTAACTTTCTTCGGGGAAATGGCAACAACGCCGATTCTTGCCCCTTAGAAATGCCCCATGGCAGTGCGGGCGTGCGCCGAAACGGCGCATTTACAACACATGGCGTAGCCATATTGCATCGTTTTGGAGGAGGTGCTCAGAGGAAGGGGGAGTACGGACAATACCACTGCGCAGGGGCAGCGGTATAGACAAGTTGGCTCAGCTGTCCCAGCTGCAATGCATCACATAGGCGTGGCACTCTGTGCCAAAGACAAAGACGCTCCAGATGGCGCCCAATTGCCCGGCCAGGCTGATCTGGCTTGACGATACCAGTTGATACCAGCGGGGCTCGCCGCGCAGCAGTTCGGCCAGTTCGCGTTCGAAACCGTCATATAAACGCGCATCGAGCGGCTGACGGTCCGCCTCGCTCATGGGACGAAACCGTTCCAGCAACCACTGGCGCGGCGTGCAGGCGATGCCGCTGCACACCACGCTCTCGAGCGGCCGCAAGGACAAGCCGTCCGGCGCAATCCGCAGCGCGCGGCACAGCGCCTCGAGCGATGCCTGCGGCGCGACGGGTCCCAGATACTCGCAAAGAAACAAGCTGCCGTCATCCTTCAGAGCGCCGACGGCCAGCAGGTAGCCCTCAATCACGCGCGCAAGGCTGTGGCAGGCGTCCATTACGCGGGCAGCGACAAACGCGCCGCCGCCTCCAGCAGCAAACGGGGGTCGCCCGAGGCCAGCTTCTTCGAGTCCGACAGGGTCTGGCGGAAGCCGCGCGCGCCGGGCAGGTTTTGCATCAGGCCCAGCATGTGGCGCGTGACGCTGTTCAGTTTCAAGCGCCCCGCTTCCTTTTCCAGCTGCGCGCTGATATAGGGAATCATCGCTTCGAGCACCTGCTCGCGCGTTTTCACGGGCGTCTCGTCGCCGTAATAGCGCTGGTCGAACTGCGCCATCACATACGGATTGTGATACGCCTCGCGGCCCAGCATCACGCCATCGAGGTGCTGCAGATGCAGGTCGATCTCGTCCAGGGTCTTGATGCCGCCATTGATGATGAACTCGAACTGGGGAAAGTCGCGCTTCAGGCGGTAGGCGTAATCGTATTTCAGCGGCGGCACTTCGCGGTTTTCCTTCGGACTCAGGCCTTTCAGGATGGCGTTGCGCGCATGCACGATAAACGTCTTGCAGCCGGCGTCGGCCACGGTGCCGACGAAGTCGCGCACGAAGTCGTAGGACTCGCTGTCATCGATGCCGATGCGGTGCTTGACCGTGACGTCGATGTCGACCACGTCGCGCATGGCTTTCACGCAGTCGGCCACCAGTTGCGGCTCGGCCATCAGGCAGGCGCCAAACGCGCCTTTCTGCACGCGCTCGGAAGGGCAGCCGCAGTTCAGGTTGACCTCGTCGTAGCCCCACTGCTGGCCCAGCTTCGCGCTGGTGGCCAGGTCCGTCGGGTCGCTGCCGCCCAACTGCAGCGCCACCGGATGCTCTTCCTCGTTGAAGCGCAGATGGCGCTCCACGTCGCCGTACACGAGCGCGCCCGTCGTCACCATCTCGGTGTAGAGCCAGGTGTGGCGCGTGATTTCGCGGTGGAACTTGCGGCAATGGCGGTCGGTCCAGTCCATCATCGGGGCGACGGACAGGCGGCGGGAAGGCAAAGAAGAGGAAGTCATGGTGTCTACAAAAAAACAGGAGCTGCAAATGACAAACCCGCTGCGCGCCTCACCGGTGAAGGAAAGGCGGAGCAACGGGCTTGAGCGCGGCATGGCCCGCAGGCCATGCGCTACAACAGATTACGAATCACGCGACGCTTTTTTACGCTCGTGCTCTTTCAGGAAGCGCTTGCGCAGACGGATCGATTTCGGCGTGATTTCCACCAGTTCGTCGTCCTCGATGAATTCGACGGCGTATTCCAGCGACATCTGAATAGGCGGCACCAGGCGCACCGCTTCGTCGGTACCCGACGAACGCACGTTGGTCAGCTGCTTGCCCTTGATCGGATTGACGACCAGGTCGTTGTCGCGCGAGTGGATACCGATGACCATGCCTTCGTAGACCGGGTCATTGTGCGACACGAACATGCGGCCGCGGTCTTGCAGTTTCCAGATGGCGTAGGCAACGGCGGCGCCGTCGTCCTGCGAAATCAGCACGCCGTTGCGACGGCCAGCCATTTCGCCACGGGTGTTGTCGACTGGCGCGTATTCGTGGAATACGTGGCTCATCAGGCCGGTGCCGCGGGTCAGGGTCATGAATTCGCCCTGGAAGCCGATCAGGCCACGCGCCGGGATCAGGTACTCGAGACGCACGCGGCCCTTGCCATCCGATTCCATGTTTTGCAGGTCGCCACGACGACGGCCCAGTTCTTCCATGACGCCGCCCTGGTTGACTTCTTCCACGTCAACCGACAGGTTTTCAAACGGCTCGTGGCGCACGCCATCGACCATTTTGAAGACCACGCGTGGACGCGACACGGCCAGCTCGAAGCCTTCGCGACGCATGTTTTCGATCAGAATCGTCAGGTGCAGCTCGCCGCGGCCCGACACTTCAAAGATCGTGTCGTCGTCGGTCGGCGCTACGCGCAGAGCAACGTTGGCCTTCAATTCTTTTTCCAGACGGTCACGCAGTTGACGCGAGGTCACGAACTTGCCTTCGCGGCCAGCCAGCGGCGAGTTGTTGACCATGAAGTTCATGGTCAGGGTTGGCTCGTCGACGGTCAGCATCGGCAGCGCTTCCGGGGTGTCCACTGCGCACAGGGTCGAACCGATGCCGATTTCGTCGATACCGTTGATCAGGCAGATGTCGCCGGCAACGGCTTCGTCCACCAGCACGCGCTCCAGGCCCTTGAAGTTCAGCACCTGGTTGATGCGGCCTTTGATTGGCGTGGCGCCTGGGCCATTGATGACCAGCACGTCTTGACCAACTTTAACGGTACCGCGGTTGACGCGGCCAATGCCGATCTTGCCGACGTACGACGAGTAGTCCAGCGAGGTGATCTGCATTTGCAGCGGGCCTTCCGGATTGTCGTCACGTACTGGAACGTGTTCCAGGATGGCGTCGAACATCGGCTTCATGTCGCCGCCGCGCACGTCTTCGGTCAGGCCGGCATAGCCGTTCAGGCCCGAAGCGTAAATGATAGGGAAATCCAGTTGTTCGTCGGTCGCACCCAGCTTGTCGAACAGTTCGAACGTCTGGTTGATGGCCCAGTCCGGACGTGCGCCTGGACGGTCGATCTTGTTGACGATCACGATAGGCTTCAGACCCAGTGCCAGCGCCTTGCGAGTGACGAAACGGGTTTGCGGCATCGGGCCTTCTTGTGCATCGATCAGCAGCAGAACCGAATCGACCATCGACAGAACACGTTCCACTTCGCCGCCGAAGTCGGCGTGGCCTGGGGTGTCGACGATGTTGATGTGGGTGCCTTCGTACTCAACAGCGCAGTTCTTCGACAGAATCGTAATGCCGCGCTCCTTTTCCAGGTCGTTCGAGTCCATGACTCGGGTGTCGACCGCTTGGTTTTCACGGAAGGTGCCGGACTGGCGCAGCAGCTGATCCACCAGCGTGGTTTTGCCGTGGTCAACGTGGGCGATAATGGCGATATTACGAATTGCGCGTTTTGTATTTGACATGGTCGTAGTAGTTACTGAAAAACTGCGGAGTGCGTACAAGGTGTACGAGATACCCGAATGCTAATCTATTTCCGGAACCGCGTAGTATAGCATGTTGCGTTGCAACGCTATCTAAAAATGCTGGCGGCTCCCACAGTCGGGGACGGTTTGTTTAAAAAAGCGACACTGTTTGACGAGTGTCGCTGGGTAATGTGACGTTGCTGTGACTTATTGATGCGCTGTCGCGATCAAGCGCTCCGGGGCCAGGATGCTGTATTCCTGCAACTGGCCCGTGCCCAGCAATTTGCTGTCGTGATACACGCGCACCCTGCCCGGTTCGGCCGGCACGGCGACGTCTTCCTTGCCCAGCGCAATGCGCTGGCCATGCAGGAAACGCTTGGCCAATTCTTCCGTCAGCTGGACGGCGGGGAAACTCGACAATAATGCATCGACGGGCGCCAGCAAGCTCAACGGCTCGGCATGCGCCGTCAGCGCATCCAGGGTCACGACGCCATCGAGCGTCAGATTGCCCACCTGCGTGCGGCGCAAGGCATTCAGATGCGCGCCGCAACCCAAGGCATGGCCGATGTCTTCGCCCAGCACGCGGATATATGTGCCCTTGCTGCACATCACGGACAATTTCAGGAAAGGGGCTGCATAGCCGAGGAACTCGAGCTTGTGGATGGTCACCGGGCGCGCTTCGCGCTCCAGGGTGATGCCTGCCCTTGCATACTCATATAAGGGCTTGCCGTCCCTTTTCAAGGCCGAGTACATGGGCGGCGTCTGCAGGATAGGCCCGCGGAACCGCGCCAGCACGGCTTCGATCTGTTCTTCGGTGACGTTGACGTCGCGCGTTTCCAGCACTTCGCCTTCCGTGTCGCCCGTATCCGTCGTCTGCCCCAGATGCACCAGGGTTTCGTAGGTTTTATCCGCTTCCAGCAAGTCCTGCGAGAACTTCGTCGCCTCGCCAAAGCACAGCGGCAGCAAGCCCGTGGCGAACGGGTCCAAGGTGCCCGTATGGCCCGCTTTTTTCGCGTTCAGCACGCGCTTGGCCTTGATCAGGGCGTCGTTGCTGGACCAGCCGACAGGCTTATCGAGCAACAAGACACCATCGACCAGGTCGCGCACCCGCTTGATGCCCGGTGGTTTCTTCGGACCCGCCACTGTTATTGCTCGTCCGTCTCAGGTTTCGCGTCCGGCTCGGCGTCGGCCGCGCGCGTGGCGTTGGCCTTGTCGATCAGCAAGGACATTTCCATGCCGCGCGAGGTCGAGCTGTCGTGCACGAAATGCAGCATCGGCAAGGTGTGGATGTGCAGGCGCTTGCCCAGCAAGCCACGGATGAAGCCCGACGCGGCCATCAGGCCTTCGGTGGTGTTCTTGATGGCTTCCTTGCTGTCTTTCAACATCGTGAAAAACACCTTGGCGTGCGCGTAGTCGGGCGTGATCTGCACTTCGGTGATGGTGATCATCGTGCCCACGCGCGGGTCTTTGAGTTCGTAGGCGACGATTTCGGCCAGATCGCGCTGGATCTGGTCGGCCACGCGCAAGCCGCGCGCTGGCATGGTTTTGCTATGTTTAGCCATGATTTTATGCTGTCCTAAGTGCCGCAGGGCGCATGGATCAAACGGTTGCCCGTTGACCAATGCGCCCCACGTGTTTGCGCGGACAACGGTATGTCCGCGCGGTTTTCATTGCTGCTGCGATTACAGGGTACGAGCGATTTCCTGGACTTCGAACACTTCCAGCGTGTCGCCAACCTGAATGTCGTTGTAGTTCTTCAGCGACAGGCCGCACTCCAGACCGGCGCGAACTTCTTTCGCATCGTCCTTGAAGCGTTTCAGGGAGTCGATCTCGCCGCTCCACACCACGATGTTGTTGCGCAACAGGCGGACGGAAGAAGCACGCTTGACCACGCCATCGGTGACCAGGCAACCGGCAATCGCGCCCACTTTCGAGACCAGGATGACCTGGCGGATCTCGACCTGGCCGATGACCGTTTCGCGTTTCTCTGGCGCCAACATGCCCGACAACGCCGATTTGATCTCGTCGATCGCATCGTAAATGATGTTGTAGTAGCGAATGTCCACGCCATTCGACTCGGCCAGCTTGCGTGCCTGGGCATCAGCACGGGCGTTAAAGCCGATGATGACCGCTTTCGAGGCGACTGCCAGGTTGACGTCCGATTCCGTGATGCCGCCGACAGCGGCGTGAACCACTTGCACGCGCACTTCGGAGGTCGACAGTTTCTGCAGCGAACCGACCAGCGCTTCTTGCGAACCTTGCACGTCGGTTTTGATGATCAGCGGCAAGTTTTTCACTTCGCCTTCGGCCATCTGGTCGAACATGTTTTCCAGTTTCGCCGCTTGCTGTTTCGCCAGTTTCACGTCGCGGAACTTACCTTGACGGAACAGACCGATTTCACGCGCCTTGCGCTCGTCCGCCATGACGACGACTTCTTCACCGGCAACCGGCACTTCCGTCAGACCCTGGATTTCAACCGGAATCGAAGGACCCGCTTCAGCGATCGACTTGCCGTTCTCATCCAGCATGGCGCGAACACGGCCATACGAAGAGCCCGCCAGAATCACGTCGCCGCGCTTCAGGGTACCGGACTGCACCAGGATCGTCGCGACAGGACCACGGCCCTTGTCCAGACGCGCCTCGACTACCAGGCCGCGCGCAGGCGCATCGACCGGAGCCGTCAGTTCCAGCACTTCGGCTTGCAGCAGCACTTGTTCCAGCAGGTCGTCGATACCCTGACCCGTTTTGGCCGACACCGGCACGAATGGCGATTCGCCACCGTATTCTTCCGGCACGACTTGCTCGGCGACCAGTTCCTGCGTCACTCGGTCCACGTTGCCGCCTGGTTTGTCGACCTTGTTGATCGCCACCACCAGCGGTACGCCGGCTGCTTTCGCATGGGCAATCGCTTCTTTCGTTTGCGGCATCACGCCATCGTCGGCGGCAACCACCAGAATGACGATGTCGGTTGCCTTGGCGCCACGGGCACGCATCGCGGTAAACGCTTCGTGGCCCGGGGTGTCGAGGAAGGTGATCATGCCGCGTGGCGTATCGACGTGGTAAGCGCCGATATGCTGCGTAATGCCGCCCGCTTCGCCGGAGGCAACCTTGGCGCGACGGATGTAGTCGAGCAGCGAGGTCTTGCCGTGGTCGACGTGACCCATGACGGTGACCACCGGTGCGCGCGGCTTGGTTTCGAAGTGTGCGTGTTCGCCCACGTCGGCCAGCAGCGCTTCCGGATCGTCCAGTTCGGCGGCGAACGCCTTGTGGCCCATTTCTTCCACCAGAATCATGGCGGTTTCCTGGTCCAGTACCTGGTTGATCGTGCACATCTGGCCCAATTTCATCAAATGCTTGATGACTTCGGATGCCTTGACGGACATTTTGTGCGCCAGTTCGGCCACGGTGATCGTTTCCGGTACGTGCACATCCTTGACGACGGCTTCCGTCGGCGCCTGGAAGTTCGATTCACGGTCGTCATGGTGCGTCGGGCGACGGCCCTTCGCGCCACCGCGCCAGCTGTCACGGCCGCCTGGGCCGCTGTTGCCGCGTGGTTTCGGACCACCGGTGGTGCCGCGTTTTTTCGCGTCATCGGACCAGGTGGACGACACATTGGCCGACTTGATGGATTTCTTGTCTGCAACAGCAGGCTTCTTGTCGCCCGGCTTGTCGCCAGGTTTCTTGTCAGCAGGCTTGTGCAGGGTGCCTTCCGGCGCCTTCGGCTTGACGGGAACCGGTACGGGTTCCGGCGCCTTGATGGCGCGGCGTGGCGCGTTCATCATGGCCTTGATCTGGGCGACTTCGTCGGCAACGGCCTTGCGTGCACGCTCGGTGGCTTCCGCTTTGTCAGCGGCTTCCTTGGCGGCAACAGCAGCGGCGGCGGCTTTCTTCTTCGCTTCTTCAGCGGCAGCGGCTTTTTTCGCTTCGGCGGCGGCGTCATCAACGACAGGCGCGGCAGCGCTGGCGGCAGGCGCGGCGGCAGCCTTGGCGGCCGCTTTCTTCGCTTCCGCTTCCGCTTCTTTCTTCGCAGCCAATTCAGCCTGTTGCGTGGCTTTCGCCTGGGCTTCTTTTTCCGCGTCGAGCTTGGCCAGACGTTCTTGTTTTTCGCGCAGATCGGCTTCCTGGCGGGCGATCAGTTCAGCCTGTTTACGGGCTTCTTCCTCGCGGCGCGCCACGTCGGCGGGATCGATCACCGGTGCGGCAGGCGCGACCGGTTCAGCTGCGACCGGCGCAGCTTCGTCGCGCTGGACGAAAGTGCGTTTCTTGCGCACTTCCACCTGGATGGTGCGCGATTTGCCGGTGGCGTCAGCTTGCTTGATCTCAGTCGTTTCCTTGCGGGTCACGGTGATTTTTTTCTTTTCTGTGTCAGCCGCTGCGCCGTGTGTGCGGCGCAGATGATCCAAAAGCTTGTCCTTATCATCTTTCGACAATGGATCTGACGTCGAACTTTTCTCGACGCCGGCAGAACGCAGCTGCGTCAGCAGCAAATCTGCAGGCATCTTCAGTTCGGTGGCAAATTGGGCTACGTTGTTACTCGCCATTCAGTCCTCTTTTCTATGTGTCGCGGAGATGATAAAGATACTCAAATTAAGCCTTTGCGGATTCGGCCAGACTCCATGCCTTGGCTTGCAACGCCTTGGCACGATCGTCGTATTTCGAGTCAACCAACTTCATCTCATCGTCGGTCACATCTTTAAATTCACTTGTAATCAGTTCACGCGCACGGTCCGCAGACAAGGCCAGGATTGCGCCAAATTCGTCGTATGCCAGTGCTGCAAATGCTTCTACGGTCTTGATACCAGCCAGACCCAGCTTGCCGGCGGTGATGCGATCCATGCCTTCCAGATTCACCAACGCCTCGTCCATGCCTTCCAGACCCTCTTCCGAAGCAATCGCTTCGGTCACGAGCGCATCACGCGCACGGGTACGGAGTTCATTGACGGTATCTTCGTCAAACGATTCGATTTCCAGCATTTCGGAAATTGGCACGTAAGCGATTTCTTCCAGACTGGCGAAACCTTCTTCCACCAGAATATCGGCCACTTCCTGGTCGACATCGAGCTTTTCCATGAACAGGATGCGCACGGCAGCCGTTTCCTGGGCAGCTTTGTCGGCCGATTCTTCGGCCGTCATGATGTTGATCTTCCAGCCGGTCAGGTCCGAGGCCAGGCGCACGTTCTGGCCGGAACGGCCGATCGCGATTGCCAGGTTTTCTTCGTCCACGACGACATCCATCGCGTGTTTTTCTTCATCGACCATGATCGACGACACGTTCGCCGGCGCCAGTGCGCCGATCACGAACTGCGCCGGATCTTCCGACCACAGCACGATATCGACGCGTTCGCCGCCCAACTCGCCGGTCACGGCCTGCACGCGCGAACCGCGCATGCCGACGCAAGTACCGATCGGGTCGATGCGCTTGTCGGCCGTGTAGACGGCGATCTTGGCGCGCACGCCGGCATCGCGGGCCGCGGATTTGATTTCCAGCATGCCTTGCTCGATTTCCGGCACTTCCAGCTCGAACAGCTTCATGATGAATTCCGGCGCGGTGCGCGACAGAATCACTTGCGGGCCGCGCATATTGCGGTCGATGCGCAAGATGTAGGCACGCACGCGGTCGCCGATACGCAGATTCTCTTTCGGGATCATCTGGTCGCGCGGCAAACGCGCTTCGATCTTGCCCGATTCGACGATGGCGTCGCCGCGTTCCATGCGCTTGATGGTGCCGGTGACGAGCGAATCGCCGCGTTCCAGGAAGTCGACCAGGATCTGTTCACGTTCGGCGTCACGCACGCGCTGCAGGACGACCTGTTTGGTATCCTGGGCGAAACGGCGGCCGAATTCAACGGATTCGATCGGTTCTTCGATATGGTCATCGACTTCGATATCGGGAATCTGTTCTTTTGCCTCGAAATGCAGGATCTCCTGATCCGGCAATTGCAGGCCTGCTTCATCGGGCACCACGTGCCAGCGGCGGAACGATTCGAATTCGCCCGTTTCGCGGTCGATCGAAACGCGGATGTCTACCTCACCCTCATACCGTTTCTTCGTGGCTTGCGCCAACGCGAATTCGAGGGCGCCGAAGACGACATCTTTATCGACGTTTTTTTCGCGCGCCAGCGCGTCAACCAATAATAAAACTTCGCGGCTCATGCTTTGCGTCCCTTAAAAACCACCTGCGGCACCAAGCGTGCCTTATCCACATCGGCGAGCGTAAACTCCAACATCGCCGGACCATCCTTACCTTCAAATTCCAACGACAATTTATCGCCCACGGGTTCTTGCAAGATCCCCTGGAACGATTTCCGGTTGTTCGTACCCGGCATCGCCACATTCAGCTTGACGATGATTTCCTGGCCTGCGAAACGGACAAAGTCTTCCAGCTTGCGCACCGGACGATCGAGACCCGGGGAAGAAATCTCGAGACGCTCGTAAGGAACGTTCTCTACCGTCAACACATGCGATAACTGGTGACTGACCGTGGCACAGTCTTCGACCGTGATCGGACCTTTTTCAGCGGCATCGGCGGCGCTGAAATCAATAAAGACGCGCAGCAGCCCGCGCTCGGCACGTTCGACATCAACGAGCTCATAGCCCAGACCTGTAACTGTCTTTTCAATTAATCCCAACTGCTGCAAGAAATTCTCCAGAAATAAGGCCCGTTTTCGGCATGACAGCGCCGCAATGAGCGCCGACAACATGCAAAAACACGCATTCAAGTCATATATGGCCCCTTGCGGAGCCATGACAAACGGTTCAACAAAAAAAAAATGGGCATCTGCCCATCTTCTTGTATTTTCCCAACCAGATGAAAGCACTCCCCACCAAACAACCCTGCGGAGAACTTTTATTAGGCTGCAGATTATAACCTCTTATTAACTTCGCCGCAATGCCGCACACGAGGAGCGGCCCGGCTTACAACAGTTACAAGAGTGCGCACCCGCGGCAGATCAGCGGGCGCGCAAGAAGAAACGCTTCCCGATCAACCTTTGCTGCGGCGGCGCGGCATGCCATCCATGCCGCCGCGCGGCTGGCCGCCGGAACGTGCTTGCCCACCGGCACCACCGCCGGCATTGCGGCGCGGACCCGTGTTGGCGAAGCCGAATGCCGTTTGCAGCGGATCGGGCTGGCGCGGACCGCGCTGCGGCGCGCGGCCTTCGCCACCACCGGCCGGACGTCCCTGGCCTGCCGCGCGCGGCGGACGGCCCTGGCCTTGCGGCGCGCCTTCGAACGATGCCGACGAGCGCGGCTGACCACCCTGGAACGGACCTTGCGGCTGGCCGCGGCCCGGACCACGCGCTTCGCCTGGACGGCCGGCGCCGCCCGGGCGGCCCTGGCCTTGCGGACGGGCAAACTGGCCTTGCGGCTGGCCACGGCGCGGCGCGACGGGGAACGGGTCGGCGTTGCGGTTGCTCACGTCGATGCGGTTGCCATTCGGCTCGTCATCGCGGCTGGCCTTGCGCGCTTCGCGGCCCTTGGCGGCGCCAGCGGCACGGGGGTCGCCCGATGCCGGCATTTTCTTTTCGATGCCGTAGGCGGTCAGCAGGTCGCGCACGGTGTTTTCATCCATCTCTTCCCAGCGGCCGCGTTTCAGGCCGCTCGGCAGGGTCATGGCGCCGTAGCGGGTACGGATCAGGCGCGAGACGGTCAGGCCGATGGCTTCGAACATGCGGCGCACTTCGCGGTTACGGCCTTCGCCAATCACCACGCGGTACCACTTGTTGATGCCCTCGCCGCCGCCATCGGCGATCTTCGAGAACTGCGCCAGGCCGTCTTCCAGCTCGACGCCGGCAAGCAGTTTCTGGCGCATGCCCTCTTCCAGCTCGCCCAGGGTACGCACGGCGTACTCGCGGTCGATGCCGTAGCGCGGGTGCATCAGGCGGTTGGCCAGGTCACCGGATGTGGTAAACAACAGCAAGCCTTCCGTGTTGAAGTCGAGGCGGCCAACGGCCAGCCATTTGCCCGCCTTCATGGTCGGCAGGCGGTCGAACACGGAGGGACGGCCGTCGGGGTCGTTGTGGCTGACGATTTCGCCGGCTGGCTTGTGGTAGACCAGCACGCGCGGCGGCTTCTTGCTGACGCGGCGCTGGATCAACTTGCCGTTGATGCGCACATGATCGCTCGGCAGGATGCGCTGGCCGATGTGGGCCGGCTCGCCATTGACGGACACGCGGCCCGAAATGATCAGGTCTTCCATGTCGCGGCGCGAACCGAGACCGGCTTCGGCCAGCACTTTATGCAGCTTCGGCGCATCGTCGTCGGACGTCAGGTCGCGGCGCACGGCCGCTTTCTGCACACGGCCCGTGCCGCCTTCTTCGCTGTCGAACGCGTCGGAAGTGACGAACGAGAACACGGCGTCAGCGTCGCTGACCTTGCCTGGCGCAGCCTGGCGGCCCTTGCCCTTTTTACGGCTCTTGCCGGCATTCTTGCCGGCGCCCGGCACGTCGTTGCGGGGACCGCGCGGCAGGCGCGGACCGGAGACGAGGTTGCCTTCGGCATCGAACACATCGGCGACAGGCGCGGCAGCCTGTTCGGCGGCCGGTGCTGCTGCAACGGCTTCGGCGGCCTGCGGCGCTTCGGCGCGCGGCGGCTGGCGCAATGCGCGTTCGGCCTGCACGCCGCGCATCTGGCGCGGACCACGGGTCGGGCGTGCTTCGGCCGGCTTGTCAGCGACGGCTTCCGGCGCCGTTTCAGCGACGGCGGCAGCGGCCTTGGCGGCGGCGCGGGCGCGCGGCGGACGCGGCGCCGGGGCGGCAACGGCTTCGGCAGCCGCTTCAGCGGCGTCGGCCACGGCCTTCAGGGCCGGCTTGGCGCGGGTTTTCTTGGCGGCGGGCGCAGCTTCAGTTTCCGCAGCGACGGCGACGGAGGACTCAGCAACTGAGTCGGCGGCCACGTCGGCTTTCGTGCGGCGCTTCGGCTTGGCGGCGACAGCGTCGCCAGCCGTGCCTGCGGCAGCCGCGTCGGCTTCGATCTGGGCCTTGGTGCGGCGCTTGGGCTTGGCAACGATGGCTTCGTCGCTGGCGGTTACTGTCTCGGGTGTGTTCGGATTATTCATTCTTCGTTTCTTGGCTGTGCTGACCTGGCGCAGCGTCAACCGTTAGTTCTGGCGCAGGGTCGTGAGTGTAGGCTTCGTCCGTGGGCGAAGCATCGGGGCCGGCATCAAGGCTTGCTGTCACATCTACATCTGTCACAGCCGTATTGCTACCTGCACCAAGCTGGGGGACAAGCTCATTGCTTGCCTTGTCAAAATTTTCCTGCAGGGCCGCTTCCAGGGCTTCAAGCCCGTTGCCCTGCATCTCGCTGATTTGCTGCAAAGGCGGCAGCTGGGACAGCGATTGCAAACCCAGATCATCCAAAAATTGCTTGGTGGTGGCCAGCAAAGCCGGCCGTCCCACCACGTCGCGGTAGCCGATGGCATCGACCCAGCCACGGTCTTCCAGCATCTTGATCGTCTGCGAATTGACGGCAACGCCGCGAATCTCCTCGATATCGCCGCGCGTCACCGGCTGGCGGTAGGCGATGATGGCGAGGGTTTCCAGGGTCGCCCGCGAATACTTGGGCGGCCGCTCGGGCGTCAAACGGTCGAGATACATCTTCATTTCCGGGCGGCTTTGAAAGCGCCAGCCCGAAGCCAGACTGACGATCTCGATGCCGCGCCCTTCCCACTCGTCGCGCAACTCTTCCAGCAATTGCTTGATCGTGTCGGCGCCGACGCCGACACCGCGCACGCGACCATTCTCGTCCGCATCGACGAACAGCTTTTTCAGGCTGTGGATCGTCAGCGATTCACGAGCGCACAGCAACGCGGTTTCGAGGACTTTTTTAGCCTCAATTGTATTCATAGCAATTCTGTGCGGATGTGTGTTGCAATTCGTATGCAGAGAAAGAAATCAAAAACGTTCATTTCAACGTAACAGAGGGCAGACATCGATGATGACGCCGTGCTGGGTTACTAGTTGAGGCTGTTTTTCCGACGCCTTGGCCGATGCGCGCAAAGCGGGATTAAAGCGGATGCAGTGAAAGTCCTGCCATCCATGGTGCTGGCCTTAAATAACCAGCAATGAAACGCACTCCGGAGCAGCTGCTTTTCCCGTGGCGGCGAACCAGCCAGACAGGAGAGCGACAGTCGTCGTTTCATCCAACGATGCCAATTGTACCTGATAAAAAGCGGAAAAGCGCAAAACCGGGCAAAACACGCGTTTTACCCGGCCCTGGCGCGACACATCGCCCGCACCTCGCGCATCACAGGGAGGCGAGTTTCTCCGAGAGAATGGCCGATGCGCCCAGGAAAGCTGGGTACTGCGCCGTGATGACGAAGGTCGGCACTTGCGAGACATAATTGGCGAAGCGCCCCTTGCGCTCGAAGCGGGCGCGGAAACCGGAGCGGTCGAAACGCGCTCCCAGGCGTGGCACGATGCCGCCGCCGATATAAATGCCGCCCAGCGCGCCCAGGGTGACGGCGACGTTGCCCGCCACCGTGCCGAGCATGCAGCAGAACGCTTCGATGACGTCGTCGCACAGCTGGGATTCGCCGGCCAGCGCGCGGCGCGTGATCTCCGCCGCCGGCAAGGCTTCGGCCGGCACGCCCGCGCGGTCGGCCAGCGCGCGGTAGATCAGTTCCAGGCCGTCGCCGGAAATCAGGCGCTCGGCCGAGACGTGCTCGTATTCGCGCCAGGCAAATTGCAGAATGCTCACTTCCGTTTCATTGAACGGCGCAAAGCTGACGTGACCGCCTTCGCTTTGCAGGGCGATCCAGCCGCCGTGCGAAGGAATCAGGCCTGACACGCCCAGGCCCGTGCCGGCGCCGATCAGGCCGATGGCCGTGTTCGGACGGGCCGTGCCCGCACCCACCTGGTGCTTCTGCTCGCTCGACAGCTGCGGCAAGGAACGCGCCAGGGCCGTGAAATCATTGACCACGTCCAGGGTCGTGAAGCCGCACTCTTCGCGCATGGCGCGGATCGAGAACGACCAGTGGTGGTTCGTCATGCTGAGGAAGTCGCCGTCGACGGGGTTGGCAATGGCGATCACGGCATGGCGCACGGCTTGCCCGCCTGCGGCAGCGATGTGCGGCAAGGCCAGATAGGCCTGCAGGGCCGCGGACAGGCTCGGGTAATCGGCACAGGGCAGCACTTCGACCAGGGTGATGTGGCCGGCGGCCACTTCCAGGGCGAAACGGGCATTGGTGCCGCCCACGTCGGCCAGCAGGCGCGGTCCATCGGCAAAGGCGGAAGTCGGCAGTACGGGAGAAGACGAAGCGCTCATGATTTTAAATGATGAAGTGGGACGCATGGGACGCCAAGCTTAAAGGATGAATGCGCCCGGAGGCAAGCAAAGTTTGTAGTTTAAGTACATCAAAACCAGCCTTTATTGGTAGTTCCACTCCAAATGCAACAGAGCAGTAAAAAGTTACCTAAAAACAATGGATAATAGTAAGCACCCACCCTCGCCAGGCGCGTGACAACCATGCTGCATAGCAGCAGGAATCGGGCTTGAAGGAGAGTATGCCGCAGTTTGCGCAAAGCCGCTTCGTGCAGGACGGCGGCCAAGCGGCGCCGGCATCGTGGCGGCCCGGCGCGGCTGTTTTCGTATTATTACTACCGGTTTTTACGGCTGGCGTGGCGCGCGGGCGACAGCGCGATTCAGGAGGGCAAGCCTTCGCCCAGCAGGCTGGCGGGCGCCGGCTGGTCCGAGCGGTAGGCGGCGTTCCACGCATCGAGGCCGCCATGCAGGGGCTTGGCCCGGTGAAAGCCGTGCTGGTGCAGCAGCTTGGCCACTTGCGCGGCCGTCACGTCGTTGGGGCAGCTGCAATACACGATGATGTGGCGGTCCTTGTCCATGGCGATCATGGCGGGCACCGGCTCCTTGCCATTGAAGAACAAGGCGCCCGGCACGGCCGGCTCCAGCGCCTGCGCCGTGGCGCTGCGCGCGTCGACCATGAGCGGCTCTTCGCCCTGCTCTATGAGTTCGAGCAATTCATCGATGCCGATGCGCTCGATCTGCAAGGCCTGGCGGAAACGCCGGCGTTCGAGGAATTTGTACAGCAGGAACAAGCCCAGCAAGGCGGCCAGCATCAGCAAGGCCGTGCTGCCCATGGTGCTGAGCAAGTCGAGCACCTGCTGCACGCTGGCGTGAAAGATCACGCCAACGGCGATGCCGGTGCCGCTCCACAACAAGGCGCCCAGACCCGCATACAGGAAGAACAGGCGCGGCGGCGTGCCCAGCGCACCCGACATGGGCGCGGCAACGGTATTGAACCCCGGCACGAATTTGGAGACGATCAGGGCTTTCGGACCCCAACGCTTGAATTTATCTTCCGTCTGGCTGACACAGTAATCGGGCGACAGCGAGATGCGGCACAGCAACCGCAGGATGCGCTTGCCGAAATGGCGGCCCGCGCGGAACCACGTGAAGTCACTGATCAGGCAGGCGCCCAGGGCGGCGGCCAACACCAGCCCCCCATTCATATCGCCATCGACGGCCAGCGCCCCCGCCACCACGAGAATGGGGAAGGCGGGAATCGGCAGACCGAGCTGCTCCACCAGCACGATGCCAAAGACAATCAGGACACCGTAATGTTCGAGCAGATAAATGAGGTTGGGCATGGCCGCTATCTTACCGTAAAAAGCCCCCTACAACTGCACGCCCTTCGGTATGGCACTCAATAGGGTGCGCGTGTACGGATGCACGGGATTGCGGTACAGCTCGTCCGAATCGGCCAGTTCCACCACCTGCCCCTTGTGCATCACCATCACCTGGTCGGCGATGTATTTAACGACGGACAAATCGTGCGAGATGAAGATGTAGGACAAGCCGAATTCATCCTGCAAGTCCTGCAGCAGATTGAGCACCTGCGCCTGCACCGACACGTCCAGCGCCGACACGGATTCGTCGCACACGAGGATTTCCGGCTGCATGGTCAGGCAGCGGGCAATGGCGATGCGCTGGCGTTGGCCGCCCGAGAACTCGTGCGGATAGCGGTGGAAGGCCTGCTCCGGCAAGCCGACTTTATCAAGCAGCCAGTAGGCCTTGGCGATGCGTTCCTGGTCCGTCGCGCCGATCTTGTGGATGCGCATGGGTTCCAGCAGGATCTGTCCCACCGTGAAGCGGGGGTTCAGTGATGCGTAGGGATTCTGGAAGATGATCTGGATGCGGCGTTTATACGGCAGATACTCCTTGTTCGGCATGGCGATCAAATCCTTGCCGTGGAACATGGCCGTGCCGCCCGTTGCTTGGTGCAGGCGCAGCAGGGTCAGGCCCACCGTCGTCTTGCCGGAGCCGGATTCGCCCACCACGCCCAGGGTTTTTCCGCGCGGCAAAGTGAACGACACATCCTTGACTGCCTGGAATTCGCGCTTGCCGAACAGGCCCTCGCGCGTATAAAAGCTTTTACTTAAATTATTGACCACCAGCACCGGTTCGTCCCCCGGCGTATAGCCGCGCGTGCGCTGTTTCACCTCGACGCCGGGGCCGGCCTTGCCTTCCATATAATCGGCAATGACGGGCAGGCGCCATGGGCGCTCGTCCAGCGAGGGGCGGCAATGCAGCAGCGCTTTCGTGTAACTGTCTTGCGGCGCTTCGAATACCTGGCGCACTTCGCCCGTTTCGCGCACTTCGCCATGGCGCATGACGATCACCTGGTCGGCGATCTCTCCTACCAGGCCCAGGTCGTGGGTGATGAAGAGCACGGACATCTGGTGTTTCTTTTGCAGCGCCGCGATCAGGTCCATGATCTGCTTCTGGATCGTCACGTCCAGCGCCGTCGTCGGTTCGTCGGCGATCAGCAGTTTCGGTTCGCAGGCGATCGCCATGGCGATCATCACGCGCTGCTGCTGGCCGCCCGACATCTGGCTCGGGTAGGCGTCGATTTTCGTGGCCGGATCGGGGATGCCCACTTCTTCCAGCAGCGCCAAGGTGCGCGCGCGCGCCTGCTTGCGGTTCATGCCCATGTGCTGGCGCAGCACTTCGGCGATCTGGAAGCCGACCGTGAACACGGGATTCAAGGACGACATCGGCTCCTGGAAGATCATCGAGATATCCTTGCCGCACATGGTGCGGCGCTCGGCGATCGACAGTTGCAGCAGGTCGCGCCCGCCGAAATGGATGCGCGATGCGGGATCGATGATGGTGTTATCCGGCGGCAGCAGGCCCATCACGGCCAGGGAGCTGACGGACTTGCCGCTGCCCGACTCGCCCACCAGGGCGACGGTGCTGTTGCGCGGCACGTTGAACGAGATGCCCTTGACGGCTTCGAACGTGGTCTTCTTGTCCAGGCGGAAGGTGACGCGCAGGTCGCGCACTTCCAACAGGTTATTCTGGTCCATGAGCAACTCCTATTTCACTTTGGGGTCGAGCGCATCGCGCAAGGCATCGGTAAACAGCGAGAACGCCGTCACCAGCACGGCCATCGCCGTGGCGGCGGCCGTCAGCTGCCACCATTTGCCCAGGATCAGTTCATTTTGTGCCTCGTTGAGCATGCTGCCCCACGAGACGGTGCCCACCGGCACGCCAAAGCCGAGGAAACTCAGGATCACTTCCGCCTTGATGAAGCCCACCACGAGGATGGACATCTGCACCAAGGCCACGTGGCTGACGTTGGGGAAGATGTGGGAAAACATCTTGCGCCAGTGCGAGGCGCCGATGGCGTCGGCCGCCATCACGTATTCGCGCGCCTTGTGCTTGATATATTCGGCGCGGATCAAGCGGTACGGCCCCGTCCAGCCCGTCAACCCCAGGATCAGCACGATGGTCAGCACGCCCTTTTGCTGCAAGACCGCTGCAACCGTCAAAATCATCAGGATCGAAGGAATCGAAGTAAAAATGCTGTAGAACCAGTTGAAGAAATCATCGACGATGCCGCCGAAGTAACCGGACACGGCGCCGAACAAGGTGCCCAGCACCACGGCCAGCAAGGCGGCCACCAGGCCCACGACGATCGACGTTTCGCCGCCCTTGATGGTTTTCTGCAGGATGTCGTGGCCCCACTTGTCGGCGCCGAACGGCAGTGTCGCCGCCTTGTGCGCGATCAGCTTTTTCGTCTTGCCCATGCCGGCGCGCAAGGCCGTCAAGTCGTCGGCCAGCGGGTCGGTGACGCCGTACATCTCCACGCCGGCAGAAGGATTGCTGCCCATCTGCGCGCGCAGTTCGGCGATGTCGTCGGCCAGCGGGTCGAGCACGTTGACGGGAGTGGGCGCGCTGCGCTCGTCGGCCAGGGGAATGGCGCCGTCGGCGGCACCGGCCGCGTCCTTGTCGGCACCGACAAACGTGGGCGGCGCATAGCTGACGGCCACTTCGTCTTCCCAGTTCGCCGCCACCAGGCCGCTGGCGGACGCCAGCACCAGCAGGAAAAATGCGCCGACCACGGCCAGCGATACCATTGCAATCTTGTCGCCGCGCAAACGGCGCCACGCCAGGGCCCACAGGCCGGGCGATGTATGAGGTTTCGACATCGTCTCTTTCTACTTCAGTTGTACGCGAGGATCGACCGCCTGGTACAGCAGGTCGGTGAGCAGGTTGAAGAGCATGGTGGCGGCGGCAACATACACGGTGATCGCCTTGATCACCGGAAAGTCGCTGCGCTCGACGGCCAGGATCACCTCACGCCCGATGCCGGGAATGCCGAAGAAGCGCTCGAGCAGGAAAGCGCCGATCAGCAGGGCCGGCAAGTTCGACATCACATAGGTAATGATGGGAATGCCCGCGTTGCGCAGCACGTGGACCCACATGATGCGGCCTTCCTTGAGGCCCTTGGCGCGCGCCGTGCGCACGTAATCCTGGTTCGCCTCGTCCAGCACGAAGGTGCGGAACAGGCGCAGGGTCGGCGCGATGGACACGGCCAGGCCGATCAGGATCGGCAGGGTCGAATAGCGCAGCAGGTTTTCCCAGAAGCTGTCGCCCCAGCCCTGCACGGGGAACAGGCCCAGCTTGTAGGCGAAGCCGTACTGGAAGACGATGATGTAGACGAGGATGGAAATCGACATGCCCACCGTGCAGGCGATCATCACCATGCGGTCCGTCAGCGAACCGCGCACGAAGGCGATGGCCAGCGCCAGCGCCACGCCAAAAAACGTTTCCAGCACGGTCAGCGGGATCAAGACCATCATCGACGGGCCCAGGCGCGAGGTGATGATGTGCGACACGGACTCGCCGGTCGCCCAGCTCTGGCCGAAATCAAACGTGACGATCTGCTTGATGAAGATCCACAGTTGCACGTAATACGGCTGGTCGACGCCGAGCTGGCGGCGGATATTGGCGATGCTTTCCGCACTGGACATCTTGCCGGCCAGGATGTAGGCGGGGTCGCCGCCCACCCAGTTGAACAGGATAAACACCAGCAGGACGACGCCCAGCATGGTGGGCAGCATCTGCCACAGGCGGCGCAGGATATAAGCAAACATAATGATTCCTTGTCGTTATAAGCTGCGCTTACTTAGCAGCAGGGGCCGGAGTAGCTACCGGCGCGCCCGTGCTGTCGATATCCATATACGCCCATTCCTGGAACAGGATAGGGTGCTTCTTGTAACCGAGCACCGACTTTTGCGCCAGCATGTTGCGGTAGCGCGCGTAGCCGATCAGGGCGCCCGCATTGACTTCCAGACGGCGCGCCATCTTGTGGAACAGCTCGTCGCGCTCGGGGCTGGCCGGCATGGCCTGGCTGGCCGCGTACCATTTGTCGTACTCGGGGTCCTGGTAGCAGCCGTTGTTGTTCTGGTGCGTGTTCGGGCCGTAGAACAGCTGCATGAAGTTGTCGCCATCCGGATAGTCGGCCAGCCACGGCGCCGTGCGCGTCTGCATCTTGCACTGCTTTTCCGTCTTTAGAATGTCGGAAAAGATCATGCGGTCGTTTTCCATGCGGATGCCCAGCGAGTTGTAGGTCTTGCGCCACATTTCCGCCTGCAGCACGCCATTGGCTTCGTTGCGCGACGCGTAGCGGATCAAGAGCGGCTTGCCATCCGGCAAAGTGCGCCAGCCGTCGGCTCCCTTCTTGTAGCCGAATTTATCCAGCAATTTATTCGCCAGCACGGGATCGTATTGCAGCAGGGATTTGTAGTGCGGATCGTAGCCGACCACGCCCGGCGGAATCGGATAGTCGAGGCGCTTGGCCTGGCCATTCCAGATGATGCGGATTTCCTCATCGATATTGTGCGCCATGGCAATGGCGCGGCGCAGGGCGATCTTTTCCTTGCTGAAGCCACCCAGGGTCGGGTCTTCCATATTCCAGTAGTAATAGCTGATTTCCGGGTCCAGCAGGCGCGACAGTTGCACGCCCTTCTCCGCCAGCTCGGGACGCAGCTTGCCGTTGAGCAGCGCCTTCGGCGCCAGCGGGCCATCGAGCCAGAACACGTCCGTGCCGCCGCTCTGGAAGGACAGCCAGCGCGACTGGTCTTCGATCATGACGGAAATTTCGATGCGGTCGATGGCGGGAATGCGCTTGCCCTGCATCTGGCGCACGATGCGCTGGTCGTCCGGGTCGTCGCCGGCCATGAAATTCCACGTCTCGGGCAAGTGCTGGGGGTTGCGGTTCAGGACGATGCGGTTGCCGCGCGTCCACTCACCCAAGGTGTAGTAGCCGGTGCCGACCGGGTTGGAACCCACTTCGCCCTTCACGTCGCCGTATTTGTCCACCACTTCGCGCGCCACGGCGGCCGTCGGCACGTAGGCGAGGATCATGGGGAAATTGAAATCGGTCTTGGTCAGCGTGATGCGCAGGGTGTACGGGTCAAGGATTTCCAGGCCCGCCACCTTCTTGCTGTAATCGAGCTTGTTCGACTTGGCCGCGTCCTTCGCCAGGTCGTCCAGGCCCACCACCTTGCCTTCGAACAGCCAGTTGTGCGGCGACGCCAGGCGCGGGTCGAACAGGCGCTTCCATGAGTACACATAGTCGGCCATCGTCAGTTCGCGGCGCTTGCCGCCGAACGCCGGGTCGGGCGTATACAAAATGCCTTTTTTCAGGCGGATGGTATAGGTCTTGCCGTCGGCCGACACTTCGGGCATGGCGGCCGCGGCGCCGGGCACCACCTTGACGGGGCGCGCCAGGTAATCATAGGTGTACAGGGTGTCGAAGACGGCCTGCGTGATGTGGTTCGAATACAGGTCGCGCGCGGTGGCCGGGTCAAAACCCGTCTCGGCGGCCGGCAGGATATAGCGCAAGGTTTTCACCGGCGCGGCCGCAGGGGCAGGGTTGGCATCCGCAGCAACGGCGGCCAGCGGCAGGGTGGCCAGGCAGGCGAGCAGCGCCACGCGCCGCATCCATGGTGACTTCATGTAATACCCTTCATCTCGATTATCTGTCGCACCGTATTGGTGCGCTTGTACTGGCTTCCCCCTGGGATACAGGATTCCACCGCCAAAACCAGTCCATCCTCGCAAGATCTATGCCTTGCTCATCGCCAGCCGGACCTGCAAGCAGGCGAGCCGGAAAAAGGCGTAACGATAACGCATATTCCGTTCGCCGGGCGAAAAGCCGCAGCACTGGCGTGGCGTGCAGCCACGCTCACCCGCCTCGCCGGGAAAATCTTCCGCAGCGCAACAAAGACAGGTCGCCGCCATGAAAAACCGGCCTGGCAGTAACCCTTACGGCCTCGAATGACAACCGTTTTTATCGCAGTACGGAAAATACGCATCGCAGTGCAACATTGAAATAATTGCAAATATTGAAACATACCAACATTATAAAAAACACTGTTGTTTCCATGCTGAAAGCGGGTGTGTGCGCGTTGACAAGGTTTCTCGACAAATGGTCTTATCCATCACGACGGCTCACACGATATGCCGTTTGATCCATAGCGATTGCCGACGCAGCAATCTTTATTACCCTGGCAAAGCTGTGCCGCACAAAGGCCGGCCGAGCATACTTTCGGAGTTCTGAGAATGATGATGGAAACAGTGATGTCCCGCTCCGTGCGCCTGATTTTTTCGGGTAGCGTAGCAGCGCTCAGCCTGGGCATGATGGCTGCGCCGGCACTGGCGCAAGACGCCAATGTACAACGTGTGGAAATTACCGGCTCGAGCATCAAACGGGCTACGGCCGAGACCGCGTCGCCGGTACAGGTCATCACCCGCGACGACTTGATGAAATCGGGCAAGGCCACCGTCGCCGAATACCTGCAAACCCTGACCGCCGATGGCGCCGGTTCGCTGCCGACGGGTTTCGGCAACGGCTTTGCCGCCGGTTCCACGGCCATCTCGCTGCGCGGCCTGGGCGCCACCTCGACCCTCGTCTTGCTCAATGGCCGCCGCATGGCGCCGTTCGCGCGCGCCGACGACGGCCAGAAGAGCTTTACCGACCTCTCCACCGTGCCGATGCAGATCGTCGAGCGCATCGAAATCCTCAAGGATGGCGCATCGTCGACCTACGGCGCGGACGCCATCGCCGGCGTCGTCAACATCATCCTGCGCAAGGACTTCGAAGGCCTGACCTTGAAAGGCGACACGGGCATCTCCGGCGACAGCGACGCCAAGCAGCACCGCGCCTCGCTGACCTTCGGCAAGGGCAACCTGGATACGGACAAATTCAACTTCGTCCTCAACGCCGAGTACACCAAGTCGGACATGCTGATGAACAGCGACCGCGCCGGCCGCAAATGGATAGGCAAGGCCGACCTGCGTCCATACGGCTACGCGATCAACACCCAGTTCGCCGGCGGCTACATCAATGGCAACAACGATGCCAATGCCGCGCCGACGGGCCTGATCCGCGACCCCGTCACCAACAACTATGTGTCGCTGCCCGGCTGCGCCAGCTTGTCCGTGTCTTCACCGCAAGATCCAAAGGGCGGCTGCCTGTGGCACCACGACCAGTTCCGCTCGATGCAGCCGAAGATCGAATCGATCAACCTGTACACGCGCGGCACCTGGCAAGTCAATGCCGACACCCAGGTGTACGCGGAAGCGGGCTACTCGAAGCGCGATACGGCCTTCACCCTGATACCGCCATCGATCACGCCGACCATCGCCTTCCCGCCGAACGCCACCAGTCCGACGGGCGTCGTCAACTACGGTTCCGGCGCCGGCACCACCATCGTGCTGGCCGCCAACCACCCGCAAAATCCGTATGGCGTGCCGGTGCGCGTGCGCTACCAGGCTTTCGATGTGGGTGCCAGCACGCGCCAGGCCAACAATGAGTTCAACCGCATCGTGCTCGGCGTCAAGGGCAACGCCATGGGCTGGGATTATGATGCCGGCTATACGCATTCGGAATCGAAGCTGCACCTCGATTACAGCAACATGCTGAACATGGCCGTCGTCAAGGATGCCCTGGGCAATCCGAACAGCCAATATTTCCCATACTACATCGGTGCGCAGGCGGGCAAGAATCCCGCCTCGCTGTACGCGGCCATGGTGACGAACGCCACTTCCGATTCCACCACCAAGCTCGACATCATCGACTTCAAGGCCTCGCGCGAACTGATGCAGTTGCCAGGCGGCGCGCTGGGCCTGGCCGTGGGCGCGGAACACCGCCGCGACAAGCTCGACAATCCATCGCTGTCGGGCACGCAAGACGGTTCCATCAACTCCAGCTATGTGGCGGCCAAGGGCGACAGCAAGGTCTCGGCCGTGTTCCTCGAAGTGCTGGCGCCCGTCATCAAGACGGTGGAGCTGTCGGGCGCCTTGCGTTACGACAAATATGACCGGTTCTCATCGACCACGCCGAAACTGGGCGCCAAGTGGACGCCGGTGAAAACCTTCGCCGTGCGCGGCACGTATTCGGAAGGCTTCCGCGCGCCGGGCCCTGCCGAAAGCAACGCCAATTCGCAATCGACGGGCACCTCGACCGTGAGCGATCCCGTGCGCTGCCCGGGCGGCACCCGCTTGCCGGGCGCCAATGCCAGCGACTGCGAACTGCAAGTGGCGGCCGTCAAGATCGGCGACCCGAGCCTGAAGCCGGAAAAGTCCAAGGGCTACACCCTGGGCCTCGTGTGGGATCCGTTCAACGATACCAGCCTGTCGCTCGATGCCTGGAAGATCAAGCGCGAAAACGAGATCAACCCGCTGCCGTACAACGAGGCGGCCGCCCTGCCGACGGCCGTCCGCGCCGACAACAACCTGACCATCAATGGCGTGGTGGTGCCGAACACGGGGACCTTGCTGATCACCAAGGCGCCGTACCGCAACTCCAGCTACACGGAGATCAAGGGTATCGACCTGGACGTCAAGCAGCGCGTGCGCCTGGGCGACTACGGCCGCGCCACCTTCGGCCTGACCTGGACCCACATCGCCTCGTGGGTGCGGGCCGAGTCGTCCACCGTGCGCTACCAGTTCGCCGGCACGCATGGCAATTGCGATACCTCCAACTGCGCCGGCACGCCGAAGGACAAGATCAACCTCACCGGCTCGTGGGACCTGGGCAACTGGAACGTCAGCGGCGTGCTGAACTACCGTTCGGATATGAAAAATATCAAGTTTGAAGGCGATCCTTGCGCCTCCAAACTGGCCAACGGCACGCCGGCGCCGAACGGTTGCAAGCTCGCCTCGTTCACCACGCTCGACCTGTCCTCGCGCTGGAACGTCAACAAACAGTTGCAATTGTTTGCCTCGATCAACAACGTGACCGACAAGATCGCCCCACTCGACCCGCTGACCTACGGCGGCATGAGCTACAACCCGATGGATGCCAGCGGCGCCATCGGCCGCTACTTCAAACTGGGCGCCAGCTACAAGTTCTTCTAAGCTGATAACCGTATCCCGACGCAAGGCGGTGAGCAATCACCGCCTTTTTTTTCGTCCGCGACTGTGGTGCAAGGTACTCATCCACCCGTCCATTGCGACAGCGCAAACCTTCCCTGCTGCGCGCCTGTAAAACTCCCTTGCAGGCCACTCGGCCAAACCTACGCCACAGGAGTGTAAGATGACGCAAACCCGCAGTCCCTCCCCTACCTTGCGCCTGTTGTGCGCAGCCTTGCTCGGCGCGTATGGCCATGCGGCCATGGCGCAGAACACCGGCGCCGCCGGCGAGCCTCCCGCCCTGCAGCGAGTCGAAGTCACCGGTTCCTCCATCAAGCGCCTCGTGTCGGAAACGGCGACGCCCCTGTCCATCTTCAAGGCCGAGGATTTCGCCAAACAGGGCCTGACGACAGCCCAGGAGGTGCTCAGCAAGATTCCCTCGAATGCGTCAAGCATGGGCAGCGGCAATGCCGTCGGCGGCAATACCAGCGGCTTGCCCACGGGCGGCCAGGCCAGCGCCGACTTGCGCGGCCTGGGCGGCGACAAGACACTGGTGCTGCTCAACGGCCGGCGCATCGCCAACCATCCGTATGACGGCGCCAGCGTCGACCTGAACATCATTCCGATTGCCGCCCTCGAACGTGTCGAAGTGCTGCGCGACGGCGCCTCGGCCATCTACGGCACGGACGCCATCGGCGGCGTCATCAACTTCATCACCAAGCGCTCCGTCAACGTCACCAACATCACGGCCGAAGTGGTCGCCCCCGAACACAAGGGCGCCGGCGAGCACCGCCTCAACCTGTCGACGGGCTTCGGCAAGCTCGACACGGACGGCTACAATATTTTCGGCGTGCTCGACTACCACAAGCAAAACGTGCTCACGTCGCAGGACCGCGATTTTTCCAAGACCGGCATCATCCCCTCGCGCGGGCTGTCCATTACCAGCGGCACGACTTTCCCCGGCAATTACTTCGATGCGGCGGCCAACGGGGGCGACGGCCTGGCCGGCAATCCCTACGCGGCCAGCGGCTGCCTGCCCCCCTTGTCGGTGGCGGCCGCCAACGGTACCTGCCGCCAGGACTACACGCGCCAGATCGACGACTTGCCCGCACAGGAACAGCTGGCCTTCTTCGGCAAGGGCGCCTTCAAGCTCGGTGGCGGCCATTTGGCAACGGTGGAATACCTGCATTCGGAAAACAAGGTGAAGGCACGCACGGCGCCGCCGCCGCAAACGGGCCTGATTCTGCCCATCAGCAGCAAATACTATCCGGGCAATGCCGGCGGCGTACCGGCCCAGCCGGGCTTGTCGGGACAGCCGCTGAGCGTCAACTGGCGCCCCGTGGAGGCGGGCCAGCGCCAGATCGATTCGGATGGCCAGGCAGATCGCCTGGTGCTGGCCCTCGAAGGCGAGCTGGCCGGCTGGGACTATAAGACCGGCCTGAGCCATGCCATCAGCAAGTCGTCGGAGCAATTCACGAACGGCTATGTGCAGGATGCGGGCTTTGCCGCCGGTGTGCTGAACGGCATCCTCAATCCCTTCGGCGTGCAGGATGCGGCCGGCAAGGCTTACCTGGACAGCACCGCCCTGCGCGGCGAGGTACAGAACGCCAGGGTCACCACCACGGGCTTCGACATCAAGGGCAGCCGCGAACTGACGCAGCTGGCCGGCGGCCCGCTGGCGCTCGCGCTCGGTGGCGAAGTGCGGCGCGAAAAGGCCGACTTCAACGTCAACCGCGACATCGCCGGCCAGGCCGCCAGCTCGGGCCTGTCCGGTTCGCTGTCGAAGAGCGGTTCGCGTTCCATCGAAGCTGTCTTCGGCGAAGTCAACTTACCGCTGATCAAGGACCTGGAAGTGCAGCTGGCCGCCCGCTTCGACCATTACAGCGACGTGGGCAGCACCACCAATCCCAAGCTGGCCCTGCGCTACCAGGCCAGCAGCGCGCTGGTGCTGCGCGGCTCGGCCAGCACGGGTTTCCGCGCGCCTACCTTGTTTGAAAAGAATGCGCCGCCGTCGAAGAACGATACCAACGATACCTACGACGACCCCATCCTCTGCCCGGGCGGCGTGCCGCAGCCCGGTGCCAATCCCCTGCGCGATTGCGACTTGCAGCAATTCAAGCTACAAGGGGGCAATGAAAAGCTGAAACCGGAAAAATCCACGACCTTTGCCGTCGGCCTCGTGCTCGAACCGGTCAAGGAAGTCACGCTTGCCGTCGATTACTGGAACATCCACCTGAAGGACAAGATTTCGTCGCTGCCCGAGCAATCGATCTTCGGCAACTACGAAAAGTACAAGGCCTTGTTCCTGCGCAATCCCGATGGTTCGCCCTACGCCATCCTGGACTTGAACGACAACCTCGGTGAAGTGAAAACGGACGGCATCGACGTCAGCCTGAATGCGCGCCTGGCCCGAGGCGCGTATGGCGATGTCAGCGTGTCGGTCGATGGCACATGGACCCACAAGTACGACTACCAAAATGAGCGCGGCGGCGCCTTCATTGCCAACGTGGGCCGCTACGCGGACAACAATCCCGTGTTCCGCTGGAAACATACGGCCGCGCTGAACTGGCGCATGGGCAACTGGGGCGCCACCGTATCGCAATCGTTCAAGTCCGGCTACACGGATCAGAATCTGGTCGAGCCGCCATACCGCCACGATGTGCCGTCCTACAGCCTGCTCAACGTGTCGGGCAGCTATGCGTGGAAAGGCTTGCTGCTGACGGCCGGCGTGAAAAACCTGTTCGACAGGGAACCGCCATTCTCGAACCAGGGCACCTTGTTCCAGAAAGGCTATGACCCGCGCTACACGGACCCGGTCGGGCGCGCCTGGTACTTGCGTGGCAGCTATACGTTTTAAGGGGAATTTTCAGGTCAATAGATAAAACAGGCAGCGCCGGCAACAGCGTGCCAGCAACAGAAAAGCGGCGCCATCAGCGATGATGTGCGCCGTTTTATTTTACGCATCTGAGCAAGGCTGACAAGGGTTCACGATACTTTATTGCTGAAGGATTACAAAAAAAACAGGGGAATGTTGCATTTCGTCCAAAAAGTCCGCGTGAAATTGACAATCTGAATCGTGAATGTTTTGATGAGGGCCCAGAAAATTTACAGAATTTTCATTGGTGGATTTTCAAAAAGGCAAATAAATTGTTGGCAAGCAACAAGTTATTTCAAAATAATTGCCGCCTTTATCACAATAACAAGGAATTTCAGATGATGATAGAAAATGTAATATCGCGGTCGCTGCGCCTGATGTTTGCAGGCGGCATGGCCCTGAGCATGCACGCCGCGTATGCGCAAGAAACAACAGATGGCACCATGCAACGCGTGGAAGTCACGGGTTCGAGCATCAAGCGCATCGCTTCCGAAGCGTCGCTGCCGGTGCAGTCGTTCAACCAGAAAGACATCAAGAAAACCGGCGTCACCACGGTGACCGATTTCATCCAGCAAATTCCTGCGATGCAGGGCTTCTCCGTGGCCGCCGATTCGGTGGGCGGCGGCGGCGGCGGCGTCACCACGGCATCGATCCACGATATCGGCGCAGCCTACACGCTGGTGCTGCTGAACGGCCGCCGTATCGCGCCATCCAATTCCGGCACCACCATCGACCTCAATTCGATCCCCCTGTCGGCCATCGAGCGCGTGGAAGTACTGACGGACGGCGCCTCGGCACTGTACGGCGCCGACGCCATCGCCGGCGTAGTCAACTTCATCCTGAAAAAAGGCGCATCGCCGCTGGAAATCAATGCCAAGTATTCGCGTCCTGAAGAAAAAGGCGGCGCCAGCAACTCGATCTCGATCAGCAAGGGCTTCGGCGATATCGACGAAGACGGCTACAGCATCTTCGTGTCGGCCAGCCATGACGAACAAAAATCGCTGAAGGCTTCACAGCGCAGCTTCGCGAAAAGCGGCATCATCAATTTCAACGATCCGAAGACCGGCAAGGCGCTGCAATTCATCAACGGTTCCTCGCGTTCGGCACCTGGCAATGCCACGGTCGATTACAACCGTACCGATGCGAACGGTAACGTGGTCATCAATCCAGAGACCAACAAGCCCTTCGTCGACAACGTCAATCTGAATCCGTACGCACTGGCCCATGGCGGCAAATGCGCCGCCAGCAACATGGATTTCTATGGCGACGGCAACTGCTATTTCGATTCGCCATCAACCATCGAAATCAATCCCGAATCGAAGCGCGACGCCATCTTCAGCTCGGGTACCGTCAAACTGGGCAAAACCGGCTTCCAGGGTTTCTATGACCTCGCCTACACGGAAGCGCGCGTCGTCGCCAGCATCGCGCCGTACCCGGCCGATTTCTCCGTCGATGTCGGCTCACCGCTGTTCAACAAATATCTGGCGCCGAACCTGACGCCGGCGCAGTTGGCCAACGCCACGGGCGCCGTCGCCAAATACCGCCTGTCGGAAATGGGCAACCGCGTGTACGACTACGGCACCAAGGCCACCCACATCGTCGCCGGCATCGATGGCAATGCATTCGGCTGGGACATCAACTCGGCCGTGACGTACTCGAAAAACAAGCAGACGCAGAAATACGTCAGCGGCTTCCCGCTGGCCGACAAATTCGACGCGCAAGTCGCCGCCGGCAATATCGACCCATTCGCCTACCCTGTGGGTTCCATGCCGGACGCCATGCGTCAGGCACTGCTGGGCACGGGTTTCAGCGGCACCTACAACACGCAAACCGTGGAAATGAAGGGTATCGACGGCCGCGCTTCGCGCCCTGTGTTCTCGCTGCCAGGCGGCACCGCCATGCTGGGTGTGGGCGCCGACTACCGCAACACCTCGTACAAGGTGAAGCAGGCCGACGTTGCCAAACAGGCGCAGATCCTGTTTGACAATGCACAAGTCGACAGCGAATACGCGCGCGACAATGCCGGCGCCTACGCCGAGCTGATGATGCCAATCTCGAAAAAACTGGAAATGACCGGCTCGCTGCGTTATGACCAGATCGGATCCATCGACGACAAGCTGACAGGCAAGACGGTAGGCAAGAAAGAAAACGCCACCACCTGGAAAGTCAGCGGCAAGTATTCCGCGACCAAGAGCCTGATGTTCCGCGCCGCTGCCGGCACCGGCTTCCGCGCCGCCAGCATGCAGGAAATCGCTGGTCCACTGGAAGACTGGGGCGTCACGGGCGGCAACTACCAATGCCCATTGACGGCAGCGAACGGCATGGGCGGCCACCCGCTGGCCAGCTACTGCAGCGGCGTCGGACGCCAGCAGTTCGAGGCCTTCCAGGGCGGCAATCCTGAGCTGAAACCGGAAACGTCGAAGCAATGGAGCATCGGTACCGTGTTCGAGCCGATCGACAGCCTGTCGATGTCGTTCGACCTGTGGAACGTGGAAATCCGCGACCAGGTCACGGCGGTTTCGGAAGGTCTGATCTTCAACAATCCTGCCAAGTACGCCAACCTGTTCACCACCAAGCACATCAGCTCGACGGGCAAGGACGTGCTGGCCATCAAGCTGCTGCCGATTAACATCGGCAAGGTAGAAAACCGCGGTATCGACTACGACTTCACCCACAAGATGAAGCTGCTGGACGGCCGTCTGACGAGCCGTCTGATGGGTACCTACCTGCTGCGTTCGCGCTACACGACGCCGGGCACCGATGATCAATGGGAAACCAGCCTGAATCGCTACGGTTCGAACGACAAGGTCAGCTTCCGCAACATCATCCGCGCCACCACCTCGTATGAGACGGCCAAGTTCACGCATACGCTGAGCGCCAGCTACCGCAACGGCTATACGGACAAGGAACAGACGGCTGACGATTGCGCCGTGATCGTGGCCGGCAGCCCTGGCGAATGCTATGGCATCCAGCTGGAAGTGCCGAGCTACACCACCTTCGACTTCCAGACGGCTTACCGTCCGCTGAAGAACGTGGAAATCACGGGCGGCATCCTGAACCTGTTCGACCGCAATCCGCCGTTCACCCTGCGTAACACGGGTTCGCATCAAGTAGGCTACAACCCATCGTACTCGAGCGCCCTGGGCCGCCAGTTCTACCTGAGCGGTTCCTACAAGTTCTAAGCTTCCCGCAAGCTGAAAACAGAAAAAGCCCGGAAAGCTTAGCTTTCCGGGCTTTTTTTCATGCCGCGCGCCACGTTATTCCGCGTCGCCCTGCAAGCGGCGCTGCTTCACGGCTTGCGCCAGGTTTTCCAGCACGGCCACGCTGGCGCTCCAGTCGATGCAGCCGTCCGTGACGGACTGGCCATAGATCAATTCCTTGCCCGGGATCAAATCCTGGCGCCCCGCCACCAGGTGCGACTCCACCATCACGCCGACGATGCGGCCGTCGCCGCCCGCCACCTGCGCGGCGATGTCGGCGCACACGGGGATCTGGTTTTCCGGTTTTTTCGAGCTGTTCGCATGCGAGGCGTCGATCATCAGGCGCGCCGCCAGGCCTTGCGCCGCGATGGCCTTGCAGGCCTCGTCCACGCTGGCCGCGTCATAGTTCGGCGTTTTGCCGCCGCGCAAAATGATGTGGCAATCCTCGTTGCCGTTGGTCGAGACGATGGCCGAGTGGCCGCCCTTCGTGACGGACAGAAAATGGTGCGGCTGCGAGGCGGCCTTGATGGCTTCCACGGCGATTTTCACGTTGCCGTCCGTGCCATTCTTGAAGCCGACGGGACAGGACAATCCCGACGCCAGCTCGCGGTGCACCTGCGACTCCGTCGTGCGCGCGCCGATGGCGCCCCAGCTGATCAGGTCGGCGATGTATTGCGGGCTGATGACGTCGAGGAACTCGGTGCCTGCCGGCAAGCCCAGCTCATTGATATCGCGCAACAGTTCGCGCGCCATGCGCAAGCCGTCGTTGATGCGGAAGCTGTTGTCCATGTACGGATCGTTGATCAGGCCCTTCCAGCCCACTGTGGTGCGCGGCTTCTCGAAGTAGACGCGCATGACGATTTCCAGTTCGCCCGCGAAACGCGCGCGCTCCTTGACCAGCAGGCGCGCATATTCCATCGCCGCCTTGGTGTCGTGGATGGAGCAAGGCCCGATCACCACCATCAGGCGGTCGTCCTGGCCGTGCAGGATACGGTGCAGGGCAATGCGGGCGCTGGCGGCGGTCTGTTCGGCTTGCTCCGAGCAGGCGAATTCGCGGATCAGGTGGGACGGCGGGGTCAATTCCTTCATTTCGCGAATTCGCAAATCATCGGTGCGGGGCATCATTTTCTCCAAAATTTAAGGATGGGTAAAACATCTGGGTAAAAAAAAACCGCCATCAGTGGCGGTTTTTTAGAATTTGCTGGGATCTCGTTTTTTGCTGCTACGTGAACCGACCGCTACTCCACCGCCTTTGGGTTGGAATTGCTAAAGTAAAAATAAGCGGTAAAAAAGTGGCGAGCGAACATGCGAGTCATCCGTAAGTGATGAACGACTATAAACCTAAATCGCAAGGGTTGGCAAGCATATTTGTCGGCAAAGCCGCATGCCGCCGCCGTTTTACACTGCAAAATACGTCAAAAGGCATAAAAAGTTGCGCGCTGCAGGTGGGCCCCGGCTGGCCGACAACGCCGGGGCCGCCGTGGCGCGCACGCCACGCCAGCCCGTTTTGACCTTGGGAAGCGACGCACTCCTGATGTAGATCGAATCCCCGCCAGGCCGCACGGCCAAGACTGCAGGATGTACCTCACCTTTTTCTGTCTGACCTTCCGGAGACTCGCATGATCTACAAACAATCTGCCCATCCATTTTCACCGCCGCACATGGGCCTGGCTCTGGCAAGCGCCCTGCTCGCCCTGCCCGTCCTGGCACAGGAAGCGGCTCCCATTGCCCGCGTGGAAATCACCGGTTCGAACATCCGCCGCGCGCAGGCGGAAACGGCGTCGGCCGTGCAAACCCTGAACGCGGCCGACATTGAAAAATCGGGCAAGTCCAGCGTGGCCGAACTGCTGCAGACCCTGGCCGTCGACAACCAGGGTTCCGTCCCCACCACCTTCGGCAACGGCTTTGCCGCCGGCGCTTCCGGCGTGTCGCTGCGAGGTCTGGGCACGGCCTCGACCCTGGTACTGCTCAATGGCCGCAGAGTGGCGCCGTATGGCCTGGCCGACGATGGCCAGAAGGTCTTTGCCGACCTGAACATCATTCCCCTGGAAGCGGTGGAACGGGTGGAAATCCTCAAGGATGGCGCCTCGGCCATCTACGGTTCGGACGCCATCGCCGGCGTGGTCAACGTGATCCTGCGGCGCGACTATCAGGGCACGGCCATCAAGGGCAATTACGGCAAAACGAAGGAGTGGGACGGGCGCGACGCGCGCGCCGCCATCACGCACGGCTTCGGCGACATCGACAGCGACCGCTACAACGTGCTATTGAACCTCGAGTACAGCGAAAAGGCCGCTATCTGGAACCGCGACCGGGCCGGGCGAGGCGCCGTCGGCCGCAGCGACTTGCGCGACCTGGGCTTCAGCGCGCAGGAGTCGCTCAGCGGCGCGGGCGCCATCACCACCAACAACGCGGCCGGCAGCGCCGTCAACGGCAATGTGCGCAATCCCGACACGCTCGACTACTACAACCGCGGCAACCTGGCCGGCGTGGGCTTTACGCGCACCTTTCCCGGCGCCGCCTGCGGCAACTTCACCACGCATCCGCAGGGCGACCCGGGCGGCGGCTGCCTGACCGATGCCGCGCAGCAATACGGTCAGATCCAGCCCAAGCAAAAGAACATCAATTTCTTCGGCCGCGCCGCCTGGCAACTGACGCCTGCCCTGCAGACGTATGCCGAGCTGAACCTGTATCACAGCGAATCGCACTCGGCCACTACGCCCTCGACGGTCAGCGGTTCGGTCGGCTATCCGGGCGGGCCCGTCAGCAATGCGGGCGTCTCGCTCGGCGCCGCGCACCCGGACAATCCGTATTTCGGCACGGCGGCGCGGCTGCGCTACCTGGCGGCCGACGTGGGACCGCGCCTGTCGGAAGTCGATTCCACCTTCACGCGCTTCGTGGCCGGCATCAAGGGCGCCGTGGCGGGCTGGGATATCGACAGCGCCTTGCTGTACTCGCAGAACAAGGTCTCGAACGACTTGAACGGCTATCTGCAGCGCGACGTCGCCTTCGCCCTGCTCAACCCGACTGCCGCCAACGTGGCGGCGGCCAGCCTGAACCCCGCGTATGCGGCCTTGCCGGCCGGCAGCCTGTGGCGCATCGCGGAAAACGCGGGCCTCAATTCGCCCGCACTGTACGCGGCCCTGTCGCCGCGCATCTCGAACGACGCCAGGACGCATATCGCGCAGATCGACTTCAAGGCCAGCCGCGAGGTTGCCAAGCTCGACGGCGGTGGCCTGGGCGTGGCCGTGGGCGCGGAATTTCGCCACGAATCGACGGAACTCAAACCCACCACAGGCACGGAACGGGGCAATATCATCGGCCTCGGCTATTCCGCCTACAAGGGCAGCCGCAACGCCTCGGCCCTCTATGCCGAGGTGCTGGCGCCCGTGTTGAAAACCGTGGAGCTGTCAGGCGCCCTGCGCGCCGACCATTTCACGGACGTGGGCAATTCCTACACGCCGAAAGTGGGCGTGAAATGGACGCCCGTGCGCGAACTGGCCCTGCGCGGCACCTTTGCCAAGGGTTTCCGCGCTCCCAGCGCGGCGGAAAACGGCGTCGGCGGCCTGGCCGCGTTCTCCACCGCCAGCGATCCCCTGCGCTGCGCGCTGGGCGTGGAAGTGGCGTGCGATCCCGCGCCGATCGCCGTCATCACCTCGCCCAATCCGAAGCTGTCGCCAGAGCGTTCGCGCAGCTATTCCGTGGGCGCCGTGTGGGACCCGCTGCCACGCAGCAGCATTTCCGTGGACCTGTGGCAAATCCGCCGCAAGAATGAAATCAACCAGGAGCAAACGGATGCGGCCATTGCCGCCGGCAACGTGGCGCGCGACCCGTCCACGGCCACCGGCATTGCCGGCGATCCGGGCGCCATCACGGCCGTGCTGGCCAACTATGTAAATTCGGCGCAAACGACGGTGCGCGGCATCGATATCGACGCCCGCCAGCGCTTCAACCTGGACAACGGCTACGGCAGCCTAACCTTCGACCTGAAGTGGACGCACCTGTACAAATGGCTGCGCACGGAACGGGATGGCACGCAGCGCGATTTTGCTGGCACGCATGGCAATTGCGACGTGTCCAACTGCATGGGCACGCCGGACGACCGCGTCAACCTGGGCGCCACCTGGGAACGCCAGAACTGGCGGGTCACGGCCAACGTCAACTATCGCGCGCCGCTCGACAACGTGCTGTTCAAGAATGACCCGGACGGCTGCGCCACGCATTTCGCCGACGGCACGGACGCGCCGCGCGGCTGCCGCATCGCCTCGTTCACCTCGGTCGACCTGACGGCCCGCTGGCTGGCCACGCCCAAGCTGGAAGTGTATGCGACGATACAAAACCTGTTCGACAAGATCGCCCCGCTCGACCCGCTGACGTATGGCGCCACGGGCTACAACCCGCTCGACTACGCGGGCGCGGCGGGACGGTTCATCAGTGCGGGGGTGAAATACAAATTCTGAAAAATCGGGAGCGTAGGTCGGATTAGCGGGGCGCAGCCACGCGTAATCCGACAACCGTGTTGACGCGGCCGGCAGTGGTGTCGGGTTACGCGCCTTGCGCTAACCCGACCTACGCGAGCGCCATGTCAGAGAAAGTAGGCCGGATTGGCCCGGAGGGCGTAATCCTAAAATCGAATACAAATTCTGAAAAATCGGGAGCGTAGGTCGGATTAGCGGGGCGCAGCCACGCGTAATCCGACAACCGTGTTGACGCGGCCGGCAGTGGTGTCGGGTTACGCGCCTTGCGCTAACCCGACCTACGCGAGCGCCATGTCAGAAAAGCGTAGCTCGGATTAGCCCTGAGGGCGTAATCCGACAATCGAATACAAATTCTGAAAAATCGGGAGCGTAGGTCGGATTAGCGGGGCGCAGCCACGCGTAATCCGACAACCGTGTTGACGCGGCCGGCAGTGGTGTCGGGTTACGCGCTTTGCGCTAACCCGACCTACGCGAGCGCCATGTCAGAAAAGCGTAGCTCGGATTGGCCCGGGGGGCGTAATCCGACAATCGCGTTGGCCTCACAGTGTCCGAAAAATCAGGCAGTCCCGCCGACCGTGATGCCATCGAGGCGCAGGGTCGGCTGCCCCACGCCCACGGGCACGCTTTGCCCCTCCTTGCCGCATACGCCCACGCCCGAGTCGAGGCGCATGTCGTTGCCGATCATGGAGACGCGGTTGAGCACGTCCGGACCGTTGCCGATCAGGGTCGCGCCCTTCACCGGATAGCTGAGCTTGCCGTTTTCGATCATGTACGCTTCGCTGGCCGAAAAGACGAACTTGCCATTCGTGATGTCGACCTGGCCGCCGCCGAAGTTGACGGCATACAAGCCGTTTTTCACGGAAGCGAGGATCTCGCCCGGGTCCTTGTCGCCGCCCAGCATATACGTATTCGTCATGCGCGGCATGGGCAGATGGGCGAACGATTCGCGGCGCGCATTGCCCGTCACGGGCATCTTCATCAGGCGCGCATTCATCGTGTCCTGAATGTAACCCTTCAGGATGCCGTCTTCGATCAGGGTCGTGCACTGCGTAGGATTGCCCTCGTCGTCGATATTGAGCGAACCGCGCCGGCCAGCCAGGGTGCCGTCATCGACCACGGTGACGCCCTTGGCCGCCACGCGTTCGCCGATGCGTCCCGAAAACGCGGACGAACCCTTGCGGTTGAAATCGCCTTCCAGGCCGTGGCCGATGGCTTCGTGCAGCAGGATGCCGGGCCAGCCCGGTCCCAGCACGATGGTCATGGGCCCGGCGGGCGCGGGGCGCGCTTCCAGGTTGACCAGCGCCGAATTGACGGCGTCCGTTGCATATTGTTCCAGCACCGCATCGCTGAAATAGTCATAGCTGAAGCGCCCGCCGCCGCCGGCCGAGCCCGTTTCGCGGCGGCCGTTCTGTTCCGCGATCACGGTGAGTGACACGCGCACCAGCGGGCGGATGTCGGCCGCCAGCACGCCATCGCTGCGCAGCACCAGCACCACGTCGTACTCGCCGGCCAGCCCAGCCATCACTTGCACCACTCTGGGATCTTTCGCCCGCGCCATCTTTTCCACGCGCTCGAGCAGCTGCACCTTGGCCGTGGCGTCCAGCGAGGCGAGCGGATCGTCGGGCAGATACAGCGAGCGCCCGCCCTGCGCCAGCGTGCGCCCCGCAATCTTGATCTTGCCCGAACCGGCGCGCGCGATGGTGCGCGTGGCCGCCGCCGCTTCCAGCAGGGCCCGCTCGGAAATGTCGTCGGAGTACGCAAACGCCGTCTTGTCGCCGGACACGGCGCGCACGCCTACGCCCTGGTCGATGGAAAAGCTGCCCGTCTTGACGATGCCCTCTTCCAGGCTCCAGCCTTCGCTCCTGGTCGACTGGAAATACAGGTCGGCATAGTCGACCTTGTGCGTAAACATCGTGCCCAGGGCTTTGAGCAGCTTGTCTTCATCCAGGCCGAACGGCGTGAGCAGGATATCGCGCGCCACGGCAAGGCTGGACAGATTCGGTTCAAATGGCTTCATAGCTTCTTCTCAACATTCAATTTACATGGTGCGGTGTGCCAGCGCCGGCAAGGATTCGCGCACACCGGCCAGGAACACCAGATCGATCTCGCCGCTGACCACGCCCTCGCCTTCGGGCAGCACGGCGATCACTTCGCCCCACGGGTCGATCAGCATGCTGTGCCCCCACGTGCGGCGGCCGTTCGGATGCAGGCCACCCTGCGCCGAGGCCAGCACGTAGCACTGGTTTTCGATGGCGCGCGCGCGCAGCAGCACTTCCCAGTGGGCGCTGCCCGTCGTATGGGTAAACGCGGCCGGCACGACGATCAGCGCGCAATCGCCCATGGCGCGGTACAGTTCGGGAAAGCGCAGGTCGTAGCAGATGGACAAGCCGACCCGGCCGAACGGCGTCTCGATAGCGCGCACCTGCGCACCTGGCACGATGGTACGCGATTCGTTGTACGACTCGGTGCCGCGCGTAAAGCCGAACAGGTGGATCTTGTCGTAGCGGCCTGCCGGCTCGCCTTGCGGGTCGTATACCAGCGTGGTGTTCAGGACCTTGCCTTCCTGGCCCGAGATCAGGGGCAAGGTGCCGCCGATCAGCCAGATGCCGTGCCGGCGCGCCATCTGCGCCATGCCATCCTGGATCGGGCCGCTTCCGGGCTGCTCCGCGTGGGCCAGCTTGTCCGTTTCCTGCTGGCCCATGATGGCCCAGTATTCGGGCAGCACCACCAGCTGCGCGCCAGCGGCGGCGGCCTGCGCCACCAGGCGCCGCGCCGTGGCCAGGTTGTCTTCCACGGAAGGCGAGGAAACCATTTGTACTGCTGCGACTGTATGCATCATTGCCACCTCTTCTCCATTCGAACACCGCGCCTATTTCGCCACGGCCTCCGCCGCCGCTGCGGCAGGAACGGCAGGAGCGGCGACAGGTTCCAATTTACCACCATCGAGCTTGGTCACGACGGGCGATTTCCACGGGCCGGCGATCTGCATGTGGTAGGTGAGTGCCTTCATCACGGGCGCGCGCAGGAACAATTGCGCCAGGAAACTGCCCAGGCCGATGACGGGATTGACGGCCAGCGCGTACACGAGCGGGCCCGTGCCCAGGTTAAATTCGGGAATCACCACCACGTGCAAATTCGTCGTTTCATTGGCGATATCGGCCGTGCCATCCATCAGCACGGTGGCCGCCACGCCATGCATCTTGAGGTTATCGGTGGTCACCACGCCGCGCTTGATGCTGGCGTTGGCCGTGATGCCGTCAAAGGCCAGGCCTTCGGAAAATACGTCGTGGAAATCGAGTTTCAGCAGGCGGGGCAAGGCTTGCAGGCTGAGCACGCCCAACAGCTTGGCCGCGCCCGGGTCCTGTTTGAGGAACTGGCCCGATTCCACCTTCATCTCGATCTGTCCCGACAAGGTGGGGATGTCTAGCGAATACGGCAAGCCATTCCAGGCGATATCGCCGCTCAGACGACCCTTGCCGCGGCGCACCGTGTCGGCAAAGCCGAAGCGGTCGAGCAGCTTGCCCGCATCGACGATGTCGAGGCCGAATCGTAGGCTGGTCGTGCTTTGTCCATCCTTGATGACCCATTTGCCACTGCCGCTCAGCGCGCCATCGGCGTTCGACAGTTGCAGCTTACCCACGCGCCACTCGCGCCCGCCCGCCGCCATGGTGTTATAGGCCTGCAGCTCCAGCCGGCCGATCTTCTTGTTGAACAGTTCAAATTGCTCGGCAACGATATCGAGCGAGGGGATCGACTGGGCGCCACTCTTTCCTTCCAGCAAATTCTTCACGTCGTTGGCGGCCGACTCCGGAATGATCAGCGACGACAGGCGCGCCGTCATCTTGCCCAGGCCGGACGGCGTTTCCAGCCACGTCACATAGCCCGACACTTGTTTTGCGTCGATATTGGCTTGCCACACATCCTTTTGATGCGTGGCGCCGACCACGACGTTTTCCAGCTTGCGCTCGCCCAGCATCAGTTCGCTGGCACGGGCCGCCATCATGTCCGGCACCACGTATTGCGCGATATCGGGCGCATCGTCGGCGGCGCCGCTGTCGGCGGACGCCGGGGCACTGCCGGCGATCTCGCTGCCGGCGGCGATCCAGCTGTCCACGTCCAGGGTTTTCATGTTGACGTTAAGCATCATGCCGCTATCGGGTTCCGGCGCCTGCACGTTCACGCCGATGCCGCCGCGCACCAGGCGCCAGGCGTCCTTGCCCTGCTTCTGGCGCTGGTAGCGGGCAGCGATGCCGGAGCCGAGCGCAATGCGGATATCGTCCGTGCGCAGGCCTGCGCCGTTGGCCGCATTGCCCGTCAGGGTGAATTTCACGGGCAGGCTGTCGCCGGCAGGCTTTTTCAGGGGAGCGGGGAAATCCAGGCCCAGGCCAGTCAGCGGCGACTCGACATTGACCACCACCTGGTGGTCGCGCGCCGTGATCAAGCCGTTGTAGCGCGCGCCGCCATTCAAATGTTTCGCCAGGCGCTGCAGCACGGGCGCCGGATAGGTCTTGCGCAAGCCATCGATGGTCATGTTGCCGGCGATTTTCACCTGAATCGAGCTGTCCGCCTGCGTGCCGCCCGAGATGGCCAGCGGCCCGCCCAGCAAGCTGCCATTCAAGCCATTCAGGTTGACGCCCTTTTCATTGAACTCGATCTTGCCCTGCGTACCCAGCACGGGCGGCATATCGTGGAACAGCACCACGTCATTGCCGGCCAGCTGCAAGCTGCCCTGCACGGTCGACTCGAGCATGCGCTCGATCGGCAAGTGCAGTTTGAGGGCCAGCCTGGCGTTGCCCGTCGCCGTTGTTTCATCCGTGAAATGTTCGATCCAGCCCAGCACGGGGCTGGCCGTCACGTACTTGAGGAATTCCTGCATCGGGCCGGCCGCATTGCCTTCAATGTCGAGCAAGGTGTCGAAGACGGTGAGGTCGGGGATCACGGCTTTGACATTCGTCAAGGCCACGCCGCCCGTGGTGGCCGTGTCGCCGCGAATTTCCATGCGCGCCCGCTCGAATACAAAACTGCCCTTGATCTTTTCCGCCTGCGGCCACAGGGGCGCCTTGCCCGCCAGCGGACCGCTTTCCGCAAATTCGCCGGGCGCATAGTTCAGCTTGCCATTCTCGATCTTGCCGGCCACGCGGAAGTCGCCGCGATTGCGCTGGGCGGGCGTGTCGGCCTTGAAGGGGAAATGTTCGAGTTCGCCGCGCAGGCGCAGGCTGACATCGTGCGCCATGCCGCCTTCCAGCGCTCCCGTCAGCCAGTGACGCAGATGCTCGGGCGTTTGCAGCGGCAGGTAGCGGCCGATGGTGTTGATCTGGAAATTGTCGATCGTGCCCGTCAAATCGACCTGCCCCAGGTTCTTGCCGTCGAGCGGCATCCGGTGCGTGCCCTGCAAGGCGACGCGCAAGCCTTGCTGGTTGAAATCGAGTTTGTCCAGCCCGACTTGCAGCATATTGTCCGCCTCAAACTTCCAGCGCGCCTGCATGGCGAATTGTTCGAACGGCAAGGCCGGTTCGCTCAAGTACGTGGGCAATTGCAGCACCAGGTCCTGCGCATCGATTGCGATGCTGCCGCCCTTGTCGTTGGCGTCGATGCTGCCGGTGAGCTTATCGAAGCCGGGAATGGCGGGCGCGGCGGCCTGCGCGGGGCTGGTCGCCGTCTTCGCCACGGCCAGGCGCGCCGGCTGCGCATTCAGGCCCAGGTCGATGAGCTTGCCGCGCAAACGGTAGCTGGCGGGGGTGGCCATCTCGCCTTCCCATTGCGCTGAAAAATCCTGCAAACGCCCGCGCGGCGCCAGGGCGTCGAGGCGCTGGCGCTGCTGCTCGCCCAGCGGCAGCTTGTCGGCCAGCGCGGCCAGGGTTTGCAAATCGAGCGACTTGGCCGTGATTTCCGTGCGCGCCGGCCTGCGTTTGGTGGCGGCGACAAAGCGTTCGGACAAGGTCGTGGGCGGCAGGCTGAGGCCATCGCGGGTTTCCACCGCGAAATTCGTCAATTCCACCTGATGGCCATTCGCGCCAAAGGTGGGCTTGCCGTCGGGCACCTGCGCAGACAGCTCTTCTTTGGCCGAAATGCGCCCGCTGACCGACAGCAGGTCGAGCGGCGCGATGTGCTCGCCCAGCTGCGCCTGCACATCGGTCAAGCCCACATCGGCCGTGAAGCCGGCCAGGCGCGCGTGATCCAGGCTCAACCAGGCGCGCAGCGCGCCCTTGCCCTGGCTCAGTTCGAATGGATAATCGAGATAGCGGCGCCAGGCCGCCAGGTCGGCGTTTTTCAGGTCGGCGTACAGCTCGCCCTTCCACATCGACACATCGGAAATGCGCGTGCTGAAAGGCGGATGCGTGAAGTGAGCGCGCACATCGATGGGCGCGGCCAGCCTGGCGGGCGGCGTGGCCTGCAAGCCCAGCCTGTGGCTGCGCCAGCGGTTGCGCAGCAGCAGATTGACCTGGGATAAAGCCAGCTCCGGTGTGCCGCGCGCTTCATCGGTCCAGCGCACCTTGCCGTCGCGAATGATGATGTCATGCTGCGACAGCAGCCAGTCGGCGCCCTTGCCATCGCTGCCCTGCTTGCTGTCGACGAGCACGCCGGCCACATACAGCTTGCCATCCTTGCTGCGCCGTACGTCCAGGTCGGGCCGCGTGATTTCCAGGGTGGTGAAGCGCACGGAACCGAACACGCTCCACCACGACACGGTGGCCGATATGCTCGGCAGGCTCAGCGCCTGGCGGCCCGCCTGGTCGCGCAGGGTCACGTCGCCGAAGAAGAGATTGGGCCGCACGCCATGCCAGGAGGCATAAATACGCGCGATGCTGACAGGGTTGCCCAGCGCGCGACTGGCCGCCCGCTCGATATCGCCTTTGTAATAATCGATATTCGGCAGGATCGCGTAGCGCAGGAATAAAAACAGCACGGCGAAGGCGAAATACGCGAGCAGCACCAGTTTGATGGTAAAACCCAGCACATGGTGGGTAGCCAGGTTGGCCAGGCGATAGGCGGCACGCAGCCGCTGCCAGCGCAGGGCCAAGGGCACATGCTCTGTCACGTTTGCTTCTGGCGGTTTTTGCATCAATAAGCTAATAAACTGGCCCGGCGTCAAATAATGGCAAAAATCGTCTGCATTCGTGGTGCGCGCCTGCATCCTTGCGCTTGCGTCTGAGCAAAGCCTCCCTTACCATCGTTCGGAAGAGCACGCACTACCGGCGGTATTGGGCCGGCGGCACAATTTTACCGCATCCCCCGCCGTTCGCAGCCAAGTTAAACAAGAACATGCACGCAGCATCCACGAGACCCTACCGATACCATGAGCACACAGCCTTTGATCTCCGCCTCCCGTTTCTACCAGCGCTGGCTGGACGCCGCCCCCGAGCGCGCCGCGCAGGTAGCGCAACTGGCGCGCGCACCATTGGACGGGCTCGACTTTGCCGCCGCGTTGGCCGAGCAATCGAACGCCGCCACGCCGCCGCTGCCGCCAGAGCGGGCCATGCGCCGCCTGCGCAATCTGCTCGTCTGCGGCCTGATCGCGCGCGATCTTGGCGGCCAGGCGGACTTGAATGAAGTCGTCACGGCCATGACGGGCTTTGCCGATTTTGCCATCCGCACGCATGTGGACGCCATCATGGCCGAAATGGTGGCCCTTCACGGCATGCCTGTCGGCGAGGAATCGGGCGAGGAACAGGCCTTGATGGTGCTGGCGATGGGCAAGCAGGGCGGCGGCGAACTCAACGTCTCGTCCGATATCGACCTGATTTTTGTCTACCCGGAAGATGGCGACACGCAAGTCACCGTAGCGGGCCAGCGCAGCCTGTCGAATCACGAGTTTTTCATTCGCATGGGCAAGAAACTGATCGCCGCCCTGGCCGAGATCACGCAGGACGGATTTACCTTCCGCGTGGACATGGCCTTGCGTCCGAACGGCAACTCGGGTCCGCTGGCAGCCAGCCTGGGCATGGTGGAGCAATACCTGATCGTGCAGGGACGCGAATGGGAGCGCTACGCCTGGGTCAAGGCGCGCGCCGTGACGGGCAAGGCGGACGATATCGCTGCGCTCGACGCCATCGTGCGGCCCTTCGTCTTCCGCCGCTACCTCGATTTCGGCGTCATCGACGCCATCCGCACCATGCACGGCCAGATCCGCGCCGAGGTCAACCGCCAGGAACGGCTGCATCCGGACCGCAGCAACAACGTCAAGCTGGGCCGTGGCGGTATCCGCGAAATCGAATTCCTGGCCCAGGTATTCCAATTGATACGCGGTGGGCGCGACGCCGAGCTGCGCGAGCGCTCCACGCGCGCCACCCTGCGCACGGTGGCGGAAAAAGGGTTACTGGAGCCAGCCATCGTGGAGCAACTGCTCGCTTCCTACACGTTCCTGCGCAACCTCGAACACCGGCTGCAATACCTGGACGATGCGCAAACCCACACCCTGCCCGCCAGCGAGGCCGACCGCCTTGTGGTGGCGCAGATGATGGGCTTGCCCGACACGTCCACCCTGCTGGCCCGGCTGGAAGCGCACCGCGTGTTTGTCGCCGGCCAGTTCGATGAAATGTTCAGCGACAAGAGCAGCGGCACGCCGCCGGCCGACACGGGCATCGACCCGCAGACGTCGAACGACTGCGCCGCATCCGACCAGCAGGAAGCCATCGAAGCGCGCTTTGCCGCCATGGGTTTCCACGAGCCGGCAGCCTGCGCGCGCCGTTTGCTGGCCACGTGGCAGGCGCCCCGTTTGCAATCCCTGCCCGAGGCGAGCCGCACGCGTTTGGTGGCCCTCGTCAATTCGGCCTTGCCCCTGATCACCGATTGCTCCGTGTCCAACGGTAACGCCAGCCAGCTGGCCACCCTGGGCCGGCTGCTCGATTTCCTGGAAGCCATCGCGCGGCGATCGGCTTATCTGTCATTGTTGACAGAGTACCCGCACACGCTGGAACGCGTGGTGCGCATGGTGTGCGCCAGCGGCTGGGCCGCCACCTTCCTCACGCAACACCCTATCTTGCTCGATGAACTGTTGGACGAACGCATCCGCAACACGGTGCCCGATCCGGCCGCGCTGGCGCTGGACCTGCAGCGCCAGCTCGACGACGCGCCCGGCGACACGGAGCGGCAGATGGATATCTTGCGTGAAATGCACCACGCACAGCTGTTCCAGTGCCTGGCGCAAGACCTGGCGGGCGACCTCAGCGTGGAAAAGCTGGCCGACTACCTGTCGCAGCTGGCCGACATCATCGTCGCCGCCACCGTGCAAGCCGTGTGGCAGACCTTGCCCACGCGCCACCGCGAGGTGCCGAAATTCGCCGTCATCGCGTATGGCAAGCTGGGCGGCAAGGAACTGGGTTATGTCTCCGACCTCGACGTCATCTTCCTCTTCGATGACGACGACCAGGACGCGCCCGGCCTGTACGCCAAGCTCGCGCAGCGCTTCATTACCTGGATGACCTCGCACACGTCGGCCGGCATCCTGTTCGACATCGACATCGCCCTGCGCCCCGACGGCGCCTCGGGCATGCTGGTGTCCAGCGTGCAGGCCTTCGAGCGCTACCAGGGCAGCGCGGCCTGGGTGTGGGAACACCAGGCGCTCACGCGTGCGCGCTTTTGCGCGGGCGACGTCAGCATCGGCAAGCATTTCGAACGCATCCGCGACTCAATCCTGCGCAAGGAACGCCCGGAAAACGGCCCGCTCAAGGGCGAAGTGGTGGCCATGCGCAAGAAGATGCTCGATGCCCACCCTCCCCGTCCCGGCAGCTTTGATCTGAAACAGGATCCGGGCGGCATGATCGACATCGAATTCATGGTGCAATATCTGGTACTGCAGCACGCGGCGCAATACCCGCAGCTGACGGCCAATTCGGGCAATATCGCCCTGCTGCGCCTGTGCGGCGAGCTGGGACTGATCGACGCCCAGCTGGCCGGCCTGGTCGCCGATGCCTACCGCGCGCTGCGCAAGCTGCAGCATCAGCTGCGCCTGCAAGGGCAAGACCTGGCCCGCGTGGAACCGGAGCGCGTGCGCGTGCATGCGGAGAATGTGATGCGCCTGTGGCAAGCCATCTTCGGCGCCGCTGCCTGAGGCCGGCCCGGACATGCCACTTCATTACCTGTCCCGCCTGAGCGGATCGGCGCGCGATACGCAAGCCAACCTGCAGCTGGGCTGCGTGCTGGCGCTGGTGGCCGGCGCCGTGAATGCGGGCGGCTTTCTCGCCATCGGCGGCTATACCTCGCACATGACGGGCATCGTCTCGGGCATGGCCGATGACTTGGCGCTGGGCAATATCACGGTGGCCCTGGCCGCGCTGGGCGCGTGGCTGGCCTTCGTCAGCGGCGCGGCCGTGACGGCCATCATGGTGAACTGGGGCAAGCGGCGGCGCCTGCACAGCCAGTTTGCCGCCAGCCTGCTGCTGGAAGCGGCCTTGCTGCTGCTGTTCGGCTTGACGGGCAATTACCTGGCCGCCATGCCCGACGTGCTGGGCCCCGTCACCATCTTGCTGCTGTGCTTTGTGATGGGCTTGCAAAACGCCATCATCACCAAGATTTCGGGCGCCGTCATCCGCACCACGCACGTGACGGGCCTGTCCACCGATATCGGTATCGAACTGGGCAAGATGGCGTATTACAACCGGCGCCACCTGCCGGACCGCATGGTCAAGGTCAACCGCGGCAAGCTGCGAACGCACAGCCTGCTGATCAGCTGCTTCTTCATCGGCGGCGTCAGCGGCGCACTGGCCTTCAAGCACATCGGCTTTCCTGCCGCCACCATCCTGCTCGCCGGCGTGCTGACCCTGCTGTCGGGCGTGCCCGTGCTGCGCGACTTGCGCCTGCTGTGGCGCTTCTACCGGCGCCGCCTGCACGCGCAACGCTGACAAAAATATTTTTCTTTATGGCAATATTTATCTGATTTTAATGCTAATATTTTTCTGCGCCCGGCGGGCCCATCCTGCCTGCCACGGCGGCCTTTTGATTTGACACCCTGCCGTTGTCCAACATTGAAAGCGAGAAAAATGATTTCCATTAAAAAAGCCCTGTTTGTCTTTGCCATCGCCGTCGGCGCCGCAGCTTCGTTCTCCAGCACGGCCGCCGTGCGCGCGTGGGTCCCGTCGGAAAACTGCGATTACATCCTCAATATGTGCTACCAGGGCGTCGAGGCGTCGTGCGAGCAGTGGCGCAACCAGTGCGAACCGAGGGAATAAACCGGCAACAGCCGAAAAAAAACGCCCCGGAGGGCGTTTTTTCTTATGCGGTCAAAAATTACTTGGCCGACATCAGTGCAACGGTGGTGTCGAGCATGCGGTTCGAGAAACCCCACTCGTTGTCGTACCACGACGATACTTTCACCAGACGGCCCGACACTTTGGTCAGGGTCGAATCGAAGTTCGACGAAGCCGGGTTGTGGTTGAAGTCGATCGAGACCAGCGGTTCGGTCTGGTACGTCAGGATGCCTTCCAGTGCGCCTTCCGAAGCGGCCTTCATCAGCGCATTGACTTCTTCCACGGTGGTGTCGCGCTTGGCGATGAACGACAGGTCGACCAGCGACACGTTGATGGTCGGCACGCGGATGGCGAAACCGTCCAGCTTGCCATTCAGCTCAGGCAGGACCAGGCCCACGGCGGCAGCGGCGCCCGTCTTGGTCGGGATCATGCTCATGGTGGCCGAACGGGCGCGGCGCAGGTCTTCATGCATCACGTCGGACAGCACCTGGTCGTTGGTGTAGGCGTGCACGGTGGTCATCAGGCCCGTTTCGATGCCGATGGCGTCGTTCAATGGCTTGACCAGCGGTGCCAGGCAGTTGGTGGTGCACGAAGCGTTCGAGATGACGGTGTCGGTCGATTTCAGCACCGAGTGGTTCACGCCAAACACGACGGTCGCATCGACGTCCTTGCCGCCTGGTGCCGAGATGATGACTTTTTTCGCGCCGCCCTTCAGGTGAGCCGAAGCTTTCTCTTTGGTGGTGAAGAAGCCCGTGCATTCCAGCACGACGTCCACGCCCAGCTCGCCCCATGGGATTTCAGCAGGGTTGCGCTGTGCGAATACGCGGATCGGATCGCCATTGACGATCATGTTGTCGCCTTCGACGGTGACCGTGCCCGGGAACTTGCCGTGCGCGGTATCGTAGCGGGTCAGGTGGGCGTTCGATTTGGCATCGCCCAGGTCGTTGATGGCAACGATCTGGATATCCTGTTTCTTGCCGCCTTCGTAGAAAGCGCGCAACACATTACGGCCGATGCGGCCGTAGCCATTGATTGCAACTTTGATCGTCATACTCTGCTCCTGATTAAAAAAGAAGGTACATGCACGCCCCCGGCGAGTGCTTCGCCAGGACCGTTAAAAATCAATATTAGCCAGCGATAACGGCTTTCACCTTGGCGACGACGTTCTCGACCGTGAAGCCGAAGTGCTTGAACAACACGCCGGCCGGCGCCGATTCGCCAAACGTGTCGATACCGACCACGGCGCCTTCCAGGCCCACGTATTTGTACCAGAAGCTGGTCACGCCCGCTTCGATGGCCACGCGCGGCACACCTTTCGTCAGCACGCTGGCCTTGTAGGCGGCGTCCTGACGGTCGTACACGTCGGTCGACGGCATCGACACCACGCGCACATTGATGCCTTCCGAGGCCAGCGCGCTGGCGGCGGCGACGGCCAGTTCCACTTCGGAACCGGTGGCGATCAGGATCGCCTTGGCGTCGGCTACGTCGTTCAGCACATAGCCGCCGCGGTAGATGTTCTCGATCTGTTCGGCGCTACGCTCCTGGTACGGCAGGTTCTGGCGCGAGAAGATCAGGGTCGACGGGCCATCCTTGCGGCGCACGGCGGCGCCCCAGGCGGCGGCCGACTCGACTGTGTCGCACGGACGCCAGTTGTCCAGGTTCGGGATCAGACGCATCGACGAGACGTGCTCGACCGATTGGTGCGTCGGGCCGTCTTCGCCCAGGCCGATCGAATCGTGGGTGAACACGAAGATCGAACGCAGTTTCATCAGGGCGGCCATGCGCAGCGCGTTGCGGCTGTAGTCGGAGAACGTCAGGAACGTGGCGCCGAACGGGATGTAGCCGCCGTGCAGGGTGATGCCGTTCATGATGGCGCTCATGCCGAATTCGCGCACGCCGTAGTTGATGTGGTTGCCAGGCTGGCCCGAACGCACGGCCACGCACTCTTTCCAGTTGGTCAGATTCGAACCGGTCAGGTCGGCCGAGCCGCCGAGGAATTCCGGCAGGGACGACGCCAGCGCCTGGATGGCGTTCTGGCTGGCCTTGCGGGTGGCGATGTTTTCTTTCTTTTCCACGCAGGAAGCGATGGCGGCGCTCAGTGCCGCTTCGAATGCCTGTGGCAATTCACCCTGCATGCGGCGGTTCAGTTCAGCGGCTTGCTGCGGGAATTCGCGGCTGTAGGCGGCAAAGCGCTCGTTCCAGTCCGCTTCCAGCAGGGCGCCTTGTTTCTTGGCATCCCAGGCCGCGTACACGTCGGCCGGCATTTCAAATGGTGCGGCATCCCAGCCGATGTATTCGCGCACGGCGGCGATTTCCTTGTCGCCCAGCGCGGCGCCGTGGACCTTGTCGCCGCCTTGCAGGTTCGGCGAACCCTTGCCGATGATGGTCTTGCAGCAGATCAGGGTTGGCTTCGACGCGGTCTTGGCGGCGGCGATGGCGGCAGCCACGGCGGCGACATCGTGGCCGTCGACGGCGCGGATGACGTTCCAGCCGTACGCTTCGAAGCGGGCCGGGGTGTCGTCCGTGAACCAGCCTTCGACTTTGCCGTCGATGGAAATGCCGTTGTCGTCGTACAGGGCGATCAGTTTGTTCAGGCCCAGAGTGCCGGCCAGCGCGCACACTTCGTGCGAAATACCTTCCATCAGGCAGCCATCACCGACGAAGGCGTAGGTGTAGTGGTTGACGATGTCGTAGCCAGGCTTGTTGAATTCAGCGGCCAGCAATTGCTCCGACAGGGCCATGCCGACGGCATTGGCGATGCCCTGGCCCAGCGGGCCGGTGGTCGTTTCCACGCCTGGCGTGACATCGACTTCCGGGTGGCCCGGGGTTTTCGAATGCATCTGGCGGAAGGCCTTGATGTCCTCCATCGACAGGTCGTAACCGGTCAGGTGCAGCAGCGCGTAGTGCAGCATCGAGCCGTGACCGTTCGACAACAGGAAACGGTCGCGGTTTTGCCATTTCGGGTTTGCGGGATTGTGGCGATAGTGACCACTCCACAGGGCAACTGCGATCTCGGCCATGCCCATCGGCATGCCTGGATGGCCGGAATTGGCCTTTTGTACAGCGTCCATTGCCAGTGCGCGGATCGCATTGGCCATTTTGGTAGTCGGGAGCGTAGTTGTCATGATGGTGTGGGTCAGTCGCGGAGTTTAAATTCGTTTGCAGCGCAGCTGGGCGCAGTCAGAGCTATGTATTTTACCAGACCAACAAGGGGAAAAATCAAACCGCGCAACGCCGCCGCCGCAGGTTGTGCCCCTTGCGCCCGGCAGGGACGAAAAAAAACCGGGCCAGGCCCGGTTTTTCGCGACTTACGCCGCTGCGGAGCGCGCCGCAAATCGGCCCGCCCCACCCGTCAGTCTATCCTCACGTCATTTGAAGGAGTACGACGCCGACATGTAGATGTAGCGGCCACGCGGATTGCCGTAGGCGGTGTCGTAGCCGATGTTCGACGATGGATCGAACGCCGGCGCACGGTCGAACACGTTATTGACGCCACCGCGCAGCACCAGGTTCTTGAAGCCGCTGTAGGACAGCGAGGCGTCAACCAGGGTCGCGCTCGGGATCATCAGGCCGTTCGCGTACTCGTCGTAGTAAAGGTTGATCGTCGCCGACGGTGTCCGGTCCACATGGTAATGCGAGGTGAAGTTGGCGCTCGTCGTCGCCGCCCAAGCACCGCGGTCCCAGTTGACGCCCAGCTTGGCCAGCAGCTTAGGATAGCCGTATTCACCGGCCTCGCAGGCCGTGTTGTTGGCGCAATTGATCGCCGGATCGTCAGGCAGCAGCGCGCGGTCGTAGGACAGTGTGTAGCTCGCCTCGCCGAACACCTTGAAACGTCCCATCTCGGCCGTGCGCAACGTGTACGACGCTTCGACATCCAGACCGTCGGTGGTGACCTTGCTGCGGTTGATCAGACCAACCTGCAGCTGCTTCAGGCGACCTACCAACGGACCCAGCGTCGCGCGCTGGGCGGCGCTCAGCGCGTTATACCTCTCCTGGTCTTCCGCCGTCACGGCGTAGCGTGTGACAGCGTCCTTGTACTGACCATCCTCGCCCGCCAACACGGTTTCGTTGTCAAGATTCTCGACCCGATCGTTCCATTTGATATTCCAGTAAGTTAAACCCAGCGTCAGGTTCTTGATCGGTTCGGCGACTACGCCCAGGTTGAACTGCTTCGATTTTTCGGGCTTCAAATCCTTCGTGCCGGACAGCAGAGACAGCGCCGAACCGCTGCAAGCGGTGTCAAAATACGAGTCACCCACGATGCAACGCTTCGGATCCTTGGTCGCGACGAAACCGCCGCGGCCTTCGTTAAAGCGCTGCGACAGCGTCGGCGCGCGGAAACCGGTGCTGTAGCTGGTGCGGAACATCAAGTTCGGCAAGGCGGTCCAGCGCAGGCCAAGCTTCGGATTGGTGGTACCGCCAGCCAACTGGTAGCGATCATAGCGGACTGCCGCCTGCGCTTCCAGGTTTTTCAGCAGCGGCAGGGCCAACTCGCCGAACACGGCGCCGAGCGACTCAGAGCCGTCGATGCCGCGCAGGGTTGAATAGATGCCGATCGCGCCATCGCGCCAAGCCTGCGACGGATCGTAGCTGAGCTTCTCGCGCTTGTACTCGGCACCGACGGCCACACCGATCTTGCCGCCGGGCAGTTGGCCAAATTCGCTGGAAGCCGTCACCTTAGCAAAGTCCGTCGAGGACTTGGTCTTGGTGTACTGGTCGGCCGCCAGTTCGTTGATGATCTGCTCCGAATTATGGTTGCCGCCGAAGGGGTTGAACTTGCCCTGCGCCAGGTAACTCTGCAATTTATCGTGCATGAAGGAGCCGTACACGCGCGTTTCGCCCTTCTCTTGGCTGTGGCCCACAGACACGGTCCAATCCCAGTTGGCTGCGCGGCCGGTGGCGCCGCCGACCAGCCAGGTGGTGTCAACATTGGTGCCCGTACCACCCTCGGCGGCAGGGAAGAGGCGGCGGATATTGACCGGCACGCCGTAGGTATTGAAGGGGTTGTTCGCAGCCACACGCAGCACGCCGGAGCGGTCGGCATTTTGGATCCAGGCCGGCGAGCCTTGGATGCGCGTGTCGAAGTGGTTGTAAAACAGATTGGCGAACAACGACACATCCGGCGTCAAATCCCAGTTCGCCGTGACCGCCCCGCCGTAGCGTGTGGACGGACGCACCAGGTCTATCGACTCAGCGGCGGAATACAGGCAGGAGCTGCGATTCGGCGCAGCCACCCATTCCGGCGCATCCGGATAGGGCTTGCTGTGGGCCGCGTCGCACTCCGGATCGGGCATGCGTTGCGAACCGCCCAGCGATATGGTGCCGGGATCGCGGCCCTTGGCGCCGTACACGCCACCCTGATACAGGCCGCCCTTGTGGCCGGTGAAATCGGTACTGTTCGCCCAATCGCGGTCGACGCCGTGGATGGCCTTGGTTTTTTCGTACGAAGCCGAATAAGTCACGTTGAATTTCTGTGCATCACGGTCGCCGAAACCGCCGGACACGGATACCTTATGGTTTTGCCCGTCGCCATAGGTGGTCGAACCAGTGCTAGCGTCGAGGGTCAAGCCCTGGTAATCCTTGCGCAGGATGAAGTTGATGACGCCGCCGACGGCATCGGTGCCGTAAATGGCCGAGGCGCCGTCCTTGAGCACATCGATGCGCTCGATGGCCGACAGCGGAATGGCATTCAGATCGACCGAGGTCTGGCCGCTGTACTCGTCCGAACCGGATGCCGGCAGGCGATAGCCGTTCAACAGGATGAGGGTCGGCAGGCCGCGCAGCGAGACGCTGGTGGCGCCGTTTCGGAAGGAACTCGACGTCGCCAGCTCACCGCCGTTACCGCCCGCAGAAGTCAGGTTGCGCATCAGATCCAGCACCGACGTCGCGCCCGAACGGGCAATCGATTCGCGCGTCATCACGGTGATCGGGGAAATACCTTCGGCTTCGATGCGTTTGATACTCGAACCGGTGATTTCGACGCGCTGCACCTTAGGCACCGGCGCATCGATCGCGTCCTGCGCATGCACGCTCATCGTTGCGACGCCAGCGAACGCGGCCAACGCCAATCTCACCACCTGCACACTCTTTTTCTCGCGAAACATCATAACTTATTCCTTTTCATGATCCCTGATATCACTTATAAGCGATTAGTTTGTATTTTTATAATCACTTAAATCTCTCATGGTCTTGCGAAACACTGCAAGGCCCCTCCCGCTGCAGCTACAGTGTCATACTTTTCCAACCAATTTAAGCTGACCGCAACGCACCCAGGGTCATAAGTCCAGGCATTGAAACGCGCGGCGTCTCCCCATACCATACCGAATCACATCACGGACGACATTGCTGGAAACAATTGATGTCGTTCAATACAACTTGTATAGTCATCAAACCACGCTAAAAGTATCACTGTCAATAATGCAATGATTCATGAAGTCAAAAAACAACATTTCGTTTTAGTCAGCTTGTTATCTCCACGTAATTTCCCGCCCCGGATGCGCCGCGCGCAGGCCTGGCGGCAAGAATTTCACCCGGCCGCGCGCAGCGGCACTAAAATTGCACCCTCGAGTCGCAGCTGCGCGCGCCCCACCCGCGCGCGGCGCGGCACCTCCCATTGTTTCTCTCCGCCAGGATGTTGCATGCCGCGTTTTTTCTGTCCCCAGCCACTCGCCATTGGCGCCACCATCGCTCTGCCCGACGCCGTCGCCCACCATGTCCATGTGGTGCGCCTTATGCCGGGCGAGGCCATCACCGTCTTCAACGGCGAGGGCGGCGAGTACACGGCGGTCTTGTGCAACGTCGAGAAAAAACGCGCCAGCGCCGAACTGAAGTCGCACACGGCGCGCGAAGCGGAACTGCCCTACGCCGTGACCCTGGCACAAGCGCTGCCGGAAGCATCCAAAATGGACTGGATCATCGAGAAAGCCATCGAACTGGGCGCGGCCGGCATCGTGCCGCTGGCGGCGCAACGCTGCGTCGTGCGCCTGTCCGCCGAGCGGGCGGAGAAAAAACTGGCCCATTGGCAAGCGATCATCGTGTCCGCATCGGAACAATGCGGGCGCAACCGCCTGGCGCAGCTAGCGCCATTGCAGGATTTTAATAGCTGGAGCAGCCAGCAAGATTTACATAAACGCATCATCCTGACGCCGCGTGCGGAGCAGTCGCTGGCCGACTGGGCGCGTCATCAGCCGCCGCAGGCGATCACCGTGATGGTGGGGCCGGAAGGGGGATTTTCGGAAGCGGAAGAAAAGGCGGCCCTGGCCGCCGGCGCCATCGGCCTGGCTATGGGGCCGCGCATCCTGCGCACGGAAACGGCGGGCCTGACGGCGCTGGCCACCTTGGGCGCCTTGTGGGGCGGCATGTAAGCCAGCGTACGACGACCGGGCACCGAGCGTGCCGCCAAAATAAATGCCCCGCAAGCTTTGCAGCTTGCGGGGCATTTTATTGGCATGACTGATTATGCCTTTGCTATATCCGTCCGCGCATCCCCGCCGCCTCCGGCTGACGACTGTCAACCGGCAAGGAGGGAATCACATCAGAACTTGTGGCTGTACTGGGCCGACAAGCGCACGGTGCGCGGGTTCGAATAGGCGTTAACCATGCCGGCGGTAGGGCTGACGGCAGTACCAGCGGCGCTGGTGTTGTAAGCCTCGTCGATCGATTGCGCCACTTGACGGTTGGTCGCGTTCAGCACGTCGACTTTCAGCACGATGCCTTTGATTTGCTCTGGCTTGTAGATGAAGTTCAAGTCCAGGCGCATTTCCGTTGGCAGCGTGCCGTAAGCGCCGCGGCCGTTCGGGCCGGTTGGGCACAGGAAGAAGATCGAACCGTACTGCGACAAGCCCAAGCCCTGTTGATCCATGGACGCCGGGATATTGCAGGTACGCGACATTGGACGGCCCGTCGCCACCAGCAAGTTGCCGCCGACGCCGAACTGGCTCGTGAACTCATAGTAGCCGTAGGTTTTCAACTGGTGCGTACGATTGTTCGGCAACAATCCGCTGCCGTTGATCATCGTCTCAGGGAAGTCCCATCCCGAGCTGAAGCCCACGTCGGCCTGGCCGTTATCCGACTTGGTCTGGCCTTCCTGGTTGCCTTCGCTGCGCGACCAAGTGTAGTTCATCTTGCCGTACCAGCCATTGCGCATCGGATGTTCAAGCATGAATTCCAGCGCCGTGTAGGTACGCTTGGCTTTTTCCGGGAAGCCGGCATCGGCAGCCGTAATCGTCACCGCGCGCTGTGCACCGTTTGGTCCCACCGGGATCATGAAGGTGTTGTCCTTGCCTGGATTAAACAGGGCGCCGTTCCAGCCATGGTCGTCGAAGTACTCTTTCTCAGCGCCCGTCAGCTTGGCGGAAATAGCGCGTGGATCCGAGTAGTCATCGATCGTGTTTTTCAGCTTGCGATAGGTGAACTTGATGCCGCCGTTGAAATCAGGCGTCAGCGCCTTCTCGAAGCCCAGGTTGATCTCGTCCTGGAAGTGGGCCTTCAAGTTGGTCGCAGCCAATTCATTGGCGCGTTTTTCCTGGCCAAATTCATTGTTAGCCGACACGACATTGCTGATCGGGTTCAAGCCCAGCGGTGCACCCGTGGTTGGATTGACGCCGGTATAGGTATAGAAGCGGTCGGTGTTCAGCGAAGCGCCGGCAAAACGCACGGCCATGTTGGCCGGCAATTGCATGAAATAGCGGCCAGCCGTACCGAAGACTTTCAGGGAACCGTCGCCATATACATTCCAGGCCGCATTCAGGCGCGGCGCCAGCATGTTTTTCTGTTCCACGAAGGTTTCGCCGATACCGTTCATATTCTTGAACGACTCATTGCGCAAGCCCAGGGTCACGACCAGGTTTTCGGTGGCTTGATAGCGGTCCTCGATATATTGCGCCGACTGCTCGACGGTCGGGGTGGAGCCGCCGCGCTGCAGGTTTTCACGCACGTAGTAACCTTGTGTGCCATAACCGCCGCCAGCTGCCGGCGACATATTGTGGCCAGACAATACCGTGTTCGGATTGGTTTTCAGGTAAGTCCAGGTACCGCCGCCGGCCGCTTCCGTGCCGTTCAGGGCATTGATCTTGTTGTGGTCAAGACCGCCGCGTATCGTATGCTGCTTGGCCAGTTTGTATTCCAGGTCCAGGCGATAACCGCGGTTGGTGTCTTGCGCACCGTCGCGCAACAGGGCCGAGCTGAAACCTTGCACTTGGCTAGGCTGGTAATTCACGCCTGGCACCTGGTTGTCCGGGGAGGCAACGACAGGACGCAAGCCTGGAATGTAGCCGAACGGATTTTGTTCGCGCTCTGTCTTGGCCTGGCCGATCAGAGCCTGCACGGTCAGATCGTCGGTCACATAGCTGGTCAGCTTGAGGATGTCGATATTGGAACCCTGGGCTGCCGCCAGCGCAGCGCCGGTGGCATTGAGGAACAGCACGCCTGCCGAATAGTTCTTGAATCGGGCGCCGCCGTTCTGCACGTAGCCGCGCTGCTTGGTGTCGTAGTTGAAGCCGTAGTATTGATCGTTGACATTCGACTCGTCCGAAATATGCGTGTATTCGAGACGGTTGTTGTCGGTGATATTCCAGTCGATCTTGGCGATATAGCGCGGTACGTCGGATTTCTGTACCAGCCAGCCAGTCTGGTTATTCACCGTGCTGGTCGATGCCAGACGCGCCGTTTCGCGGTCCATCTTGGTAAATTCACCACCCAGATAGATGAACAGCTTGTCCTTGATCAGCGGGCCGCTGACATAGGCGTTGTAGACCTTCTCGGTCAGCTTGTCGCCTTCGCGGTAGTTGTAGATCTTGCCATCCGTCTTGGGATTGGCGCCCGTATTCGGGAACATGATGTTCTTGGCTTTGCCGCGCAGCGAATCAGGCGCGTAGGTAAAGCCGGCGCCGAATTCCCAGTTATTGGTACCGCTCTTGGTGGTGATGTTGACCACGCCGCCCGTCGAACGGCCGAATTCGGCGCCGTAGCCGCCGGTGATGATTTGCGCTTCGGCGATCGAACCGAATGGCAGCGAAGAGTAACCCACCTGGTACAGGCTGTTGGTAACAGGGAAACCGTTGATGTACGCCGCATTTTCCGACGCGCTGGAGCCGCCGAAGCTGGCGGCGTTGTTGCCGTAGCGCGAGTCGGCGCGCGTGGTGCCGCCGGCCAGTTGCACGATGTTGGCAACCGTAGGCGCCAGTGGCAGGGTAGCCAGTTCGCGCGAATTGAAGGAAGAACCGGAGTTGGAACTGGTGACATCGATCGCGCGGCGGCGGCTCGTTACGTTCACGGTTTGCACTTGCTGCAGCGCCACTTCGCTTTCCTGGCCGATGCGCACTTCCACATCCTGCGTGCTGACGACGGAAGAGCCTTTCAGCAAGGTCACCTTGTAGTTGCCAACTGGCAGGGAGGTGATGCGGAAAGTACCGCTTGCATCGGGCGAAATGGTCCGTTTGAAGCCATTGTCAGCACCGACGATCTGCACCGATGCGCTGGCATCCGGCGCGATCTTGCCGATGATATTACCCGTGGCATTCGACTGTGCCATTACCGCTGGAACAATTGCAGCGCTCAATACCGATGCGCTGAAAGCGATCGTTAATGCACGTGCTATTACAGTTTTTTTCAACATGTCATTCCCTATTTATTTATGAGCGCAGTATTACTGCTTTGGTAAAGGAGTTTATCACTCACACTTATGCGTTTTTGAACGCTTTTTACTCTCATCACCTTGTAATCCCTTCATACAAGGCATCCTCTCGATCCACTTTGCATACGCAAAATAAACAGAATGACACATCGGAACATATTGAAACGGGCTGGTCAATAAAATTAGAAAAACTGTTCTGTTGGCGCAACACTTCAATTTATACAAAAAATAGGCGAGCAGAAGCGCATCCAGGCTGAATGAAAACACTCGCGGACGATAATCAAATTTACTTGGAATGCCTGCAAACAGTGGCTTTGCACCAATTGAATCAGAATGCTGCAGGAAGAGTTGTTTCTAAAAAAGATGAATATAAAAAGTCCGCAAAATAAATGACGCGCAAGACGAAATTATTTTACGGAACGAGGCCGAATATATTGCACATCCATCTCGCAATAAATCAATCAGATTTTTTCAGAACAATTCCATATAAAAAGAAATTCCTCGCCATCATCTCAAAATAAAATCCCGCACTCCATAGAGGGAGCGACAGCGGCCAGAGACAGCGCTACTGATTTCCTTCAATGCGTGCGAAGCAAAGATACAGAATTGCACCTGCAAGAAACAAAACACTATCAAATCACACGCAATGGCAAGGCGTCAACAAAATCAAGCGGCAACAACAAAAAAGCAACACAAATTACCTGGAAAATATGGCCCCGATTTGCGCGCCCCAACAAGGGGCGGCGGATGCACCAGCGACGCGCCGATTTGCACCAGTTTGTAGCAGGCAGGAAACGCCGCCATACCGCGCCACGGCACGGTGGCGACCAGGCGAACAGACGGCACTGTCGCCCGTTACCGCCCCAAAAAAAAGTCCGGGTAAACGAAGCAGTGAACGATGTGGAGGTAAAATAGCGCCCGGATGCCGTCACGCGGCACCACACACTCTCCGCTAGATACGGAGCCCGGCAATTTTTAAAAATACACACCATGTTGCGACTCAACGAAGTAAAACTCCCCCTCGAACACGACGAAACGGCACTGCCCGCTGCCATTCTGGCGCGCCTCGGCATTGCCGCGGATGAGCTGCTCGGCTTTACCGTCTTCAAGCGCAGCTATGACGCGCGCAAGCGCAGTGCCGTGGTGTTGATTTACTCGCTGCACGTCGAGATCAAGAACGAAGCGGCCGTGCTGGCGCGCCTGGGTCACGATATCCACCTGATGCCCGCGCCCGACACCGACTACAAATTCGTCGCCGGCGGCGAACAGCTGGCCGGCCACACCAATGAGCCACGCCCCATCGTCATCGGCACAGGCCCCTGCGGCCTGTTCGTGGCGCTGATCCTGGCACAGATGGGCTTGCGCCCCCTCATCCTGGAGCGGGGCAAGCAGGTGCGCGAACGCACGGTCGATACCTTCGGCTTCTGGCGCAAGCGCGAGCTGAATCCGGAATCGAACGTGCAATTCGGCGAAGGCGGCGCCGGCACCTTCTCGGACGGCAAGCTGTACAGCCAGATCAAGGATCCCAAGCATTACGGCCGCAAGGTGTTGACGGAATTCGTCAAGGCGGGCGCGCCCGAAGAAATCATGTATGTGAGCAAGCCGCACATCGGCACTTTCCGCCTGGTCAAGATGGTGGAAGAAATGCGCGCCAATATCGAACAGCTGGGCGGCGAATACCGCTTCAGCAGTAAAGTGGTCGATCTCGACATCGAGCCCGGCAGCGACGGCGGCCAGGTGCGCGGCGTGGTGCTGGACAATGGCGAAACCATCGCCAGCAACCACGTCGTGCTGGCCATCGGACACAGCGCGCGCGACACCTTTGAGATGCTGCACCGCCGCGGCGTGTACATCGAAGCGAAACCGTTCTCGATCGGTTTCCGCGTGGAACACCCGCAATCGTTGATCGACAGTTGCCGCTTCGGCCCCAGCGCCGGCCACCCGATCCTGGGCGCGGCCGACTACAAACTCGTGCACCACGCCAGCAATGGCCGCTCCGTCTACAGTTTCTGCATGTGCCCGGGCGGCACCGTGGTGGCGGCCGCCTCGGAACCGGGCCGCCTGGTGACGAACGGCATGAGCCAGTATTCGCGCAACGAGCGCAACGCCAACAGCGCCATCGTCGTCGGCATCACGCCGGCCGATTACCCGGGCGACCCGCTGGCCGGCATCGCCCTGCAGCGCGAGCTGGAGGAGCGCGCGTTTGCCCTGGGCGGCGGCAACTACGATGCCCCGGGACAATTGGTCGGCGACTTCGTGGCGGGCCGGGCCTCGACGCAATTCGGCAGCGTGGTGCCATCCTACAAGCCGGCCGTGCACCTGACGGACCTGGCGCCCTCCTTGCCCGAATACGCGATCACGGCCCTGCGCGAAGCGTTTCCTGCATTCAACAAGCAGATCAAGGGCTATTACAAGGCCGACGCCGTGCTGACGGGCGTGGAAACGCGCACCTCGTCGCCGATCCGCATCAAGCGCCGCGACGACGACCTGCAAAGCCTGAACACGCGGGGCCTGTTCCCCGCAGGCGAAGGCGCCGGCTATGCGGGCGGCATCCTGTCGGCGGCCGTCGACGGCATCAAGGTGGCCGAGGCGGTGGCCCTGTCGATGGCGGCGCGCTAAGCCAGCGTTCAGGCGGCCAATGGCAGCCTGATCTGTATGTGACAGCCGGGAGTGCAGTCGATGGCGCACACCTGGCCGCCCAGTTGCTGCACGATGGTGTAGACGATGTGCATGCCCAGGCCGGAGCCGCCCTGGCCACGTTTGGTCGTGAAAAATGGTTCAAACATGTGTTCGCGCACGGCCGGCGCCAGGCCGACGCCGTCGTCGGAAAACTCGAGCAGCAGCCAGCGCGCAGCCGCGTCATTCTCGTCCGCCTCGATGCGCGCGCGTATCGTGATGCGCCCCGGGCCGCCCTGCGGATAGCCGTGGCGGGCGCTGTTCATCAGCAGGTTCGAGAGGATTTGCGACAGCTTGCCGGCCGCCAGGCGCACCTGGCAATCCGGGGCGATATCGAGTTCCACGCCCAGCGCCGCCTTGCGCAGTTCCGGGCTGTGCGCCGACACCAGGCCGTGCACATAATCGTGCAGCGCCAGGTCCGCCACGTATTCGCTGACCTGGTCCACGGCCAGCTGCTTGAAATTGCCGATCAGGTCGGCGGCACGCGCCAGGTTGCGCTCGATCAATGCCGCCGCGCCTTTGAGGGATTCGGCAATGTCGATCAGTTCGGCGCGGCTGACCTTGGCGCCGCCCAGCAGCTGCACCAGCTGGTCGGCATAGCTGCCCATGCTCGACGCCGCCGTCAGCGCCACGCCGATGGGCGTGTTGACCTCGTGCGACACGCCCGCCACCAGCGAGCCGAGGGCCGCCATCTGCTCTTGCTCGATCAGGTTGGCCTGCGCCGCCAGCAGCGATTCGGTGCGCACGCGCACGATTTCTTCCAGCTGCTGCGTGCGCTCCTGGTGCTGCAGCTCGGCCGCGCCGCGGGCCGAAAAGATCGACAGCAGCAGCAAGGCCAGCAAGCGTTTGTTTTCATCGATGGGACGCGTGTCGATGGCCGACAGGATGCCCAGGGTCTTGCCGTCGGTATCGATCAGCGGCATGCCGACGTAACTTTCCGCATGCATGTCGACGAGGAGACTATCGAGTGGAAAGCGACGCTGGATATCGCTGCCGTGAAAACACATGCTCTGGCAGGTCACGTCCTGGCAAGGCGTGTGCTGCAGGCTGTATTCGATATTCGGCTGGTAGCCGTCGCCGCCCCACAGCGCCAGGGTGCGGATGCCTTCGCTGCCATCGTCCATGCGCACCAGCCGACCGGCGATCACATAGTGCACGTCGAGCGCTTCGGCCAGGTCCTTGACGAGGATGCGCAGGAAGTCGTCGCCACGGGCGTGCGCCGTCGAGGCGGTGATCGAGCGCAGGGCCGCTTCCGCCAGGGTGCGCCGCTGCTCGGGATCGAACAGGGGTTCTTGCGAATTCACATCGAACAACGGAATACTCATGAATGCTCCTGCGCAGCACGGAAAGCGCAGGCACAGCTGCCGGCGCGGCGATCCTCAGCAAAGGCTCGGGTCAGGGGACTTGCCGCGATTGTACCCCTGGCTATTGTTTAATAGTACAGATACACAGGAATTTTTTATAGCCAGCCGGCACGCTTGAACAAGTAATACATATAACCGCAGACACAGCTCATCAGTCCCACGGCCACGGGATAGCCGTATTGCCAGTCCAGTTCCGGCATGAACTTGAAGTTCATGCCCCACACGCCGGCAAACGCCGTGAAGACGGCGAAGATGGCGGCCCAGGCCGCCAGCTGCTTGTTCACTTCGCTCTCGTCGATGGCCACCATCGACAGATTCACCTGGATGGCCGTGCTGATGGTGTCGCGGATGGTGTCGAGCGTGCCGTTGATGCGCGCCAAATGGTCGTGCACATCGCGGAAATACTCCTGGGTATCGTGGCACAGCGGCGGCACCCGCCCGCCGTGCAGCTTGCCCACCGCTTCCATCAGGGGCGCCACCACGTGGCGCAAGACCATGACCTTGCGTTTCAATTGATACAACCGTTCGATATTGTCGCGCTCGGTGCCACGGTCGAAGATGCGGTCCTCGATCAGTTCCAGCTCCGATTCGAGCGCGTCGAGCACGGGAAAGTAACGGTCGACGACGGCGTCCATCAGCGCGTACAGCACGAAGGCCGAGCCCTGGCGCAGCAAGTGCGGTTCGCGCTCGGCACGCGCGCGCACGCCCAGGAAACCTTGCGAGCTGTTGCTGCGCGACGAAAGCACGTAATTGGCGCCAACGAAAATGTCGACTTCGCCCAGCACTAGTTCGTTCTCGACCATTTCCACGGTTTTCACGACGGCAAACAGGGAATCGCCATATTCCTCGATCTTCGGGCGCTGGTGCCCCCGCTGCGCGTCTTCCACCGCCAGTTCGTGCAGGCAAAACTCGTGCTGCATCTGTTTCAGTTCGGCCGGCGTGGCGTCGAGCAGGGCCACCCAGACGAAGCAGTCGGGACGCTCGACGTAATCGCTGATATCGTCGATCGGCAAGTCGGCCAGTTTTTTGCCATCCTGGTAGGCCACGCAGTTTATGAGCATACAGTTCCACAATCAAATGAAGACCGGACGAAACAGTCCGGCAGGCGTCAGCTTACCTTATCGCCTGCTGTGGGTGTTGTGGCGTGCGAGGAACACCGCAAGAAAAAGCGGACGGGGAAAGTCCCCGTCCGGCAAGGCGTCAATCGTCCTTGGCGCCGTCGATGCCCAGTTCCGAGATCTTGCGGGTGATGGTGTTGCGGCCGATGCCCAGGCGCACGGCGGCGTCGTTCTTGCGCCCGTGCGTATGCTTGAGCGCCGTCTTGATCAGGGCCGACTCGAATTGCCGCCCCAGCACGGCCATGACTTCCTGCTGCCCCGCGCCCAGCATGCCAGCCGCCTGCAATTCCAGTAAACCAATCCAGCCCGGCGGCGCGCCGTTGGCGGGCGCGGCCGCTTCGAAGACCTGCCCCCCCTGCGGATGGGCAACGGCGGCCGGCGCAGCCTCGCCCGCCGCCGCGGTGGCGGCGCCGTCGCCCTGCCCCTGCGTCAATTCCAGCGGCAAATCCTTGATTTCCACCGTCTGGCCCGGCGCCATCACGGTGATCCAGTTGCACAGGTTTTCCAGCTGGCGCACATTGCCGGGCAAGTCGAGGCTGCTCAGGAACTGCATCGTCGGTTCGCTCATGCGCTTGGCTTCCACGCCCAGTTGGCGCGCGCTTTGCACCAGGAAGTGGCGCACCAGGATGGGGATATCCTCGCGCCGCTCCCGCAAACTGGGCAGGCGCAGGCGGATCACGTTCAGCCGGTGATACAAGTCTTCACGGAACAGGCCGTCGCGCACGCGCTGCTCGAGGTTCTGGTGCGTGGCCGTAATGACGCGCACATTGGCCTTCATCGGCTGATGCCCGCCAACGCGATAGAAATGGCCGTCGGACAGCACGCGCAGCAAACGCGTCTGCAGGTCGAACGGCATGTCGCCGATTTCATCAAGGAACAAAGTGCCATTCTCGGCTTGCTCGAAGCGGCCCCGGCGCGTCGTTTGCGCACCGGTAAATGCACCGCGTTCATGGCCGAACAGTTCGGACTCGAGCAGATCCTTCGGGATCGCCGCCGTGTTCAAGGCGATGAACGGCTGCGCCGCGCGCGGGCTGTGCTTATGCAGCGCGCGCGCCACGAGTTCCTTGCCGGATCCGGATTCGCCCGTGATGAGCACCGTCACGTTCGATTGCGACAAACGGCCGATGGCGCGGAAGACTTCCTGCATGGCCGGCGCCTGGCCGAGGATTTCCGGCGTTTCCGACGGGCCCGATTCGACGCTGGTCTCGCGCAGGCTCTCTTCCAGCGCGCGGCGGATCAGCTCGACAGCCTTGTCGATGTCGAAGGGCTTGGCCAGGTATTCGAAGGCGCCGCCCTGGAAGGCCGCGACGGCCGAATCGAGGTCGGAAAAGGCCGTGATGATGATGACCGGCAAGCCGGGAAAGCGCGACTTGACCGTCTGCAGCAATTCCAGGCCGGAGGCGCCCGGCATGCGGATATCGGACACGAGCACTTGCGGCGTGTCAAATTCCAGCGCGGCGATGGCGTCGCGCGCATTGGCAAAACTCTTGGTGGCGAGATTTTCCCGCGCCAGGGCTTTTTCCAGCACCCAGCGGATTGATTCGTCGTCGTCAACTATCCAGATTGGCTTCATTAGTGTGTGCGTCCCGCAATGGATTTCATGGGTGGGATACTTCCTCGCTTATGGCAAGGGGAGAACGATCCTGAAATCGGTGTATCCAGGCCGGCTTTCGCACTCGATCACGCCCAGGTGCTGTTGCACGAAGGTTTGCGCCAAGGTCAGTCCCAGTCCGCTGCCGCCTTCCCTGCCCGACACCAGCGGGTAGAAAATCCGGTCGCGGATCTGGGGTGCGATGCCCGGTCCATTGTCGATGATATGCAAGTCTAATGCCAGGTTGTAGCGGACCTTGGCCAGGGTCACCTGGCGCGCCACGCGCGTCTTGAAAATCAGCTCGGCGTCGCCCGCCTCGATGCGCTCGGCCAGCGCCTGCGCCGCGTTGTGCGCGATGTTCAGCACGGTCTGTATCAATTGCTCCTTGTCGCCGCGAAACTCGGGGATCGAGGCATCGTAATCGCGCGAAATGGTCAGGCCGCTGGGAAATTCGGCCAGGATCAGGCTGCGCACCCTTTCGCACACTTCGTGGATATTCACGTCGCCGACGATATGCGGACGGCGATGCGGCGCCAGCAGGCGGTCGACCAGCGTCTGCAGCCGGTCCGCTTCCTTGATGATGACTTGCGTGTATTCGCGCAGCTCGCTCAGGTGCAGGGCCGGCAATTCCAGCTCCAGCAGCTGGGCCGCGCCGCGGATGCCGCCCAGCGGGTTCTTGATTTCATGCGCCAGGTTGCGGATCAGCTCCTTGTTGACCTGGCTCTGATCGAGGATGCGCTCCTCGCGGTCGAGCTTCAGCTGCTGCACGTTTTCGCGCAGCTCGATCAGCACGCCGTCGCTTGGCGCGTCGAGCGCACTGACGATGCTGTGCACGCGCAGCGGCTCGCGCCCCAGCCGTTCCAGGCTCAGGTCCTGGCGCAAATCGGAAAATTTATGTTCGAGCGCCTGCGCGCAGATGCCGGCCAGCTCGTCCGGGTTCAGGAACAGCGCCGTCAGCTTTTGCCGCGACAGGGCTTTCAGCGAGCTTTCCAGCAGATTTTCCGCCGCCGCGTTGGCATAGCTGATGCGGCCGTCGCCGTCGAGCAGGATCACGGCTGAAGCGAGCAGATCAAGGCCGGCCAGATGGGCCGGGCGGCTGGAATGGTTGTCTAGTGTCATGTGCTTTACCGAATATTCGCGATCTCGCGTTTCAGGGCCTCGACATTCTGCTGTGTCCGGCTAATGTTGTCCTTCAACTGCGCCACCCGTTCCTGGTATTTCGCGTAATTGCGCTCATTACCCTGGCGCTCGGGCTGTCCGCCATTCAATTCCATGCGCTGCGCCGCCAGTTTCTGCTCTTCGCTGCGCAATTCGTCCTGCAGGATCTGGCGCCGGTCCAGGTCGCGCGCGCGCTGCTCGGCGCCATCGACCTTGGGAAACACGCCGGCGGCCGGCGCCGCCGTGACCGCCGCCTGCGTGGCGGGCCGGGCAGGCGCGCCGGCCAGCGGCGCCGTCTTGCGCGGCGGCTCCGTCATGGCCCCCGGCAAATCGAGCAGCTGGCAATGCTTGCCAGCACTCCTGTCCGTGTACGTTTTGTGTCCCTGCGCATCGGCGCAGACATACAGCTGCCCATGCGCCTGCGCCGCCGCGCCCAGCAATCCTGCCATCAGCGCCATTCTGTAATGCTTGCTCAATCTTCACTCCTGTCGGCTCGTACCGCATCGTTCCTGGGCCGACTATACAACACTGCACTGGCGCCGCCTTGGCGCGCCACATAAAAAAACGCGGGCAAGACCATCGCCTCACCCGCGTTTTTTATTCACTACCGGCACATTGCCGGCGTGGCGCCATTACAGCGAGTAGTACATGTCGAACTCGGCAGGATGCGTGGTCATGCGCATGCGCTGCACGTCCTGCATTTTCAGTTCCAGGTAAGCGTCGATCATGGAATCGCTGAACACGCCGCCACGGGTCAGGAACTCGCGGTCCTTGTCCAGGGCTTCCAGTGCTTCTTCCAGCGAAGCGCACACGGTCGGGATCAGTGCATCTTCTTCCGGCGGCAGATGGTACAGATCTTTCGAGGCAGCTTCGCCCGGATGGATCTTGTTGGCAACGCCGTCCAGGCCGGCCATCAGCAGTGCGGCGAAGCACAGGTACGGGTTCGCCAGCGGATCCGGGAAGCGCGCTTCGACGCGGCGGCCTTTTGGATTGGCCACGTGCGGGATACGGATCGAGGCGGAACGGTTTTTCGCCGAGTACGCCAGTTTCACTGGTGCTTCGTAGCCTGGTACCAGACGCTTGTACGAGTTGGTGCCCGGGTTGGTGATCGCGTTCAGCGCCTTGGCGTGCTTGATGATGCCGCCGATGTAGTACAGGGCGAAATCGGACAGGCCGGCATAGCCGTCGCCGGCGAACAGGTTTTTGCCATCTTTCCATACGGATTGATGCACGTGCATGCCCGAACCGTTGTCGCCAACGATAGGTTTCGGCATGAAGGTGGCGGTCTTGCCATAGCTGTGCGCCACGTTCCACACCACGTATTTCAGGTTTTGCGTCCAGTCGGCGCGCTCGACCAGGGTCGAGAACTTGGTGCCGATTTCATTCTGGCCGGCGCCGGCGACTTCGTGGTGATGTACTTCAACCGGGATGCCCAAGGACTCCAGGATCAGGCACATTTCCGAACGCATGTCCTGGAAGCTGTCCACTGGCGGCACGGGGAAGTAGCCGCCCTTGACGGTAGGACGGTGGCCGCTGTTGCCGCCTTCGATGTCCTTGCCGGTCGACCACGAACCTTCGTCCGAACCGATCTTGACGAAGCAGCCCGACATGTCGATCTTCCAGCGCACGCTGTCGAAGATGAAGAATTCCGGCTCAGGGCCGAAGTAGGCGGTGTCGCCCATGCCCGACGATTTCAGGTAGGCTTCGGCGCGTTTCGCGATCGAGCGCGGGTCGCGGTCGTAGCCTTTGCCGTCCGACGGTTCGATCACGTCGCACTGCATGAACAGGGTCGTTTCTTCCATGAACGGGTCGATATTGGCCGTGTTTGGATCCGGCAGCAAGATCATGTCGGACGCTTCAATGCCTTTCCAGCCAGCGATCGAAGAACCGTCAAAGGCGTGGCCCGACTCGAATTTGTCCATGTCGAAATGCGACACGGGAACCGTCACGTGCTGCTCTTTACCACGGGTATCAGCAAAGCGGAAATCAACGAATTTGACTTCGTTTTCTTCTACCATCTTCAAGACTTCTGCGGCTGTCATTGCCATGCGTATCTCCTAAATGAATGTGGGGTGAGCCGACCTTAGTGCGTCTGGGCTGATGAAGCGAAGCAAACATTGCGTGCCACCAAAACTCATAAGGATCATAGCAGATTCCATGCCAGCTTCTGGACGGATCTAGCCGCCCAGGTCAAAACCCGGCCATCCCTGTGAAAGTTTTCCTGCCCGCGATTTTCCTGCTGCGTTTGCGTTAAATCAAGAATGCACTATGCAAGTGCAAAAAACGAATAACGCACCATTATCGTGCATTTTGTGAAAATTTCTTGAAAATGCCTCGTTGTGGTGCATGCGCCGTGCACCGTGGTTTCCCGTTTGCGGGGCGCGGACGGCGCACTATAATCGTATACACCATCCCACTTTCATCGAGGACGCCATGACCACCGCCGCCGCCATCCTGACCACCGCCCGCAGCCGGGCCAATGAAGGAACCCCGTATGCCGGCGCCGTCACGCCGCAGGAAGCGTATGACTTGCTGCAAGACGATGCCGGCGTCAAGCTCATCGACGTGCGCACGAATGCCGAGCGCGACTGGGTGGGCCGGGTCGACATCGCCGATACCCAGCATGGTGCGGTGCAGTGGGCCACGTATCCGGGCGGCGTGCCGAATCCCGACTTCCTCGCGCAACTGGCGGCCCAGGCCGGCAAGGACGAGGTGCTGCTGTTCCTGTGCCGCTCCGGCGTGCGTTCGCGCCACGCCGCCAAGCTGGCCACCGAACACGGCTATATCAACTGCTTCGACATCCTCGAAGGGTTTGAAGGCGACAAGGATGCCGACGGCCACCGCAAGCAGATCGGCGGCTGGTGCAAGGCGGGCTTGCCGTGGCTGGGCGCTTGAAAGCAGCAGTAACGGAACAGCTGCCGATGACGGCCATGCGTCGGCCAGAGACAAGTCCCGCCCGGGCTTGATGCTTCAGGCTGGCTCACCCGCCTCTGGATGTTCGCCCATCAGCGTCAGAATGCGCTTGCGCACGAAATTGATGTGGCTGCGCAAGCCATACAAGCCATCGGCGAACGACAATGGAATCGATATCTGGTTGACCATGTCCTCGATCTGGTCGAGCCGTTTCAATTGTTCCGCATACACGTGCGCGCGCTGCCCTTCCGGCACGTCTTCCAGCGCCTGCTCCACCGTGCGCAGCTGGCCGTACCAGCGGTACACGCGCGAGCGGATGCGCCACACGTACAGGGGCGGCACCACGCGTGACAGCGGTAATATCAAGGCGCCCAGGGCCACCACCAGCACCCACATGCGGTCGAAGAAATTGGCCAGCCAGAAGCTCATATAGCGCTGCAGCACTGGCGCGCCATCCTTGTAGAATTTCAGCGCTTCCGGCGCGACAGGAATTTCCGTGTAGCGCGCGGATGGGAACTGCCCCTGCTGCTGGAACCAGCCCGTGCCGCCGTGAATGCTGGCCGCCGCCTGCACGAACAGGTCGACCAGGGCCGGATGCAAGTCTTCGCGCGCGACCAGGGTGGCCGTCGGCGCGATCAAATGATAATCCTGCGCGGGAATGTTTTGCCCCAGGTCGACGATGCCACGCGGCAAAACGACATGCGTCAGGAAAGGCAGGCGCCGCGTGTACGCCTCTGCCTGCGAAAAATCAAACAGCTTGATGCCCGGCGTTTGCAGCAGCATCTGGATCAGCGGCGCTTCCGGCGCCGAGCTGAACACGAGACCGTCGATGCGCCCTTCAAGCAGTTCCACCGTGGCGGGCGTGTTTTGCAAGGCACTGACGGTCAGCTCGCTCGCTTCGACGCCATTGACGGACAGCAACTGTCGGAACAGGCTGGGCACACCCGTGCCTTCCGGCCCCAGGTTGATCTTCATGCCCTTCAATTGCGTCAGTTCCGTCACCGCCTTGTCTTCGCGCAGGAACAGCCACACGGGTTCCGTAAATAAACTCCCCAGGGAAATCAGGCCATGGCGCTCGGCATCGGCGTGTTCCGTCGAGCCGCTTTGCACGAAAGCGATATCGGTCCTGCCGTTATTGAGGCGCTGCAAGTTTTCCTGCGAGCCCAGCGACGGTTGCAAGGTCACCTTGATGCCGTGCTTGGCCAGGGTGGCCGCGTATTTCTTGCCGAACTCTTCATACGCGCTATTGTCCTGTCCCGTCGACAGGCTCACCTGGCGCGGCGGCGCCGGGTCGACCAGCCAGTAAGCGAGCGCGCAGAACGCGCCGACGAGCAGCAGGGTGGGACCGGCGGTGGCGAGGAAATCGCGCACGGAAAAGCGGCTGAACGCGAGGATTTTGGACATGTGGTGGCGCATAGGTTTCATGGGTGGCTACGATGCCAAGAAAACCTCAACTATGCAAGGCACATTCACATGCGCGGCGTGGCCAAATCCGCTACAGTGGCAGATCGATCACCTGCCCTCTGGAGCCCCGCATGCTGAAAATTCTTGGAAAAGCCGCCTCGATCAACGTCCGCAAAGTCCTGTGGACGTGCGAAGAACTCGACCTGTCCTACGAACGCGAAGACTGGGGCAGCGGCTTTCGCAGCACGGACGACCCGGCCTTCCTGGCCCTGAACCCGAACGCCATGGTGCCCGTGCTGGTCGATGGCGACCTGGTGCTGTGGGAATCGAACACGATCTGCCGCTACCTGTGCGCCCAGGCAGGCCGCGACGACTTGCTGCCAAGCACGCCACGTGCCCGCGCGGAAGTGGAAAAATGGATGGATTGGCAGATGGGCGACCTGAACAACAGCTGGCGCTACGCCTTCATGTCGCTGGTGCGCCACAGCCCGGCCCACCAGGATGCGGCGCAGCTGGCGGCGGGTATTGCCGGATGGAACAAGATGATGGGCATCCTCGAGCAGCAGTTGCAGCGCACGGGCGCTTATGTGTGCGGCGAAACGTTCACCCTGGCCGATATCGTGCTGGGTCTGTCCGTCAAGCGCTGGCTGATGGCGCCCATGGAACGCCCGGAATATCCGGCCATCGCCGCCTATCACGCGCGCCTGGAAGGTAAAACCGCCGTGTTCGCCGGTTAGTCCAGTTCGATGGCCTCGACCGTGCCGCCGATGACGTAGCAGTCGCCATCGCGGCGCACCTCGTCCAGGGTCGCCGGGTCGTCGTGCGCATACGTGCCGTCGACATCGACGCACCAGACGTCGCCGAAACGCAGCAGCTTCACGCCGCAGCAGATACGGTTGATGAAGTTGCCCGGCGTCCTGAGCAGCACTTCCCGCACGGCGCCCACCGTGATGGCGACCTGGCGCCACACGTTGCCATCCAATGCATGATTTCTCGCGTACAAGACGATGCGCACGGCCTGCACGCCGTGCGGCCCGTACATTTGCTCGAATGACACGAGCGCGCCATCGTCAAAGCGGTGATATTGCTCAAAAATGCGCTGCGTTGTTTCCATTTCTTTTACTCCTGTGCAAAAAAACCGGCCCGCGAGGGCCGGCTTTTAGTTGCAGCAACGATTTAATTCGTGCACTGCTTCGCCACGCCCTCGGCCGGCGCGGGCGGCTCAATCAGCGGCATCAGGCTTGGCGCCAGCGACACCAGCAGTTGCACGGGCAAGGCGCTGGTGAAATCATAGTTTTTCGATTCCGGCCCGCGCACATACGCCGTCATGCTGCCGTAGAAGCGCTCGCCGATATTGAAGACGAACGTGGCCGAACGGTTCACATAGCGCGATTCGATCAGGCGGCCGCCGGCGCCATACACGTCGAAACGCTGGTCGCCCGTACCCGTCTTGCCGCCCATCGGGATCGGCACGCCGTCGGCGCCGACAAACGCCGTCTTCGCCCGTTTCGCCGTACCGTCCGACACCACTTCGCGGATGGCCTTGGCGACAGCCTTGGCCACGTCCGGCGACAACACTTGCTCCGCCTCCACCTTCGTGCCACGCTTGACCATGGTGTCATACGGCGTATTGGCGGCGAAATGCATGGAATCGATGCGCACGCTCGGCTTGCGCACGCCATCGTTGATGATGATACCCATCAATTCGGCCAGCGCGGCGGGACGGTCAGCCGACGCGCCCAAGGTGGTCGCATACGACGGCACGAGCGAATCGAAGGGATAACCCATCTTCTTCCACTGGCGGTGGATTTCCAGGAAGCCTTCGACTTCCAGCAAGTTGGCGATGCGGCGGTCCTGCGCGTGCTTGCGGTGCGTATTGAACAGCCACTTATACACTTCCTGGCGTTCCTTTTCGCTGGCCGCCACCATCTGCGTCAGGGTGGAACCTTCGTGCTGGCGCAGATACGCCACCATCCACAGTTCCAGCGGATGCACATTGGCGAGATAACCGCGATCGGCCAGCGACCAGTTTTCCATCGCGTACTGCTGATACATCTTGGCGACGCGCTCGGGCGGCACTTCGTTTTGCGACGGCAAGTTGGCGTTGAGGAAATCGCCGAATTCCGCCACCGTGCCCTTGGGATTGATGGTGCGGAAGATATTCGCCAGGCGCACGGGCGTCGGGCGGATGCTGGCCAATAAAATCTTTTCCTGCTCGTCGACGCTCTTGCCGCGGTACTTCTGATAGAAGCGGTGCAGGAATTCGCGCCCTTCCTTGTCGGCAAAACGGCTCAGGTACTGCGCCCGGCGCGGATCGTCCGCATCCGCCAGCAGGGAAGCCGAGGAATCGGGGCGCGAAAACATGTAGTAGCGGGCCACGTCGCGCATCAGGCGCACGAACACCAGATTGGTCGACTGGCGCAGCGCCTGCTGCACCGTCATGATGCGGCTGTCGTCGAGCTTGGAGAAGTTGCCGAAATGGTGCAAGCCGCCGCCCGTGAAGAAGCCTTCGCCCGGGTTGCCCGAGTATTTGCGTTCCATGGCAGCCGCCAGCATGGCCGGCAGATTCCTCGCTTCGCCCAGAGGCAAAGGTTTCAAGTAGGCAATCGCCCACTGCGACAGCATATCCTTGGGATCGACGGCGATCTTGTTCAGCTCGGCGGCGCCCATGCCGCTGTAGCGCTGGTGCAGCTGGTCGATGATGTCCAGGTAGGTCACCAGGGTGCGCAGCTTGGCCGTGGAACCGAGGTCCAGCTTGGCGCCTTCGTTGATGTCGAGCGGCTGATCAAAGTTATCCGTTTGCACGCGCAACAGGTTGGCCTGGTCGCCCTTTTGCAGCAAGGTAAAGCTGTAGACCACGTTGGCGGGGTCGCCATTGCCCAGCATGCCCTTGCCCGTCAGGCCGGCCGCTTTCGCCACTTCCGGGTCGCGCAGCTCGCGCAAGACCTTGGTGACGGCGTTTTGCGCCTGTGCGTCGAGCGTGCTGACCACTTTCAGGTCCAGGCGGTCGAGGTTGTACAAGCGCGGATCGCCGAGCATGGCGGCCAGGTGGTTGCGCACGGCATTCGACGCCTTGCGCGTGACGAACGAGGTCGACGCTTCCGATTGCACGCCCGACGCCGTCGACGGACGCAGCTTCTCGGCGATGGCCGTATCGCGCAGCTGCGGCGAAATCACGCCCGCCTGCGCCAGCAAACGCAGATGGCTGTTGGTCAATTCTTCCAGGTCGGCGCCGCCGGCCACCAGATAATGGGAAGGACGGCGCTGCGCGATCAGCAGGCTCAGCGCCTGCTTGTAGGCCAGTGCGCTGCCCGGCTGGTCCATTTTTCCGCTAAGCAAGGTTTTCACTTCGGCAAACGGACGGCCATACCAGACCCACATGCCGTCGCCGATGCCGTTGACTTCGCCAAAGCCGCTCTTTGCCGACAGCGGCACGGTATTGAGGTAATTGACGACGATCTTGCGCCGCGCTTCCATGGTGTTTTCGCCATCCTGGTACGAGCGCAGGCTGGCCGAAATCATCTGCAGCAGCTTGTCCTGCATGGAACTGGTGCGTCCGTCTTCCGAATGCCGGTATTTTTCGATCTGCGTGGCCAGCGTGCTGCCGCCACCGCCCCGGTGGCCGCCGAACAGGTTGAGCGCCTTGTCGAGGATCGCCTTGCTCAGACGGTCCCATTCCACGGCGGGATTGCGCTTGGGCGTGCCCGGGTCGAGCAATTCGCGGTTTTCGATGAACAGCAGGCTTTGCACGAGCGCGGGAGGCGCTTCGGCAAAGCCGTCGAACATGCGCTCGGGATAGCTGGCCGCGAACAGCGGCGCAGCGCGGCAATCGAGGATGGTCAGCCCGGCGCGGTTTTTCTCGTGATACGTGGAAAAGATGCCACGGTCGACCAGTTGCACCATTTTCGGCGACATGCGCGCCTGCGCCGTGACGGCATAGTCGCGCGCATTGAGCTTGGAAATGAAGTCAGGCAGGCTGGCATAGCCGAGCCGCTCGTCGTACGGGCCGTGCTGCGGATAGCGGATGGCCGCCGCCGGCGCGGGGCCAGGCTCGACCTTGAACGCCAGCTGGCGGTCCAGGCGCGTGAAAAACTCGGCCTGCAAGGCCGAGGTGCGCACTTCGCGCATGACGAACCACGCCACGCCGGCGATCAGCGCCAGCACGATGATGGCAAAGATCGGCCAGATGCGCGAACGACGCTTCTTCGGCGGGCTCGTCGGCGGCGGCGCCTCGGGAGCTGGATCGGAGGGGGGCCGCTCTTGCGCGGCCAGGTTGACGCCTGTGTCTTTCATGGGGTGCTGGGGTAAGGTTGGGTTTGGACGGTGCGGCAAAGGCGGCAGCGATGCCGCTCCGCGCAGGATAAGACGAGGGCCAGCCAGGGCCGGTCACAACAAAACTTGCTTAACATGATGTCCATACCGGTGAATCAAAAAAACACGCTACTGCACAGGCAGGCGACCGCGCGTTCGACACGCAAGGGCCCTGTTCACCATTCCACCACATCGGCATGAAAACGACTGACGAGCGCGCACAAAAATCTTGCTTCATTGAAGATTTTCGCAAAAAAACAACGTCTTGGAACGTACGCTTGCGTACTAAGAGCCTATCCCAGTAGATGAATACATCCCCCTGCTGGCGCCCCTCAGAAGCGGGGACTGCGTTGATCGTCGTTGCGTGGCTCGCCACGCGTCCTCCTCACGCCTTGTCCGCGCTCCTGATGCGCTGCCAGCAGAAGACGCTCCCTACTGGGATAGGCTCTAAGATGCACGGCGGGCTGGACGCCAGCGAAAAAGCCGCCGGCGCCGGGCTGGCTGCATCTCAGATGGTGGTGTATTCCGCATGCAGCGCGTCGAGCGCGGCGCGCATCTCGGCAAAGGCGGCGGCCGCTTGCGCGGGCTCGCCCTTGACGCCCAGTTCGATATGCCGGCGCGTCTGCGCATCGCCCACGCTGGGCAGGCTGAATACCTTGATCAGCGGAAACTCCGCTTCCAGGCGCACCATCAGCGGCGTGAGCAGCGATTCGGCCGTTTCATACACGAGCAAGGCATGTTCCGCGTGCGGCACCTGGTTGAACAGGTGCGCATAATGCGTGTCGAGCACCCATTCGATCATGGGCCAGGACATGACGGGAAAGCCGGGCACGAAATAATGCTCGCGCACGGCAAAGCCGGCAATCTTGTTGTACGGATTCGGAATCAGCTCGGCACCTTGGACGAATTCCGCCATTTTCAGGCGGTGCAGGTTTTCCGGCGAGTTCAAATCGGCCGGCACGCCCGCCTCCTCGCCCATTTCCATGATCCGTTGCTGGATATTGAGCTTGCCCTGCGGATGCAGCACCAGCGGCAAGCCCAGCGCATCTGCCGCCGCCTGGCGCGTATGGTCGTCCGGCGTGGCGCCGATGCCGCCAAAGCTGAAGACGATGTCGCCGCTGGCAAAACTGCGCTTGAGCAAGGCGACCAGGCGGGCAGGCTCGTCGCCCACGTATTCCGCCCAGCTCAGCTGCAATCCCCGCGCCTTGAGCATTTGCACCACTTTCGGGAAATGCTGGTCCGTGCGCTTGCCCGACAGGATTTCGTCGCCGATGATGATCAATCCGATAGCCATGAAGCTTCCTCGTAGAATTCGATGAAAATACTCAAGCGTCCGCCGGCGCCACGTCCGTCATGCCGCGCTGGCCGCGCAGGCGCGCCAGGGCTTCCAGGCAGTAATACTGGAACCACAACCCCGTAAAGATAAAGATCAGGACATACAGCCAGATGGCGAACGCCGCCAGGAAGGGGAAGAACACCACCGCCATCACGCCGCCCATCCACAGCAGGCCCGGCACGGCGCCGGCCGCGCCGGACACCATGCCGATGGCCAGCAAGGGCCAGCGCTGCGTGCGCATGATGGCGTGGCGCTCTTCCACGCTGGCGTAGTCGGCCATGGCGTCATACGCCATCACGCGGTAGGTCAGCCAGCCCCACAGCACGGCCTGCCCCGCCAATGCGGCCGGCGGGAAAGCGTACAGGGGCAGCATGAGCACCCAGACGACGATGAACAGCAGGAACGTGGCCAGCGAAGTGCCGACGCTGCCGAGCAGGCTGCCGCCATGTTTCTTTTCCAGCTGCGGAAAGTGCCGCCCGCCGATGTGGCGGCCGATGGCCGGCATGGCGAACAGGCCCATGAAGATCAGCGCCGTCAGGATCATCAGCGGCAGCAGCATGAACATGGCGATCAGCGGCACGATCACGGCTTTCAGCATCCCCAGGCCGAAGGTGGCCAGCACCTGGCCGCTGGTGCGGAAGAAGTCATACTGCGTAAACAGCGCATGCAGGCTGTCGATCAGCGGCTGCAGGCCCACATACAGCAGAGCGCCCCACAGGATCAGCGACAGGATGAACGGTGCGATGCTCAACAGCAATATCCTGCCGTGCAATTGCGACAGGAAAGCACGGCCATACGAATTCAACACATTGCGCATCAACGGCGTCCTTTTCGTTTAATTCTTGCAAATTCCACCATGCGACGCAGGCCCAGCCATTGCTGCTGCCAGAAGCCGCGGCCATAGTTGCGCCCCGGCCGGCCGACACCGTTGCTGTCGATGCGGGCCAGCTGGTCGCGCACGCCCGTGCGCGCATAACCGGCCGAGAAATTCGCGGTGCCCAGCAGCATATCCCAAATCGGCAAGACCACGCCGAAGTTGCAACCGCCCATGCTGCCCTTGCCTTTCGACTCGTGCCCCACGCCGATCGCGTGGTGGGTGCGGTGGAAACGGGGCGAGATCAAGAGGCGCTCGCCGATGCGGCCGAAGTGTATCCTCACATTCGCATGCTGCAAGCTTTGCAGGATGCGCGAAATCGACACCAGCAGCACATATTGCCCAGGCGGCACGCCGATGCCGAGCGCCACCAGCGCCATCACCACGTCGCGTAAAAAGTCATCGAGCAAGTGATTGCGGTCATCGCTCCACAAGTTCATGTTTTGCTGGCTGTGATGCAGGCTGTGCAAGCCCCACCACCAGCCGAAATGGTGCGAGGCCCGGTGATAGCAATAGTCGACGAAGTCCAGTATCACAAAATAAATGATAAAACTGACTAAGGGACTGATGCCGGGCAACAGCGACTCCAGGTTCAGGGGATGGATATTGTCGAAACGCAAGGCGCCCGCCAAGGCATCCATCAGCGGATCGAGCGTGAAGAAGACCAGCACGGAAAACAGGCCGATGCGGTGCAGCACCGTATAGAGAAAATCGTTCCAGCGGGCGCGCGGGTCCGTGATCTTTTGCGCGGGAATCAGGGCTTCGAGCGGGCGCAGCACGAGAAACAGCAGCACCAGCTCGCACAGGCCGATCAGCAGCCACTCCGTGCCCTCGAACGCTTCTTCCGTGAATTCGCCAAAGCCCAGGTGATACACGAGGGGATTGACGATGGTCTGGAACAGCCAGCCTTGCGCCGCGCCAAAGGCGTCGACCACGGCGTCGATCACCGGGGTGACGAAGCTGACGATGTCGGCGGCGATCATGGCTGCCCTTTCTTCTGCGCGTAGGCAGGATGCGCGCGCAGGGTGGCAAAACAGAAACCTTTGTCTTGCAGGCCGGAAATCAAGGCATCGAGGTTGGCCGGGGCCCACGCCTCCTTGCGCGACCAGATGCCCATGTGCGCAATGAAAATGTCGCCGCTGCGCAGGTTCGCCAGGGCTTTCTTCAGCAGCATGGCGTTCGGATACTTGTCGCTGGGCAGCTCATCGCCGGAATACCCGGCCGGCGCCCAGCCCGCATGCTGGTAGCCGCAAGCGCTGCCGGCCGCCAGGGTGCGCGGCGACGTGTAGCCGCCCGGCGCACGCCAGAACGGGTCGAGCTTATGTCCGGTCAGTTCCTGGAAGCGCGTGTCGACGCGGCGCAGTTCCTCGCAGAACTGCTGATCGGTGAAGGAGGCCAGCTTGCCGCCATCCTTGCCGAACTGGGGCTTGACCTGGATCAAGCCGTTGGCCAGATCCTTCTTCCAATACACGTGGTCAAACGTATGCGTGCCGAACGCATGGCCTTCGGCCACGCGGGCTTTCCAGTAGGGCGCCCACGACGGGTCGAGCGAATAGTCGCCGCGCGTCGTCTTTTCATTGGCCAGGAAAAAGGTGGCCTTCACATGGCGCTTGTTCAGCACATCGGCGATCAGTTGCGCCTGCGACTGGCTGCCCGTGTCGAACGTCATGTAGATGGTGCCCTTACAGGCGGCCGGGGCTGACGAGGCGGCTGGGGCAATAGGTACGGTGGCAGGTGCGGCAGCGGCGGCGCCATGCGCGGGCGACAGCATGGCGCTGGCGCACAGCAGCGTGGCGGGCACACGGCCCGCGGAAATCAAGCATTGCATCATCACACCCGTCATCACATGCGCGGCGAGTGCGTGGCGAAATACACGCCATGGGGCGAGCGGCCCACGGGGATCGTCTTGATCACCTTGCGCGTGGTCAAATCGATCACGGCCACTTTCTTGATCCAGCGCAACGTTACCCACATGGTCTTGCCGTCCGGCGTGATTTCCATGCAGTCCGGGCCGCCCGGCACATTGATGGTGCCCACGTTTTCCAGGGTTTGCTGGTCGATGATGTTGATGGTGTTCGAGACGCGGTTCGAGACGAACGTCATGCGGTTATCGCCGAGCGCGCGGAAATTATGCGTGCCGGCGCCCGCCTTGATGCGCTTGACGGTCTTTTGCGTGCGCCAGTCAATCACTTCCACGTAATCGCTGCCCATGATGCCGACCAGCAAATGTTTACCGTCGGGTGTCATCGTGATGCCGGCCGGCGCCGGGCCGACGGGCATGGTCCACTTCACCGTCTGCGTGGCCAGGTCGATGGCGCTGACCTGGTTACTGCCCTGCTGCGTGATAAAAGCCATGGTGCTGTCGGCCGTGAAGGCCATGTGGCTGGGCAGCTTCGGCAGCGGGATGCGCTTGGCCAGAGTCAGGTTCTTGCCGTCGTAGCGGTACAGGTCGATGCGGTCCAGGCGCAGCGAGTTCGAGATGAACCACTTCTGGTCCGGCGAAAAGCCGATCTGGTAGGGGTCGAGGATATTGCTGATGCGGCGCTGGATCTGGCCCGACACGGGGTCGAGGAAGATCAGCTCGTTGCCGACGGAACTGGCGACGATCAGCGACTTGCCATCCGGCGTCTCCATCAGATGGTGCGGTTCCTTGCCGACGGCAAAGGTGGACAAGGGAGCATAGGTTTTCTGGTCCAGCAGTTGCACCGTAGCATCACGGGAATTGAGCACCACCACCACTTCGGCTTGCGCCGTCGATATTGCGGAAACCAGGCACAGCGAGGAAAAAACAAGGCGGCGTAGACTGCGGAACATGGAAGAAATCACTGTTAAATACAAAACATGCATTTTACGTGGAACACCGTATTTATTGTGTGAAATCCCCCCTTAAATGCAAGCACTAGCCACACATCGCCGTAACTTCCCCATTTTCCCGGCAAAGGGCCTGGAATGGCGCTTTGCAACTCATTGCTCTACAATCTGAAGCTTTCATCGCCTACACAAGGATAATCATGACCACCACCACTACCGCTTCCGGCCTGCAATACATCGATACCGTCGTTGGCGAAGGCGCTGAAGCGCAAGCCGGCAACAATGTTGTCGTGCATTACACGGGCTGGCTGCAAAACGACGACGGCAGCGCCGGCTCGAAATTTGACTCGAGCAAGGATCGCAACGATCCATTCGAATTCCCGCTGGGCGCCGGCCGCGTCATCCAGGGCTGGGACGAAGGCGTGCAAGGCATGAAAGTGGGCGGCAAGCGCCAGCTGATCATCCCGGCAGCACTGGGCTATGGCGCACGCGGCGCCGGCGGCGTGATTCCACCGAACGCCACCCTGATTTTCGACGTCGAACTGCTGGGCGTATAAGCACCGACTCCACAGCGCTGAAGCGACTGTACCGACGCCGCCCCTGTTCACGCAGCGGCGGCGTTTTTGTTTTGAGTGTGTCCTCTAATGCACGGCGCGCTTTTTTCACTATGATGTCAGGCACTGCAGCACGCACGGTGGCCACTCCGCCGCGCCTGCCGCACTTTTCCAGCGATTCCATCAGCACACAGGAGCCATCATGAGTTTACAAGAACAATTCGACCAAGCGCAGCTCGATTCCAAGACCCTGTCCGAGCGTCCGGACAATATGACCTTGTTGAAAATCTACGCCTTGTTCAAGCAAGCATCGAGCGGGGACGCCACGGGCGAGCGCCCTGGCATGACCGACTTCGTTAACCGCGCCAAGTTCGACGCCTGGGCGGCCCTGGCCGGCACCTCGAAGGAAGAGGCGCAGCAGCAGTACATCGACCTGATCGAAGATTTAAAGGACTGATGTATCCCTGCCCCGGCGCCTGCCGGGGCAGTATAATTTCTGCATGACCCCATCCCCGCTTTCCCCAGTTTCCCTGGCGCACGCCGCCGACCTGCCCCGTTTGTTCGATGTCTGGCACCTGTCCGTCCGCGCCACCCACGATTTTCTCGCCGACAGCGATATCTCCTTCCTGATGCCCTTCGTGCGCGACGAGCTGGCCAGGGTGACGGCGGAACGCCTGCTGCACGTGCTGCGCGCGGATGACGGCGCCGCCTATGCTTTCCTGTGCGTCGAGCACGCCAAGATCGAGATGCTGTTCGTGCATCCCGATCAACGCGGCAGCGGCGCCGGCTGCACCTTGGTCCAGCACGCCATCACGGCCTTGGGCGCCACGACCGTCGACGTCAACGAGCACAACACGCAAGCGCACGGCTTTTACCGCCACCTGGGTTTTATCGGGGAAAGCCGCTCGGAATGCGACCCCTTTGGCAAGCCTTTCCCCATTTTGCACCTGAAACTGGCCGAAAACGGCTGAAAACTCACAAAAAACCACCAAAACGGGCCGTTAACGCAAAAGTGGCTACCAAATAGGTAGCCACTTTTTTTACGCCTGTATCAGCCGTAATTTACTTTTTTGCCGCCGCCAGCGCTTGCGCGATCCAGCCGTCAAACTTTTGCTGGTGGTACTTGATCCAGCCGGCCGTATGGCGCGCGATATCGGCTTGCGTGTTTTCGCCGCGGCGCATGCGCTCGTTCTGCGCATTGATGTCGGCCACCGGCAATTGCATCACCTCGAACAGCTTGGCCGCGGCCGGATTTTTCTCCGCCCAGGCTTTGTTCGATACGATGCGCGCCGTGTTGACGGCAAAACCGTAGTCGCTGCCATCGTCGAGGCGAGTATTCACCTTGTCGGGATTGGCCGAGAACGGCACTTTCAGCCAGACCACGTCCTTGCCCGGCACCAGCACGCCACTGACCCAGTATGGCGTCCACGTGTAGTACAGGATGGATTCGCCACGCTTGTAGCGGCCCAGGGTGTCGGCGATCAGGGCCGCATAGCTGCCCTGCACGTGCGTCACCGTGTCGCGCAATTTATAGGCATCCATGTGGTTCTCGATCAGCGCTTCGCAGCCCCAGCCGGGGTTGCAGCCCGTCAAGTCGGCCTTGCCGTCGCCATCATGGTCGAACAGCTTGGCCAGGGTGGGGTCGCGCAACTGGTCGATATTCGTGATGTTGTACTTCTCCGCCGTCGCCTTATCGATCAGATAACCCTGTGCGGCAGGACCCGCATACTGGCCCGTGCGCGACAGCTTGGCGTCGCCGCCCGCATTGTTATAGAAATCCTTGTGCATCGGGTCCCAGTGCACGGCCATGAAGGTGGCGTCGCCGTTGGCGATGGCGATATGCGCGGTCGGATATTCCACTTCCTTGATCGGCTGCACTTCGTAGCCGAGCTTTTCCAGGGCCTTGTCGACCAGCATGGTCTGGAAGGTTTCTTCCGCGATCGAGCTTTGCAGCGGCTGCACCTTGACGCCCTTGCCGGGCAGCGCATCGGCGGCCACGGCCGGCGTCTGCGCCATGGCCAGGCTGGTGGTCAGGGCCATGGCGGCGATCGCCAGGGCGGAAAACAGCTGGAACTTGCGTTGCGATTTTTGCGTCACTTTAAAATTGTCAATTTGATGCATGTGTATCCTTTATTGTGCGTTGGCCAGCGTAGCTTGCTGTTCAACATTATTCTTTTCCGTGTTGCCGCGCACCAGGCGCAGCACGAAACCGGCGGGACCCGTCTGGTACCAGTGGCGCACGCCGCGGCGTGGCTGGCCCATCGCTTGCGTCAAGCGGTCCAGGGTGATGGCCAGCAGCACGATACCCAGGCCGCCAACCGTTGCCAGCCCCATGTCCAGGCGGCCGATGCCGCGCAATACCATCTGGCCCAGGCCACCGACGGCGATCATCGAGGCGATCACGACCATCGACAGCGACAGCATCAGCGACTGGTTGATACCGGCCATGATGGACGGCATGGCCAGCGGGAACTGCACGCGGGTCAGCAACTGCCACGGCGAAGCGCCATAGGCGCGGGCCGCTTCGATCAGGTCCGGACGCACCTGGCGGATGCCGAGGTTGGTCAAACGCACCAGCGGCGGCAGGGCAAAGATGATCGTCACGATCACGCCTGGCGCATTACCGATACCGAACAGCATCACCACCGGCACCAGGTAGACGAAGGCGGGCGTCGTCTGCATGGCGTCCAGCAAGGGGCGCAGGATATTCTGCGCGCGGTCGCTGCTGGCAAGGAAAATGCCGAGCGGCAAGCCGATAGCCAGACAGAACGCCAGGGAGGTGAGCACCAGCGACAGGGTCGTCATGGCTTCCGGCCAGATGCCCAGCATCGACACGAGCAGCAGCGCCAGCACGGTGCCGATGGCCAGAGTGCGGCTCGTGAATTGCCATGCCAGCAAGCCGATGATGGCGATCACCGTCAGCGACGGGGCCGCCAGCAGCACGCCTTCCACGCCGGACAGCACGCTGTCGATCGGCGCGCGCACGGCCTGGAAAAACGGGCGGAAATGCGCGACGACCCAGCCCAGGCCCTGGTTGATCCAGCTTTCCAGCGGCAGCGAGCCGTCGAAGATCTGCGTCAGGTGAAAGCCGGCCGCATGTTCCGGCTGCACGGCGGGCGCCGCGGCGTCCAGCCACGCGGTGCTGGCGTCGGTGGGAGGCGTCAGCGCCCAAGGATTGATCTGGGCGGCCTGTTCAACAACAGGTTCTACTGTGGAAACGGTGCTTGGGTTCATGCTTGTCCTTTCTGTTGTTGTTCGGCTATGGCTGGCGTGTCGCGGTCGAGGAACTTCAGCAAGGTCGTCTTGCTGATGGCGCCGCGGAAGCTGCCGTCATTGGCCACCACAGGGACGGCGTAAGGCAGCTGCGCCACCTGGCCGAACAGGCCGGCGACTGGCTCATCTGCATTGATGGTCTGCACGTCGGGCAGATAGGCATGCGCCAGGCCCAAGGGCCCCACATGGCCGTCGAGCGCATTGCGCAGCGAATCGGCCGACACGACGCCGAGGAACTTGCGCTGCGGATTGACGACGTAGGCAAACGCGCGATCCTGCTCTTCCAGCATCGACAGCGCGGCGCGCGAGCCGCGGCTCGGCGACTCGGACACGACGATCTGGCTCTTGCGGGCGATATCGCTGGCCTTGAAGACGGCCGCCGCATCGACGCCGCGCACGAAGTTGCGCACATAATCGTTGGCAGGCTTACGCAGGATTTCTTCCGGCGTGCCCACTTGCACCACGTGGCCGTCTTTCATGATGGCGACGCGGTCGCCGATGCGCATGGCTTCGTCGAGGTCATGCGAAATGAAGACGATGGTGCGGCGCTTGATTTGCTGCAAGCGCAGCAGTTCCGATTGCATTTCCGTGCGGATAATCGGATCGAGCGCGGAAAACGCTTCATCCATCAGCAAGATCGATGGATCGCACGCCAGCGCACGGGCCAGGCCCACGCGCTGCTGCATGCCGCCCGACAATTCGTCGGGATAGCTGGCGCCGTAGCCATCCAGGCCCACCTGCTCCAGCGCTTGCTGGGCCAGCGCATGGCGCTCGGCTTTCGGCATGCCGGCCAGTTCCATGCCGAAGGCGGTGTTGTCGAGCACGGTAATTTGCGGCAGCAGCGCGAACGACTGGAACACCATGCTGATGTCCTTGCGGCGCAGGGCGCGCAGCTGGGCGTCCGGCAAGGTATTGATGTCGTTGCCGTCGATCAGGATGCGGCCGGCGGTCGGTTCGATCAGGCGGTTCAGCATGCGCACCAGGGTCGACTTGCCCGAACCGGACAGGCCCATGATGACGAAGATCTCGCCCGCTTCGATGGTAAAGGTGGCGTCGAAGACGCCGATGGTGCAGTCGGTCTTGGCCAGAATGTCCTGCTTGCTGGCGCCCTGACGGACGAGTTCAAGTGCTTCTTCTGGCTTGTCGCCGAACACTTTGAACACATGGTCGATAATGATTTGTTTTGCCACGATGTGGTTCTCCCTCGATTTGACGAATGGAATGAAACCCAGCAAGCTGCCAGCTTGCGGCGGGAATCAGCAAACCCTGTTGCGTCGGCTACGCCACGGCGCAAAAAGCGCACGGGAGCGACAGGAAACAGGGGGTGGCACGCGTGTGACCAGCGGATGGCCAAGGCCGGTGCCGGGGTGCCGTGTGCGTGCTAAAAGAGGCTGTGGTTCAGGACTTTTAACAACGCTAGCGCCATGCAAATACATGGCACCAAATGTATTTGACCGAAAAAATCGACCAAGCTACTTTTTAACTGGATGCGGGTGTAAAACCCGAAGAATTATTCACCACTCAGCGAGCGGAGAGTACTGCGAAGCAGAAGGTGAAACGCGGTGTAGCTGTTGTAAATATGACTCAAGTATAACGCAAAAAGCCACTAAAGTCCAATAGCTTTCCAAATAGAAATGTGCTAGCAATGTTCGCCAGCGTACAGTGGGGGGTGAAAAAGGCGAAAAGCGACGTGTTTTCATCGTCTTTTCGCCCATCGCCGCGACACGCTCCCTAGCACCAAACAGGGCGCCAGACAAGTGGCTGAAACGCCATCAAGCCGACTCGGTAAACACCTTGCGCATTTTCTCGGCGATCTTGCCTTCAATCGTGGAGGCGAAGGCGCTGAGCATGAAGCCCAGCTTGATTTGCAGTTGCGCCTGTTCCTTTTCCAGGGTCAGCGAACCGTCGACGCCGCTGCGCTCGAAGCGCAGCACATCGCCATCCCAGGCGCACGCCAGGTCATACTCCTGGGCCAGCTTGTCGGCCACTTGCTGCGCCGCTGCGCGCGCCTTTGCTGCTGTCAGCTTATGTTGCTGAACTATATTTATATCCGCCATCAAACGATCCTTTTATTATAAAAACGGGGGCAATACGGCCAGCATCATACCAGCCGCCGTGCAGCGGGCACGGCCGCAGCCAGCGCCGGGCGGCCAAAAAAGCCCGTCCTTCCCGCGCATCGTTTGCGCGGAATCAAACCGGACGCGCCGAAGCGGGACGACTATTCCAGTTCCAGTTGCGCGTGTTTTGGAGAACTACCATGGACCAGAAAGTCATCGTGCCGGTCGAAGCCGTACTGACCAAATGCGTGTCCCTGCCCGTCGGCTATGTCCCCACCCCCTCGGCGCCATACCGCCAGCACCGCAAGAATGCGCAGCTGACCCTGCAGCCGGGCCCGCCCCGCCTGACGGAGGCAACGGTGCGCAAGCTGGCCGCCGTGCCCATCGGTTCACGCGTGCTGATCTGGAAACAAGATCCGTCCGTCAGCGACCTGGGCACCCGTAAAGCCTTTTTGCCCGGCCTGATCCTGCAAGGTCCGCGCGACGCGCGCATCACGTTTGGCGAACCGGGCATCGCGCAGGTCAGCCCAAATGCCTTCGGCGACTTCATCGTCTCGCCCAACACCGACCAGTTCGACGCCGTGCACACGTTTGCCATCGTGCGCATGACGCTCACCATGTACCAGCGCGCGCTGGCCAGCAACGACACGGCGCCGCCCCTGCCCTGGCAATGGAACAGCGCCAGCAATACGGCACCGCTGCGCGTGTTCCCGCATGGTTTGCCCAACGTCATGAATGCGTATTACAGCCGCAGCGACAAGGCGCTCAAGTTCGGCGACTTCATCCCCAGCGGCGCCACCGAGCGCGTCTACACCTGCCGCTCGCTCGACATCGTCTCGCATGAAACGGGGCACGCCGTGCTCGATGGCCTCAAGCCGAATTGGCTGCTCAGCAACAATCCGCCGCAAACGGGCGGCTTGCACGAATCGTTCGGCGACCTGACCGCCATCTTCCTGGCCCTGTCGCAGCTGGATCAGGTGGAAGCGGTGATCGCGCAAACGAAATCCGACCTGCACGACAAGACCTTTCTGGCCGACCTGGCGGAGCAGTTCGGCCTGGCCCTGGGCCGGCCGAACGGTTTGCGCAATGCCGACAATGACATCAAATTGTCGGAAGCGGGCACGGAAGTGCACGCCATCTCGCAAGTGTTTACGGGCGCCATCTACGACATCCTGGCCGACATCTTTGCCCACGAACGCCAGCCCCAGCTGGAAGATGACGCGGCCGTGCTGCACCGCTGCGGCGATTACCTGCGCAGCCTGGTCCTGCGCGCGCTGGTGGCATCGCCCGATCAGGCCGCCACCTATGCGGATGTAGCCGGCCACATGCTGACCATCGCCCAGGCCGATGGCAATGGCGCCTACCTGGACTTCATCCGCAACAGCTTTACCGTGCGCGAAGTGCTCAAGGCCAATACCATGACGGAGGAGGGGCAAATGACGTTCGCCCCCGATGTCGTCGACGAAGACGGCGCCGTGCAAGACCGGCGCGCCTGCTGCGGTACCATGAACCATGCGGAATACAGCGAATCGGACCAGTTGCTCGAAGCGGAGCGCGAAGCGCTGGCCGCCTGGTGCCGCAGTTACGGTCCCCGGTAAACAGTCACGTACCAGGCAGCGCACCGGCGCGCCCGCTTCAGGCCAGTCGCACCAGCGGCAGGCCATGACGGGCCTACACCACCCACAACAGCAAGGAGCAGCATGAAAATTTCAGCCCGCAGCAGCGGCGGCTTTGCCGGCCTGAGCGAACAGTATGAGATCGATACGCAAGCCCATCCGGCTGGCCCCAGGCTGGAAGCGGCATTGGCCAGCAGCGGCTTTTTCACGCATCCGCAGGCCAGGGACGAACACGTGGGCGCCGATATTCCCCGCTGGCAGATCACCGTCGATGCGCCCACCGCGCGTCGCACCATCACATTTGCCGAGGATGGCAGCGCTGAAAATGCACGATGGCAGCAATTGCTGACGCAAATACGCGCCAGCGCCTGATTGTTCCGGCATTTATTTGTGCCGATCTTGATTTGAGTAAAACAAAAACACCACACGGCAAGCCAGCACAGCCCCCGCCCTGCCCCCTGCCGCGTCGGGCGACTGTCGCGTTCTTGCCGCGTTCTTCATGGCAACGTCCCGGATAGTCGCTGAACTGCCCGCTCTGCGCGGCAATGGCACTGCCAAAAAATGAATTTGCTTATATGTATTGTATATAAGCGGGATTTGTGAGAAATAGCGAATTGCCTTAAAATACAATGCTTTGCTTTAGTATGCGCCGCCGAAGTTCCTGCAGGCGCTACAGCACCTCCCCCAAAAATTGATAGGACTGTTATGACCCACGTTGTCACCGAATCCTGCATCGCCTGTCGCTATACCGACTGCGTCGATGTCTGCCCGGTAGATTGTTTCCGGGAAGGCCCGAACTTCCTGGCAATCGATCCGGACGAATGTATTGACTGCGCCGTCTGCGTGGCAGAGTGCCCGGTGAACGCGATTTTCGCGGAAGAGGACGTGCCGGGCGACCAGCAAGCCTTCATCAAGATCAACGTCGATCTGGCCCGCAACTGGCCTTCGATCACCAAGACGAAGGCTGCCTTGCCGGAAGCGGAGCAATACAAGGACGTCAAGGACAAGCTCGACATGCTGGTGCGTTAAACGCCCGGCAGCTGCGGCGGCAAGTCCGGCGGGGATGGAGACTCTTCCCCGCAGGGGCGTAGCGGCAAAAAAACAGACAAAAAGCAGCGGAAACGCTGCTTTTTTTGCTTTTAAAGCATCGTTGCAGGTCTATCCACGTAACTGTGGCGCGCTGTCACAACTATGCGCAAACAGTGGACCTATGCGCGGTAAAGCACATTTTGTCCTCAACAAATATCGTAAAATTGGATTATGATATTTGAGCCGATATTGGCGCTTGGAATCAAACAAGGACTCTATATGCTTTACCAACTGCACGAACTGCAACGCTCTTTCCTCACTCCGGTGATGCAATGGGCAGACATGTCCTCCAAGTTATTTACCAACCCGGTTTCCCCTCTGGCCCACACCCCGTTTTCGCAACGCATCGCAGCCGGCTACGAGCTGATGTACCGCCTTGGCAAAGACTACGAAAAACCACAATTCGATATCAAATCCGTTCTCGTCCAGGGCGAGAGCGTCGACATCCGCGAACACGTTGTCGTGACAAAACCGTTTTGCCGCCTGATTCACTTCAAAAAAGAAGCCACTGGCTTGCAACAGCCCAAAGTTTTGCTGGTTGCCCCCCTGTCCGGTCACCACTCGACCCTGCTGCGCGATACCGTGCGCGGCTTGCTGGCCGAGCACGATGTCTACATCACCGACTGGACGGACGCGCGCATGGTACCGCTGACGGAAGGCCCGTTCCACCTCGATGACTACATTTATTATGTGCAGGAATTCATCCGCCTGCTGGCGCCTGACTTGCACGTCATTTCCGTCTGTCAACCGACCGTGCCCGTGCTGGCCGCCATCTCGCTGATGGCGACGGCAAAAGATCCGCACATGCCGAAAACCATGACGATGATGGGCGGCCCGATCGACCCGCGCCGCTCGCCCACGCAAGTGAACAACCTGGCGACGGAAAAGAAATTCTCATGGTTTGAAAACACTGTGATCTACGCGGTGCCGCCGAACTACCCTGGCTTTGGCCGCAAGGTGTATCCGGGCTTCCTGCAGCACGCCGGCTTCATCGCCATGAACCCGGGCCGCCACGCGCAAAGTCACCGCGAGTTCTACATGCACCTGGTGACGGGCGACGACGAACCGGCGGAAGGCCACCGCCAGTTCTACAACGAGTACAACGCCGTACTGGACATGCCGGCCGAGTACTACCTGGAAACCATTAAAACGGTTTTCCAGGAATTCAGCCTGCCGATGGGCACCTGGAAAGTGGGCGGCCAGCTGGTGCGTCCGCAAGACATCACGAACGTAGCGCTGTTTACCGTGGAAGGCGAGCTGGACGACATTTCCGGTGCCGGCCAGACGCAGGCGGCCCATGATCTGTGTTCGGGCATCCCTGCCGACATGCAGCAAGACTTCGTGGCGCCGAAATGCGGCCACTACGGTATCTTCTCGGGCCGCCGCTGGCGCGAGATCATTTGCCCGAAGATCGGCGAATTCATTCAGAAACACGGCTGATACACGGCATATCCATCGAAACGCCACGCCAGTTCATACTGGCGTGGCGTTTTCTTTTGTGCCCAGCTCATGCCCGTTCGATTTTCACCGTCGGGCGCGTATTGACAAAGATTTGCTCGACCCTTGGTTCGCCCGGTCCCGGCTTCTTCATCGCGTAGCCATTCACGGGCTGCGAACGGTTCACCCACAGCGCGTAATACAGGTGGTCGGCGCGTGGATCTTCCGTATTCGGGTGGATCAATATCGTCAGGCCCAGGCTGTTGAGCTGCAGCCACGGCACGATCACGGGCAGCAAGTCATTCGTAAAGCCAAAGTAAAACGACGGCGTCACGTGCGGGCCGCGCGGCTCCACATTCCAGTCGCCCAGCTCGATCCGGAAGCGCTCGGCCGCCCACTGGCGTATCAGCGCCGCCTTCCGGTAGCTGTCTTCGTCAAAATAGATGTGCGCGTGATAGCTCTCGATATCCGTGTAGGCGCGCGGCGCCGACGGCAAGGCTTCCTCGCCGGGCCGCACGCTGACGGGACGCGGCGTGGGCGCCGTATCCGTATGCTCGCCCCATGGGCTTTTACCGGGCGGCGGCTTGACTCGTTTTACTGCGCCATCCTGCGCCAGGGCCGTTCCCGCCAGGCCGGAAGCGGCCAGCGCCGCCACCAGGCCGCCGCCGCGCAACACCGTGCGGCGCTGCGGCGAGAGGAGATTGGCCCATTCCAGATCGATGGCGGCGTATTGATTGTGTTCAGACATAGGATTTCCTGTTCTTGATGAGAGGTAGAGGGATGGGGAAAATCAGAACGAGACGGTGGCGCGGGCGTAGTAATAGCCGCCCAGCACGCCTAATGGTCCCGTGTTGTCATACGCGCCCGCGTACTGCGCCAGACTGGCGGCGCTGCGCGCCTCGCGCGGCAGCTGGCCCGGCTTCTGGTCGAAGACATTGTTGGCGCCCACCGTCACGTTGATGCGCTTGCTGATGTCGTAGCCGACGCTGACATCCGTCACGAAGGCCGCTTTCAACTGGTAATCGCCGCCCGTGATGGCGTTCAGGCGCTTGAGCTTGCCGTAGCGCGTCTCGCGTACATTGAATGTCCAGCCGGCTTTTTCATATGCCAGGGTGACGATTTCCTTGTCGCGCGGGGCGCGGTACAGCAAGTCGTACTCGGCCGACTTGCTCAGGGTGCCGATGTTCGGCAAGCCTTGCAGCACGGCGGGCAGTGCCGCCTTGCCCACCAGGCTCGTATGGTTGAGATTCGCCGCCGCCGTCCAGCGCAGCTTGCCATCGGCCACGCGCAGCACATCTTCCGCCGTGAAATCGATGCCGCGCGTGCGCGTGTCGCCCACGTTGCCAAAATAATGGGCGACGAGACCATTGCCCACCGTCAGTCCCGCCGAGCGCAGCAGGTTTTCAATGACGCCCGCTTGCGCCGCCGTCAGCGGCCGGCCGCTGCCGTCGAGCGCCACGCCCGAGCTGCGGTCGATGCCGATGTTCGACGACACGCCCAGGCGGTCGCTGACCCTGATTTGATATGCGTCGACGGCCAGGCGCAGCGTCGGCGTGGGATTGAAGCTCAGCCCGGCAGACAGATTCGTCGATTTTTCCGGTTTCAACGCTTGCGCACCCAGGGCCCGCGCAGCGGCCGAATTCGGCTGCGCCAGGGTATACGGCACGCCCGCATGGTCGGAGGTGTTCGAATACGACTGCGTCACCAGGCTCGGTGCATGAAAACCGTTGCTGACAGTGCCGCGCACGGCCACGGTGGGCGTGACGTCATAACGGGCCGACAAGCGCCCCGTCGTCTTGCTGCCGAAATCGGAGTACTTTTCGGCACGCAAGGCTGTGTCGAGCAGCCATTGCGGCGTCAGTTTGGCGCCCAGGCCGATGTACGCCGCATAGCTGTGGCGCGCCGTGTCGGAAGCATCGACGGGCAGGTAACCGGCCAGCGCGGACGAGCCGCTGCCCTGCCAGGAAGCGGGTTCGCCTGGGTTGCGCTGCTGCGTTTCATGCGAGTACTCGAGACCGACGCTGAGGTCAGCCGGTTCGCTCAAGCCCAGCTGCACGGGACGGCGCGCGTCCGCATTCGTCGTCGAGCGGCTGTAGCGCTGATTGCCGATGTCAAAATCCGTCTTGCCGCCCGGATAAGTGAGCGAATAATTGGCCGTATGCTCCACGCCCACGTCGATATCGTCGCGGCCGTAGGTACTGCTGATATCCCAGCTCCAGTCGGCCGTTTCGCCCTTGATGCCCCCCGTCAAGGAAAAGTCGTTTTCGCTCGTCGTTTCATACGGCGTGAAGCCGTCGGGATACACGGCCAGCAAGCCTTTGTTGTTATTAAAAATGGTATTGGGCAGGCGGAAATTCTGCGCCGAGCGGGCATTGCGGTGCGCATACGTGCCGAAGCCGTACAGTTGCACCTCGTTCGACAGGTCATAGCCGAGGTTGGCGCTGAGCGAGGCGGTCGTGCTTTGCGGCACGCCCGTATTACGCCACGGATTGCTGTTGCGCTTTGCTTCGGCCGGATTCGGCGAGGTGCCGGCCGGCAAGCTGTTGTTCGTCCCCAATTTGACCAGCTGGCCATCGCTGTTGCGCACGGCCGGATACGACAGGTAGCCGAGATTCAATCCGAAATTGCGCACGGCGATGCCCTGGCGCTGGACTTCGGCGCCGAAGTGGGCAAAGCCGTGTTCGCCCAAGCGCGTGCCGCCATCGATACGCGCGGAACCGTTCGTGCCGTCGCCGTCGTAGGTGGAACCGAGCTGCGTGCTGAAGCTGCCCTTGTCGTCCGCTTTCAGGATGATGTTGATGACGCCGGCGATGGCGTCGGAACCGTAGATGGCCGAGGCGCCGTCGCGCAGGATTTCCACGCGGGCAATGGCGCCCGTGGGAATCAGGGCCAGGTCGGTGGCGACGGAACCGGGAAAGCCATCCTCATTGACGATGGCCGTCGTATGCCGGCGCTTGCCGTTGACCAGCACCAATGTATGCGACGGGTCGAGGTTGCGCAACTGCCCGGCGCGCACGATGCTGCCCAGGTCGGGCTGCACGCGGGCCGGCAAGTTGAATGAGGGCAAGGCCGTATCCAGCGCGTCGAGCAAGTTCAGTTTGCCCGTGGCCTGCAATTGCTGCGCGCTGATCACGTCAATCGGCGCGGCGCTGTTGGCCACCGTGCGGCCCGTGCCGCGCGCGCCCGTGACGATCACGGCGTCAAGCGGCGCTTGCGCATGGGCCACGCCAGGCGCTCCCAGCATGAGCACGGCCAACGAGACGGCATGCGCCAATTGCCGCACGCGGGGGACGGGCTCTTGCTTCTGAATCAATTCCGGCATACGAAAACATCCTTTCAAAGTCGTCAACACAGTGGCTGCAGACTAAAGGATGGACAAACAAACAAGAACGAATGGTTTCGTATTTAGATATTTCGTTTTGGCAACGAACAACAGCGGCCCACAGTCTCAGGGGGAGGATGGGGCCGTCGCCAGGCTCTGGTCGAGCCGCTTCCAGTAATCGCGTTCCAGGCGGGCCGTATCGATATCGCGGGCCGCCTCGTTGAAGCGCTTTTGCCGGGCCGCCCCCTCGGCATCGCGCTGGAAGCACACATGCACGGGACGCTCCTTGAAGACCGTATCGATGATGGCGATGCGCTCGCGCTCGGCCTTGCTGAAGTTGCGTCCCATCAGCAAATGCTGCAGGACATGGCGCTCGATGACGATCACGCGGTAACGCTTGATCAACAGCTTCTTCAGATTCGTCGCGTCGTTCAAGCCCTCTTCCGTCCTCAGCTCGCCGCGCGCCACCATGCCATCGAACTGTTCTCCATTCGAATAGCCGGCCACGGTGCCGATGCGCAGCTTGCCCAGATCGGCCAGGCTGGCGCCGGGCACGCCATCCTCCTTCAGGTAGGCCAGCACGCCTTGCGTATTGCCAACCGGCACAGAAAAATGACAGAGTTTTTCCCGCTCGGGCGTGCGCCAGACGGCCAGAAGCCCTGCATAGCGGGAACTGGCCAGGCCAAACTGCATGGCACGCTTCCAGGGAAAATATTCATATTTGACCGTATAGCCGAGACGCTCGAAGATGGCGCTGACCATGGCGCCCGACATGCCATCGGCAGGCAGGCTGCGGGAAATGAAGGGCGGCCAGTCTTCCGCGGCGAAGCGGACGATGCGCGAACTGGCGGCGCCCGGCGCCGCCATGGGAGAGCCAGCCTGCCCGTACGCAAGGGCAAGTGCAGAGTGCATGAACAAACAGAAGGGCAAACCAACTGTCCGGAGGAAACGCATGTTTTGCTCCTATGACCTGCTACGCCTCACAGGGGGCGACAACAGGACTGGCGGTCGGCTTTTTTGATTACTGGCTTGATGAAAATCATGCTCCCACAAAAAAAAGAAATTGCAAAGTTGTTTATTTGCACTTTGACATTCCCAATGGAAATAAAATACGATTGCGGCGCGCCTGCAACAGCCGGCCCTGGCACACGCTATCCCCTCTGACGAAACAGGTTTTTGCTTGTGCGCGCGCCGGATGGCCGATAATGGCGTTTTACCGTGGAAGATGACCGTGCCGCACCCAGCCCCTGCCTCACTTGCCGACCAGATCGAAGACCTGCTGCCGCAAACGCAATGCACCAAATGCGGCTACAACGGCTGCCGCCCGTATGCGGAAGCGATAGCCGTCGGCAGCGCCGACATTAACCAGTGCCCACCGGGCGGCGCGCAGGGCATCGTGCGCCTGGCCGGCTTGCTGGGCAAAAAAATCATTCCGCTCAATCCCGTCAACGGCCTCGAACGTCCGCGATCTTTCGCCTATATCGACGAATCGCTGTGTATCGGCTGTACGCTGTGCATCCAGGCCTGTCCCGTGGACGCCATCGTCGGCGCAGCCAAGCAGATGCATACGGTAGTGACCAGCCTGTGCACGGGCTGCGACCTGTGCGTGGCGCCCTGCCCCGTCGACTGCATCGTCATGTACCCGGTCAGCGGCGACGCCACGGGCTGGGACGCCTGGAGCCAGGCAGAGGCCGACGACGCGCGCGCGCGCCACGATTTCCGCACGCAGCGGCTGCGCCGCGAAGCAGAGGCCAACGATGCGCGCCTGGCCGCCAAGGCCGTCGCCAAGATGCAGGAAGTGACGCAGGAAGTGCCCGTCACGCCAGATGAACTGGCAGAGAAGGAGCGCAAGCGCGCCATCATCGCCGCCGCCATGGAGCGCGCGCGCGCCAAGGCCGCCGCCAGCGCCGACACCGCCCCGCCAGCCCCCAACACGCCGAAAAAAGACGCATGAACGCTGCCAAACGCCTGGAAATCTTTACGCGCTTTCGCGCCGCCAACCCTTCCCCGAAAACGGAACTCGACTACACGACGCCGTTCGAGCTGCTGATCGCCGTGCTGCTGTCGGCGCAGGCGACGGACGTGTCCGTCAACAAGGCGACCCGCTTGCTGTATCCGGTCGCCAATACGCCGGCCAAGATACTGGCGCTGGGCGTCGACGAGCTGGCCAGCTACATCCGCACCATCGGTCTGTTCCGCACCAAGGCGAAGAACGTCATCGCCACCTGCCAGATCCTGCTCGATCAGCACGGCGGCGAAGTGCCGCGCGACCGCGCTTCGCTGGAAGCCTTGCCCGGCGTGGGCCGCAAGACGGCCAATGTGGTCATGAACACGGCGTTTGGCGAACCGACGATGGCTGTCGACACGCATATCTTCCGCGTCTCGAACCGCACCGGCATTGCGCCGGGCAAGAATGTCGATATCGTCGAGCAAAAGCTGCTCAAATTCATCCCCAAGGAATTCCTGCACGACGCCCACCACTGGCTCATCTTGCACGGCCGCTACACATGCACGGCGCGCAAGCCGCAATGCTGGAACTGCATGATCGCCGACCTGTGCGACTACAAGGACAAATCGCCGATGCCGGCCGTGGTGTAAAGCAACGGCCCGAGTGGGCCGATGTCGTTGCTGCGTAGGTCGGGTTAGCCCGCAGGGCGTAACCCGACACATTGTTGCTGCCTGGGGTGTTGTCGGATTACGGCCCCTCGGGCCTAATCCGACCTACAACAACACCATATTATCGCGATGGATCAGCTCATGGCCTTCCATGTAGCCGAGAATCGCTTCGATCTCGGTGGACGGCTTGCGCATGATGCGGCGCGCTTCGCCGCTCGTGTAGTTCGACAGGCCGCGCGCCACGGGCACGCCATCCGCGTCGACGCAGGTGATGACGGCGCCGCGGCCGAATTCGCCGTTCACGCCCGTCACGCCGATCGGCAGCAGGGACTTGCCTTCCTGGCGCAGCTTTTGCACGGCGCCCGCGTCCAGCACGACGGCGCCGGCCGTGTGCAGATGATCGGCCATCCACTGCTTACGCGCCGTCAATTGCCCCGTTTGTGCCAGCAACTGCGTGCCGATCGCTTCGCCCTGGGCGAGGCGGCTGAGCACGTCGCTGTCGCGGCCCCAGGCGATGATGGTATGGGCGCCGGACTTGGCGGCGCGCTTGGCGGCGAGGATTTTCGTCAGCATGCCGCCACGGCCCAGGCTGCTGCCGGCGCCGCCGGCCATCGTTTCCAGGGCCGGATCGCCGGCGATGCCTTGCGTGATCAGGTAGGCGTTCGGGTCCTTGCGCGGGTCGGCCGAGAACAGGCCGTGCTGGTCCGTCAGGATGACCAGGGCATCGGCCTCGATCAGGTTGGCGACCAGGGCGCCCAGGGTATCGTTGTCGCCGAACTTGATTTCATCGGTGACGACCGTGTCATTTTCATTGATGATCGGCACCACGCCCAGGCGCAGCAGGGTCGTCAGGGTGGAGCGCGCGTTCAGGTAGCGTTCGCGGTCGGCCAGGTCGGCGTGCGTGAGCAGCACCTGTGCCGTGCCCAGCTGGTGGGCGCGGAAGCTGCTTTCATAGATTTGCGCCAGGCCCATCTGGCCCACGGCGGCGCACGCCTGCAATTCGTGGATATCGGTGGGGCGCTGCTCGAAACCGAGGCGCAGCATGCCTTCGGCGATGGCGCCGGAACTGACCAGCACCACTTCCTTGCCCAGGGCGCGCAAGCCGGAAATCTGCGCGGCCCAGCGCGCAATGGCGGCATGGTCGAGTCCGCGGCCATCGTTGGTGACCAGCGAGGAGCCGACTTTGATGATGATGCGGGTAGCTTTTTGAATCACGGAATCCATGGGGCGGCGCTCTTCACTTAATAGACGTCAGCGCGCAGGACGCAGCAGCAGCAAGGCCAGCCCCGCCGTCAGCTCGATTGCGCACATGAACAACACAAAACCCTGGGGCAAGCCGAAGCTGATGGCCGCGAACAGACGGCCGGCGGGCTGCGCCAGGACCAACATTGCAGTGATATCGCCGAGGACAGGCGGTTCGCCCTGCCGTGCCGCGAACAGCGCCAGGAGCGCGGTAGCGCCCCAGACACCGACATGGGAAGCGTAGAACTGGCTGTAGCCATCGACGCCGTTGAGGAAGATGCCCATGCCGGCCGCCATTGCATCGGCGAACAGCAGACAGGCGACCGCGCTCAGCCCGTAAGCATACGCGATCAGATGCAATACACGGCGCTGCCACGCTTGCTTGCGTGCGGACGCGGCAGCGACCGTCTGTACCGACATCAGGGTAAGGCTCTTAGTCGAGGATCTTGAAACGCGGATCATCCGGGTCGATCGACGAGATACCGCGTGCTTCTTCGGTCATTTGCGTTTCTTCGGCACGGCTTTCGCTGTGTTTCTTCTCTTCCAGATGCTGGTAAATGGCATTGACCAGTTCCGGGCAACCCTGGTGGTTCAGCGCGGAGATCTCGAAGACGGGACCTTTCCAGGCGAAACGCTTGAGGAAGTCCTTGACGATCTTCTTGCGCTCTTCTTCCGGCACCATGTCGAGCTTGTTCAACACCAGCCAGCGCGGCTTGTCGACCAGCGACTCGTCGTACTTCTTCAATTCCTTGACCAGCGCCTTGGCTTCCTTGACAGGATCGACGTTGGTTTCAAACGGCGCCAGGTCGACGATGTGCAGCAGCAGACCCGTGCGCTGCAAGTGGCGCAGGAATTGATGGCCCAGGCCCGCGCCTTCGGAAGCGCCTTCGATCAAGCCGGGAATATCGGCGATCACAAAGCTCTTCTCGTGCGACACGCGCACCACGCCCAGGTTCGGGTGCAGGGTGGTAAATGGGTAATCGGCAATTTTCGGACGCGCGTTCGAGACGGCCGAAATGAAGGTCGATTTGCCGGCGTTCGGCATGCCCAGCAGGCCCACGTCGGCCAGTACTTTCAGTTCCAGGCGCAATTCGCGGCGTTCGCCTTCCTTGCCCTCGCCTTTTTGGCGCGGTGCGCGGTTGGTCGAGGACTTGAAGTGGATATTGCCCCAGCCGCCTTCGCCGCCCTTGGCCAGCATTTCGGTCTGGCCGTGTTCGGTCAGATCGGCCAGGATTTCGCCGCTCGCGTTGTCGATGATCAAGGTGCCGACCGGCATGCGCAGGTGGATGTCATCGGCGCCCTTGCCATAGCAATCTGCGCCACGGCCAGGCTCGCCATTGCGAGCCTTGTGCATTTTGGAGAAGCGGAAATCGACGAGCGTGTTGATATTGCGGTCGGCGACTGCCCAAATGGTGCCGCCCTTGCCGCCATCGCCGCCATCGGGACCGCCGAAAGGCCGGAATTTTTCACGGCAGAAAGAGGCGCAGCCGTTGCCGCCATCGCCCGCGATGACTTCGATTTTTGCTTCGTCGATAAACTTCATAATTTTGCCGCCATAAAACTAAAAAGGCTCTACCTTGGGCAGAGCCTTTCGATTGAAGGCTTGCGCCTTACATCATGCGATCATCGTGGAGCGAACTGGCGCTCCGCCAATGAATTACGCTGGTACTGCTTCGTTTGGTACAACGGTCACGAATTGCTTCGAGCCGGCACCTTTGACAACGAACTTCACTTTGCCCGCGATCAGCGCGAACAACGTGTGGTCCTTGCCCATGCCTACGCCTTCGCCGGCGCGCACTGGGGTGCCGCGTTGACGAATGATGATGCCGCCAGCATTGATAGCTTGGCCGCCGTAGACTTTAACGCCCAGACGCTTTGATTCTGAATCACGGCCGTTTCGCGTTGTGCCGCCGCCTTTTTTATGTGCCATTTAAGACTCCTTGATAGCTGATTAATTCAAACAGCGGCGATTAGCCGTTGATCGAAACGATTTGGATTTCGGTAAAATTCTGGCGATGGCCTTGATGCTTTTGGTAGTGCTTACGACGACGCATCTTGAAAATTTTGACCTTATCATGGCGACCATGCGCCACAACCGTAACCAGTACCGTTGCACCTTCGACCAATGGAGCACCAAACTTGATGCTATCGCCCGCGCCTACTGCGAGAACTTGATCGATGGTGATTTCGGAACCAATGTCTGCCGGTATCTGTTCTACTTTAAGTTTTTCGCCAGCGACAACTTTGTATTGTTTGCCACCGGTTTTTATGACCGCGTACATGATTTGAAACCTCATCAAATGTTGAAAGAATTTGTCCCACTGTCACGCAAAGCAAGCCGTACACAACAGGGAGAACCAGCGATTATACACGGACTGAGAAATTGCGTCAAAAAGTATTCACAAAGCTTGACGATCGTGGTATGTCGACAACCTGGCCATGATGTCAGGCTTGCGCCAGGCGGACAGGAAAACGCGCGCCAGTGCCAACAAGATCAATCAATTGCTCTACAGTCATAGGCAAACATCACGCACGCGCAAGCCTTGTCGTATAATCGCGGCACCCACAATCTAATGCAGGTTCGCCTTGTCTGACGCTAACAAACACGTTAACCAAAACACCATCGTGCAAACGATTGCCGCCGATATGGATGCAGTCAATACGGTGATCCGCCAAAAGTTGCACTCCGATGTCATTCTGATCAACCAGATCGCTGAATACATCATCAGCGCAGGGGGCAAACGCATCCGCCCCGTGCTGATTTTGCTGGTGGCCAATGCCCACGCCTATCGCGGCACGGCGCACCATGAACTGGCCGCCGTGGTGGAATTCATCCACACCGCCACCCTGCTGCACGACGACGTCGTCGACGAATCGTCGATGCGCCGTGGACGCCAAACGGCCAATGCCCTGTTCGGCAATGCCGCTTCGGTGCTGGTGGGCGACTTCCTGCACTCGCGCTCGTTCCAGCTGATGGTGTCGCTCAATAATATGCGCGTCATGCAAATCCTCTCCGACGCCACCAATGTGATCGCCGAAGGCGAAGTGCTGCAATTGCTGAACATGCACGATCCGGACGTGACGCAGGACAGCTACCTGAACGTCATCCGCTCGAAGACAGCCAAGCTGTTCGAAGCGTCAGCGCAACTGGGCGCGCTGATCGCCGGCGCCAGCGAAGACGATATCGAAGCGGCTGCCGAATACGGCCGTTCGCTGGGCACGGCTTTCCAGCTGATCGACGACGTGCTCGATTATGCAGGCGACGCCGCCGAAATCGGCAAGAACGTGGGCGACGACTTGCGCGAAGGCAAACCGACCATGCCGCTGATCTGGCTGATGGAAAACGGTACGCCGGAACAACGCGAACTGGTGCGCAGCTGCATCGAGCAAGGCGACGAACAGCATTTCGATACCGTCCTGACGGCCATCACCAGCAGCGGCGCCCTCGACTACACGCGCCAGCAGGCGGAAATCGCCGGCCAGCGCGCCGCCGACGCCATCGCCGGCTGGCCCGACAGCGTCTACAAGCAATCGATGCTGCAACTGTGCTCGTTTGCCGTGGACCGCAATCACTGATCGCGTGGTACTCATATCCAATACAAAACGGCGCCACTGGCGCCGTTTTTTATACTCCGCTCATTTCACCGGTTTGCCGTCGGCGCCGACCACGGCCTGACCATCTTCCTTGACAAATGCCCCTTGCTGCGGCAGCGGCAGGATCTCCAGCACTTTTTCCGACGGCCGGCACAGGCGCACGCCCAGTGCCGTGACGACGATGGGGCGGTTGATCAAAATGGGGTGGGCTTGCATGGCGTCCAGCAGGGCCGCATCGCTCAGCTCAGGATTGGCCAGGCCCAGTTCGTCGTACAGGGCGCCCTTGTCGCGCATGACGGCGCGCACGGACAGGCCCGCACGCTCGATCAGGTCGACCAGTTCCTCGCGCGACGGCGGATGCTTGACGTAATCGATGATGACGGGCTCGACGCCCGTGTTGCGGATCAGGGCCAGGGTATTGCGCGAGGTGCCGCATGCCGTGTTGTGATAAATCGTGATCGTCATGGCGTGATGTCCTTTACATTGGGTTCGCTGACGCAGCAAGATGCGCCGGCGCAACAGTTCTCGGTCAGGAAGGCGAGCAAGCCGTTCATGCCCGCATAATTGGCGGCATAGATGATGGAGCGCCCTGCCTTGTTCGCCGTCACCAAATTGGCGTGCGCGAGTTCTTTCAGGTGAAATGACAGCGACGACGGCGCAATCGCCAGCGCGTCGGCAATTTTCGTCGCGGCCATGCCTTCCGGCCCCGCTTGCACCAGCAGGCGGAACACGGCCAGCCGCGATTCCTGCGCCAGCGCAGCCAGGGCCACGATGGCGGAAGCGCTCGTCAGCGCAGTCGCCTGGTTCGCTATTGTCTTTGCATTTTCCATATTTCAATAATAGTCGAATTATTGAATCATTTCAAGCGCGGTGTCTTACGTAACCCAGCGCACCGACTGTTCTGGCCTATCGGTCTACCTTGATGAAAAATCATTGCGACTGGCTTACCATGACACGCTCGACACCCCTGAAAATCCTCGGCTGGAGCCTGGCCGCCCTGCTTACCCTCATCGCCATCGTGGTCATCTTCGTGCTGACCTTCGACTGGAACCGCGCCCGCCCCTACATCAACGAGAAGGTATCGGCAAGCACGGGCCGCAGCTTCGTCATCGGCGGCGACCTGCAGGTGACATGGAAGCAAGGCCTCAAAACCGAGCCGGGCTGGCGTCGCTACGTGCCGCGGCCTGTCATCAGCGCCCACGACGTGCGCATGAGCAACCCTGACTGGGCGACAGCCGGCACGCAACTGGCCAGCGCGAAACGCATCGACCTGGCGATCCATCCCTTGCCCCTGTTGCAGCACAGGCTGGTGCTGACGGATCTCGCCCTCGAGGCGCCGAACATCGCCCTGCAGCGCCGCGCCGACGGCAGCAACAGCTGGACCTTGAAGGACAACGGCCCTTCGACATGGGACGTGGAAATCCAGCGCATGGCCTTCGGCGACGGCGTCATCCGCTACCTCGACGAAGGCATCGCGCTCGACGTGCAAGCCAAGGTCAGCTCGACGGCGCCCGACGCCACGCCGGGCGACGCACCAGGCAACGCGCCCGTGCAGAAATACGGCATCGCATTCACCCTGGGCGGCAGCTACCGCAAGGCGCCCGTGACGGGCGGCGGCAAGGCGGGCGCCGTGCTGTCCCTGACCGACAATAACACCGTGTATCCCGTGCAGGCGCATGCCGTGCTGGGCAAGAACAAGGCCAGCATCGATGGCACCCTGACCGACCCGCGCTCCTTGTCGGGCATCGATTTGCAGCTGAGCCTGGCCGGCGCCAGCATGGCCGACCTGTATCCGCTGACAGGGGTATTGCTGCCGGAAACGCCGGACTACGCGACCAAGGGCCGCCTGCTGGGCAAGAAAGACGGCGCCGCCTGGAGCTGGACCTATCAAAACTTCAAGGGCACGGTTGGCCAGAGCGACCTGGCCGGCACCCTGCAATATTTGCCGCGCCAACCCCGCCCCCTGCTGCGCGGCGAAGTAACGTCGCAGCAATTGCGCCTGGAAGACCTGGGCCCCAGCATCGGCGCCGACAGCAATGCGCGCAAACAGGCGCGCGGCAAGGCGCCCGTGCAGCCCGACAGCAAAGCCTTGCCCGTGGAACAGTTCAATACGGCGAAATGGGATGCGCTCGATGCCGACGTGAAATTCACAGGCAAGAAACTGGTACGCACGCACGACATCCCGCTCAACGATATCGTCGCCAACATCCGCATGAAAGACAAGGTGCTGAGTTTGACGCCGCTCAATTTCGGCATGGCCGGCGGCGACATCACCTCGAACATCACGCTCGACGGCCGTCAAAAGACCATCGCCGCGCAAGCCAAGGTGGCGGCGCGCCACCTCAAGATCCGCGAACTGTTTCCCAAGCTGCAATCGATGCAGGCGAGTTTCGGCGAAGTGTATGGCGACGCGGCGCTGACGGGCCACGGCAATTCCATCTCGGCCATGCTGGCCAGCGCAAATGGCGAGCTGGCGGCCACCGTCAGCGAAGGCTCCGTCAGCCAGTTCATGCTGGAACTGGCGGGCCTGAACCTGGCCAACGCCGTCTTCGTGAAAATCTTTGGCGACAAGCAAGTCCACCTGAACTGCCTGGCCAGCGACTTCGCCGTCACGAATGGCCAGGCCGACGTGCGCCGCTTCGTGCTCGATACGGACACGGCCGTCGTGAACGTCACGGGCAACGTCGACCTGGCAAGCGAAACCCTGGACCTCGACGTGCGCCCGCGCACCAAGGGCGCCCGCATCATCACCCTGCGCACCCCGCTGTATGCGAAAGGCACGTTCAAGCACCCGGACGTGGGCCCGCAAAAAGGCCCGTTGGCCCTGAAGGCAGGCGCCGCTGTGGCGCTGGCCACCGTCGTCACGCCCCTGGCCGCCCTGCTGCCGCTGGTCAACGTCGACAAGGCCCCCGACACGAACTGCGCCGCCGTCATGGCCCAAGCCAACGCCACGCGGAAAAATCCCACGGTGCCGGCGACGAACGCGCCCGCCAAGAAAGTGAGCGAAGCGGAAATCAGGAAGGCCCAGCAGGAAAAGAAATAGACCTTGACGCCGCCGCTTGAAACCCGCCCCGCCATCTGCTGTAATACCAGTATGCGGGGTGTGGCTCAGCCTGGTAGAGCGCTGCGTTCGGGACGCAGAGGCCGGAGGTTCGAATCCTCTCACCCCGACCAGCCGCTTCCCCCTTGCTGTGCCGGCTTAAGCTGCCGGTACCTTGACCCACGCGTTGGCGTGTTGCCGAGAAGTATGATATTAATTACATCATTAATATCCTGCTCACTTCTCGCGCAAGGGGCTGACCGATGTCTTTCCTGATAGTTCTGGCCGCACTGGCCTTCCTGATGCTGGCCGCCTACCGCGGCTATAGCGTGATCCTGTTTGCGCCCGTCGCCGCGCTGGGCGCCGTGCTGCTGACCGATCCGTCTGCCGTGCCGGCCGTCTTCAGCGGCATCTTCATGGAAAAGATGGTGGGCTTCATCAAGCTGTATTTCCCCGTCTTTTTGCTCGGCGCCGTGTTCGGTAAACTCATCGAGCTGTCCGGTTTTTCGCAGTCCATCGTCGTGGCCGCCATCCGCTACATCGGCAGCGCGCGGGCGAATGCCGTGATCGTTGCCGTGTGCGCGGCGCTCACGTATGGCGGCGTGTCGCTGTTCGTGGTGGTGTTTGCCGTGTATCCGTTTGCGGCCGAGCTGTACCGCCAGAGCAATATTCCCAAGCGCCTGATGCCGGGCGCCATCGCTCTGGGCGCGTTTTCGTTCACCATGGATACCCTGCCCGGCACGCCGCAAATCCAGAACATCATCCCCACCACCTTTTTCAATACCACCGGCTGGGCCGCGCCATGGCTGGGCACCATCGGTGCCGTGCTGACGGTGATCATGGGGCTGGCTTTTCTGGAATGGCGCCGCCGCTCCGTCATGGCGACGGGCGAAGGTTACGGAGTGGAAGCGGAACAGGCCAAGACCGGTGGCGGCGACCTGCCCCATCCGCTGCTGTCGGTCGCGCCGTTGGTGCTCGTCGGCGTGGCCAACTTTGCGCTGACCAAGCTGATTCCCCACTGGTATGGCGCCAGCTACGTGCTCAGCGCCGATGCCCTGCCCGGTTTGCACGCTCCCGTGACCACGTCGATCGCCGCCGTCACCGGCATCTGGGCCGTGGAAGGCGCCTTGTTGCTGGGTATCTTGCTCGTGTGCGTGACGGCCTTCGGGCGCATCCGCGCCGCCTTTGCCGAAGGCACCAAGGCGGCCGTCGGCGGCGCGCTGCTGGCTGCCATGAATACGGCGTCCGAATACGGCTTCGGCGGCGTCATCGCCGCCCTGCCCGGCTTTCTTGCCGTCAGCAACACCTTGCGCAGCGTGCCCGATCCGCTCGTCAACGCGGCCGTGTCCGTGACGACCCTGGCCGGCATTACGGGATCGGCTTCGGGCGGCATGAGCATCGCGCTGGCCGCCATGTCGGACAGTTTTATCCAGGCCGCGCAACAGGCGCATATCCCGCTCGAAGTCATGCACCGCGTGGTGGCCATGGCCAGCGGCGGCATGGATACCTTGCCGCACAACGGCGCCGTGATCACCCTGCTGGCCGTCACGGGCCTCACGCACCGCCAGTCCTACCGCGACATTTTCGGCATCACCGTCATCAAGACGGTGGCCGTGTTCCTCGTCATTGCCCTGTATTACCTGACGGGTCTGGTGTGACGGTTGGGCAAGCTACAGCCGCGACGACGATGCCGGCGTCACCACCGCTTGCGCCGGCTTGAACAGGTGGCTGATGCCCATGGTCAGCAGCGGGCCGGCCAGCGCCAGGTAGGAACTGTCGACGCCATACGGATTGCCGGCCAGGAACCAGCCGATGGTGGCGATCACGGAAACGATCACGCCGACGAAGGCGCCGCGCGGCGTGCCGAACTTCGGCGCATAGAAGGCCATCAGCACCAGCACGGCCAGGGTGGCGCGCAGGGCCTTGCCGAGGAAAGCGATCATCAGCAGTTTTTCTGCATACAGGGCCAGCACCAGCGGCAGCAGGCCGGCCACGACAATGGCGATACGCAGGAACATCAGCGATTTCGCATCGTTCTTCGCCTTGTTGTACCAGGGATCATAAAAATCCTTCATGGCCAGGGTCGCCGATGCCAGGGTGGTGGCGGAAATGCCGCCGAACAGGGCGCCGGCCAGGCCGACGATCATGATGCTGGCGGAAAACGCCGGCATGTGCGCGATCAATGTCGGAAAGGCGTCGATCGACTTCATGCCCGGATACAGCACGGCGCTGCACATGCCGATCAGGGCCGCCATCAGGCCGAACGGAATCATCAGCGACGACACGTAATAGCAGGCGCGCTTGGCCACGGCAGGGTTGTCCGTGCTGACGAGGGCCTGGATCACGTATTGCGTGGCAAAGATGGAACCGATGCCGCCGATCATCCAGGCGATGATCTGGCCCCAGCCGATCTCGACCCAATTGAACATCTTGGCCGGCAATTGCGCCTGCAGCGCGCCGATGCCGCCCGTCGCTTCCAGCGCATACGCCAGCGCCAGGATCACGCCCAGGTACTTGACGATGGAGTGGGCAAAGTTGGTGTACACCACCGAGCGCATGCCGCCCAGGCTGACATAGATCACGGTGATGGCGCCCACCAGCAAAATGGCCACCGTCTTGTTGATGTGCAACACGGCCGCCAGCACGGCGCCGCCGCTCGCGTACAGGGCCACGGCAACGATGCTCAGCGCGACGATGGTGAGGATCGACGCCGCATAGCGCACGGGTTCGCCGTAGGTTTGCGCCAGGATGCCGGAAATCGTCGACTGCCCGCTTTCCTTGTATTTTTTGACCAGCACGATGGCCAGCAGCAAGAAGCCCAGCGACAGCGCCACCAGGTTCCAGGCTGCGGAAATGCCCAGTTCATAACCCTTCTGCGCCGTGCCGATGCTGACGGAGCTGCCGATGAATTCCGACAGCAGCAGCGCGCCGATCAGGTAGGCGGGATAATTGCGCCCGCCCGCCGTCATGCCCTCGGCGCTGTTGGCATGCTTGCGCACGCTATACGTAATGTACGACATGAGGGCGAAATAGCCCACCGTGACCGCGGCGATAATGATCAATCTGTTTTCCATCTGTCTACTCCAAGTCTGCTTTTCTTATTATTATTTTTCAAGAAAGCTTCCCCTGCCGCATGCCGGTCTTGCCGGTGGCGGTGCTCAGGGGGAAGTCAAATTCCTGCCATACCTATACGGTACAGCAAGCCTCACAACAAAAAGGTCCGCAACTGCGCCGTGAACAAGTCCGCCGCTTCGACGTTCGAGATATGCGAGGCAGGCAAGCTTGCCAGGCGGGCGCCCGCGATCTGCCGCTGCAGCCAGCGCCCGTCGTCGAGGGTGGTGACGGGATCGTGCTCGCCCGCGATGATCAGGGTGGGCACGCTGATCGTGCCGACACCGGCGTGCAAGTCCGTCTGGGCCAGCACGTCGCAGCAGGCCGCGTAGCCGCCGGCATCCTGGCTGCGCAACATGCCGACCAGGCGCGCCACCGTGTCCGCCTCGCGCGCGATGAACTGCGGCGTGAACCAGCGCGCGGCGGCGCTGTCGGCCACTGCGGCCATGCCGTCGCGGCGCACTTGTTCCGCCCGCAGCTGCCACGGCGCGGCGCCCCCGATGCGTGCCGCCGTATTTGCCAGCACGAGCTGCGTCAAGCGCCGCGGCTGGTGTATGCCCAGCCACTGGCCGATCAAGCCGCCCATGGAAATGCCGCAGAAGGCGGCGCGCGCGATATCGAGGTGATCGAGCAGCGCCACCACGTCCAGGCCCAGCCGGTCGATGCCGAACGGCGCGCCGCCGCTGGCGGACTGGCCATGGCCGCGCGTATCGTAGCGCACGACAAAAAAGTCGCCCGCCAGCGCGTCCGCCTGCGCATCCCACATGGACAGGTCCGTGCCCAGGGAATTCGACAGGACCAGGCAGGGCTTGCCACGCTCGCCATCCGTCCGGTAATGCAGGCCGATACCGTCGACCTCGCACGTTTTCCCGGCAGTGCCGTTGTCTATCTGCGTCATCGCACGTCTCCTCAGGAATCGTCGTCGCGCACCGACGAAGGATGGCGGCACAGCGGCATCACGTCGATCTGCATGTAGGGAAACAGCGGCAGCGAAGTCAGCAAATCATGCAGCTCGTCCACGCTGTCCACGTCGAAGACGCTGATGTTGGCGTACTGGCCGGCGATGCGCCACAGGTGGCGCCATTTGCCCTCGTGCTGCAGGCGCTGCGCCAGTTCCCTTTCCGTCTGCTTGAGCTGCGCCGCCTGTTCGGCGGGCATGCTCAATGGCAGGTTCACGTTCATGCGTACATGGAATAACATGGTGTCTCCTTTATTGACGCTGCAGGGAGCGCAGCTTGTCCATATCGATCTCGACGCCCAGGCCCGGACCCGTCGGCACCTGCAGCATGAAGTCGCGGTACACGAGCGGCTCGCGCAAGACTTCCTGCGTCAGCAGCAGTGGCCCGAACAGCTCCGTGCCCCAGGCCAGTTCGGCAAACGTGGAACACACGTGGGCCGTGGCCGCCGTGCCGACGCCGCCTTCGAGCATGGTGCCGCCGTACAGGCCCACGCCGGCCAGGCGCGCCACGGTGGCCACTTCCAGCGCGGGCAGCAAGCCGCCCGACTGGGTGATTTTTACGGCATACACGTCGGCCGCGTCGGCCTGGGCCAGCGCCAGCGCATCGGCGGGGCCGTGCAAGGCTTCGTCGGCCATGATGGCCACGTCGAAGCGCTGCTTCAGGCGCGCCAGCGCGGCGCGATTGCCAGCCTTGACGGGCTGCTCGATCAGGTCAATGCCACCCGCTTCCAGCGCGGCGATGCCGCGCACGGCGTCCGTCTCGCTCCAGGCCTGGTTGACGTCGACCCGCACGCTGGCCCGTTCGCCCAACGCCCGCTTGATCTCCAGCACATGGGCCACGTCATCCATCACGTCGCGCAAGCCGATCTTCAGCTTGAAGATGCGGTGGCGGCGCAGGTCCAGCATTTTTTCCCCCTCCGCGATATCGCGCGCGGTGTCGCCGCTGGCCAGCACCCAGGCCACGGGCAGCGCATCGCGCACGCGGCCGCCCAGCAATTCCGACAGCGGCACGTTCAGGCGGCGCGCCTGCGCGTCGAGCAGCGCCGTCTCGATCGCGCATTTGGCGAAGCGGTTGCCCTGGATGGCCTTGCGCACCCTGGCCATCGCCTTGGCCACTGCGCTCGCTTCCATACCGACCAGCAGCGGCGCGATATAGGTATCGATATTCGTCTTGATGCTTTCCGGGCTTTCGCCGCCGTAGCCCAAACCGCCGATGGTGGTCGCTTCGCCCCAGCCGGTGATGCCGTCGGCGCAGCGCAGCCGCACCAGCACCAGGGTTTGCGTATTCATGGTGGCGACGGACATCCGGTGCGGACGGATGGTTGGCACATCGACCAGGTAGGTATCGATATTTTGAATCATATTTATTCCGTATAATTCTGTGGAGTGGAGACACGATATTCCCCGAACGCCCCCACGTCCAACACCGAGTTGGTATCAAACCTATACCTGAAAGGTATGAAGATGGAATTACGGCACTTGCGCTACTTCGTCGCGGTAGCAGAGGAAAGGAACTTCACGCGGGCCGCCGCGCGGCTGCACATCGCGCAGCCGCCGCTGAGCCGGCAGATGCAGCAGCTGGAAGAAACGCTGGGCGTGGCGCTGATCGAAAAGGGGTCGCGGCCGCTGCGGCTGACGGAAGCGGGAGAGTTTTTCCTCGCCCATGCGCGGCCCCTGCTCGACCAGGTGCGCGACCTGCAGGCGATGACGCAACGCATCGGCAAGCTGGAACGCACCCTGTCGATCGGCTTCGTCGCCTCGACCCTGTATGGGGAATTGCCCGACATCGCGCACCGCTTTTGCGAACGCCATCCCGAAGTCGACGTGACCCTGCATGAAATGACGACGGTGCAGCAGTTGAAGGCCCTGAAGGAAGGCCGCATCGACGTGGGTTTCGGGCGATTGAAAAGCGAAGACCCCAGCATCCGCCGCATCCTGCTGCGCGAAGAACGCCTGGTGGTGGCCCTGCCGCCCGGCCACCGGCTGGCCAGGGGGGAAGGCGGCTTGCGCCTGACGGACCTGGTGCACGAAACCCTGCTCGTGTATCCGAAAACGCCGCGCCCCAGCTTTGCCGACCAGGTGCTGGCCATGTTCAGCGAAGGCAATGTCACGCCCGGTCCCGTCACGGAAGTGCGCGAACTGCAGATTTCCATGGGACTGGTAGCGGCCGGCCAGGGCATTTCCATCGTGCCGGAAAGCGTGCAGGCCATGCATCATCGGAACGTCGTGTATCGCAAGCTGGACGACAAGCATGCGTTCTCGCCCATTTTATTCAGCATGCGGCATATGGACCGCTCGCCGGAACTGGACAACCTCCTCGCCGCCGTGTACTCGATCTACGATGAACACGGCATCGCCCACGTCAAGGAAAGCCTGTAGCAGTGACTACGCCGCGTCGGCCAGCAATGCCGGGCGCAGCGCGCGGATGCGCAGCTCCGTGAAATAACCGCCCGCCTCGTTGTAGCGCAGGTAGTGGCGGCCGCAGTCCAGGCAGCGGGCCACCTGGCTCAGGTTGGCGGGATAGTAGCGCGGCGCGATGGGCGCATCGGCACTGTCATAGCGCGTGCCGTGCGGGTGGTACTCGTCAAACGTCGGTTCCTCGTACGGATCTTCGCGCAAGGTGCCGACCTCCTCGAAACGGTCGAGTTCCAGCGACGTCGGCAGCCGCTGCCAGGCATCGAGCGGAACGGTGCAGCAGCTGCATTTTTGAGTGACGCCGGCCGACGTCGCGGCCAGTGCGGACAAGGCGAAAAAATCGATGAATACCATGGTTTAGCCATTGCAAGGGGCGGCCCATGGCAACGAGCCTGGCCGCTTCCTTTCATTCTAGCGCAACAATCGCCGAGCCGTGTGCCATGTCAACGTGCAGCCATGCGCCGGCGTCTGGCGCGCTCCAACCCCAGCTCCAGCAGCATCAGCATGCAGCCGGAAACGAGCAGCAGCGGCATCAGCGCGCACATGCCGGCCGCCGCCAGCCAGGCCAGCGCGGATGGCGACGTCCACGCGCCGGGCAGCAGCTTGGGCAAACCCAAAGTACCCGGCAAACGCCGCTTGAAAAACATCACCCAGCCCGACACGAGCGAAAACAGCACGCTGGCGCCGAACAGCAGCAGCAAGGCCTGGTTCCACCAGCCGAATTCACCGCGGTGAAACGGAATGCCGATGGCGGTGGCCTTGCCGAACGCCGTCTGCGCCTCCCACCCCGCATAGTACAAAGGCTTGCCGCTGTAGGCGTCGAATTGCAGGTCGAAGCGCAAGGTGGGCCGGCTGCGGTCGGCCATGGTGGCACGCCACACGTCGTCCTGGCTGGCCGGCGCCGTCAGCTGCACGGCGATGGCAGGCGCATGGCTGCGCGCCACCTGCCAGGCGCCCTGCCAGTCGAGCGGAGCACCTTCCTCGCGCGAATGCAGACCGCGCGGCACGGGCGGCGGCGCCTGGCCGCTGACGTCGCGCAGCGCGCGGATGCGCGCGCCCGCCTGCTGGCTCCACGTCAGTCCTGTCGTCAGGATCACGACGCTGACGATGCCAAGCGCCACGCCGAGAAAAGCATGCCACTGGCGCCAGCCATTGCGGCCCTGCGCGCCCCGCTTCGGCAAGCCCGATTGCGCGCCGCGCGGCCACCACAGCACCACGCCCGTCACCAGCATCACCATCAGCCAGCTGGCCGCCAGTTCGATCATCCAGCGCCAGCCATCGTTTTGCAGCAGGCGCGAATGCAGCTTTTTCGCCCAGTTGCCGAAGCGCTCGCCGCTCGCCAGCGTACCGAGTACGCGCGCATCATACGGATTCACATACACGATGATGGCTTGCGCGGGCAGGCCGAACTTCGGTCTGGCGGGCGTGGCCGGCGCCGCATGTCCGCCATGGGCCGCATGCTCATCCTGCACGCCGCCGGGCGGCGCGAACGCCACCTGCACCGCATCGTCCTGCTGGAACGGCGGCACCAAGTGCTGCACTGCCCAGCCGCGTGGCGCCGCCCGTTCCGCCGCCGCAACGGCGGCGTCCAGCGGCAGCATCGATGCTTGCGGCGTCACATGGTCGAGGTGCCGATACAGGCTTGCCTCGATCTGCGGCGTGAACACATACAGAATGCCCGTCAGGGTGGCCACCAGGGCAAACGGCGAGGCGATCAGCGCGGCCCAGAAATGGATGCGCCAGTACAGGCTTTTGCGGCGCGCGATGAGAAAGGTGAAATCGTCCATGGCCAGCCTCACAGTGCGTTGAAGGTATAGCCCAGGCCCAGCATCACGCTGCGCGGCGCACCGGGCGTGTACTGGTTCTGGCTGTTCGGCGCATAGCTGCCCGTACCCGCATAGCTGCTGCTGGCCGAATCGGCATAGCGCTTGTCGGCCAGATTGCGCACCTGCGCCCACGCCTCCAGGCCTCGCGCGAGCCGGTAGCTGGCACGCAGGTTCAGCAGCGCGTGACCGCCATACTCCACCGTGTTGGCGTTGTTCATCCAGTAGCGGCCCTGATGCACGGCTTCGAGCGCGATACGCGCGCCCGCAACGGGCTTGTAGCCGATCTCGATTGAGGTGATGTCGCGCGGCGCCTGCGGCATGGCGCGGCCGCTGTAATCGAGGCTGGCGGAGACCTGGTAACGCAGGTAGCGGTGGCGTGCGATGGCCGTGGCGAAGCGCGCGTCGAACGGGCCGCTGTCGTAGTTCAGGCCCAGCTCCAGCCCTTCGCTGCGCGTGCGTCCCGCATTGCGGTTTTCGCTGTTGCCCGGCGAGAGCGTATAGCTGACGATGGTGTCGCGCCCGTCGAGACGGTACAGGGCCGTGTCGAGTTTCAGGCGGCCCTGCAAAAAGGCCCAGCGCAAGCCCAGTTCATAGTTGTTGTAGACGGACGGCTGCAGGTCGGCGATGCCCGTCTTGCCATACAGCTGGCTCACCTCGGGTGGCGTAAAACCCTGGCTGACGTTCGCATACGCGCTGCCCGCCTGGCCGATGGCGTAGGTGGCGCCCAGCTTCGGGCTCACGTGCGAAAAGCTGCGCGACTCGTCGGGCGCGCCGTAATTGGTGCTGCCGCCGGGCGCCAGCTTGTTGTGGTAATCGTAGCGGATGGCGTCCGAGCGCCCGCCCAGCACCACGCGCGTGCCGGCCAGCGGTGAAAACTCCCATTGCGCGAAGACGGCCGTGTTGAGGATATCCGTCTGGTAGTCGCGCACGCCCTGGGGATTGCTGGCATTGGCCAGCGTATAGCGCAGGTAGCGGCCCGTGGCCGCATCGCGCACGATGGAGAGATTGTCGCTGACAAAGGGATTGTCGCTCTTGTCGACATACACGCCGGCGATCAGGCGCGAACGCAGCCAGGCGAATTCCTGCTGGTGCTTCAGGTCCAGCCCCAGCGAATCGACGTGGTTGTTGTTGATGACGCCCTTGCACAGCATGCCTGCGCAGCTGCCGATGGAATATGCGGGAATCTGCCCATGGTCGTTCTTGCGCGTAAACACGGTGACGGTGCTGGTGCCATGGGCCGTCGTCGCGCCCTCCCACGCCAGGTTCATGCGCGTGGTCTTGTCCTTGCGGTAGCTGAACGTGTTCAGGCTCTTGCCGGGATGGCTGCGATAATCGTTCTCGAACAGGCTGCCCGTCATGGCCGCATCGAGATCCGTGTGCACGATGGTGGCGCGCAGCTGCGACGCGGGGCCGAGCGCATAGTCGGCGCGCAGCGAGAACGAATCCTTGTCGCCGTAGCTGTACTCTTGCCAGTTGTCGCGCGAACGGCGCGAACTGTAATGGGAGAAGCGCAGTCCCAGCGGCCCCCAGGTATCGCTGGCGGCCGTGTCGTAGCGGGTGAAGCCGCCTACGTTGTCGCGCCGCACGCCCACGCTTGCCGTCGGCGTGGCGCTGGCGCCGGCCGTGAGGAAATTGACGGCGCCGCCCACCGCATTGCTGCCGTACAGCGAGGAGGCGGCGCCCTTCACCACTTCCACGCCGCTGGCGCCCGCCATGTTCATCTCGTTGAGCGAGTTATGATTGAAGACGCCCAGCGGGCGGATGGGGATGCCGTCTTCCAGATACTGGTAGACGGCATTCGTGCCGATCGGCTGGCGGATGCTCATGCTGTGCTGCTCGTTGCCCAGGTCATTCCAGTACACGCCGGCGATGCGGTTGAGGATATCGCCCATGGTTTTGGGCTTGTCGCGTTCCAGCGTCTTCGCATTGACGACGCCGATGGCCTGCGGCGTCTCGGACAGCCACGCTTGCGCGCGCGAGCCGGAAACGACGACGGTGTCGATGGCGTGGTCGGTTTGGTCAAGTTGCTGCGCCTGCGCGCACGGATAAGCCACGGTGATGGCCGCGGCCAGCACCAACAGTTGTTTGTTCATGTGATTCTCGTATAAGTGTGCGGATGCGGCGCGTCACACCGCGAGGTGGACAGCGCCAGCATTGAAAAAGCAAAAAAAAACTTAGACGAGGTTTGGCGGCGCGCGCGACTGCGCGGCGGACCAGATGAACAGCGGTGCGGGAGACCGGTAGTACAGGGCCGGGAAGATGGCCGTGCCGCTGGCCACAAGCAGCGGCAGCACGGGGCTGGCGGGCGGCAGCCCGACGGAGCCCGCATGCGTGGAACAGAAGGCGCAGTGCTCCATCTGCATGGCCTTGCCGCCAGACTTGCCGTCGGCGGCGCCGTCATCATCGACCTGGACGAAGCGTATGCCGGCGACCGAGCAGATTTCCGCCCAGCCGGAGCCCGACTCCTGCTTGGCGTTGGCGACGGCCTGGGAAATCGATGGCGCGAGCGCCGCCAGCAGAATCGCGAAACAGGCGATCCAGGCGGCAAAGCGGCGCGTGAACAAGGTCATTCCCATGGCCGCATTTTACCAGCGGCCGCCGGGACTGGGTAGCGGAAAGCGGCTCAGGCCGCCGGGCAGGCGGCGCTGCCGTTGTCAAAAGCACGCACCACGCTGGCCGCATCGGCGGCGATGCGGTTCACGGCGCGGCGGTGACCGAGCACCAGCTCATCATAGCCGGCGCCCACCTTTTCGTTGGCGATCGTGCGGCAAGTGACCACCTTGCTGCTGGCCAGCTGGCGCACGCTCCACACAGCGTCGATCAGCGCATACTGGCCCATCACGGACTCGAAGCGCTGCACATTGGTGCTGATGCGGTACACGGGCAGGTTATCGGGATGCGGCGTGCGGAACACGTCGATGGCGCCCAGGTCGTTCGTCACGGCCGTCGACAGGGCCTGGCCGATCTCGCCGGCCAGCGGCCCCGCCCAGCGCTGCTGCTCCAGCAATTCGATACGGCCCGATGGCGCCGTCACGACAAACTGGTTGCGGCTCACCTGCTGCGGCACGCTGACGGCCAGCACCTCGACATAGTATTTCACAGGCTTGGCCGGCTGCGCGTCGGGGCCGCCGCTGAGCGTATAGAAATGCTCGGGCTGGGGCGTGGAGCAGGCGCCCAGCAGGATGGCTGTCATCAAAAGCGCAAAAATTGGCTGCTTCATTTTTTCTCATCTCCTTTTTTACCGCGGATCAGGGATTCGGGGTGACGTTCCAGGTAATCCGACAGGGCATTGAGCGATTGCAGGGTTTGCGTCAGCTGCTGCAAGGCCTGGCGCACGTCCGACTGCAGCGGCGAATCTTTTTGCAGCACCTGTTCGGCCGTGCCGAAGGTCTGTTTCGCCGCCGTCAGGGTATCGCGCATTTCCGGCACCACCTGGCCATCGAGCTGCTTGAACAGGGTATTGGCCTGCTTGATGGTGGCGTTCAGGTTGTTGCCGATCTCCGCGTACGGCACCTGATCGAGCTTGCGGGCGATGCTGGCGATCTGCGTCTGCAGTTCATCGAGGGTATTGGGCACAGTCGGCACTTCCAGCGGATATTTGTTCAGGTCCAGCGCCACCTTCGGCGCTTTCGGGAAGAAGTCGAGCGCGATGTACAGCTGGCTGGTCAGCAGGTTGCCCGTGCGTAGCTGCGCGCGCAAGCCGCGGCTGACCATGCGTTCGAGCAGCTGGTGGCCGGCCGAACCTTCCTCATCGTCGACGGCAGCCTTGAAGCGCATGCCCAGGCGGGCCGGGTACAGGTTGACGGTGACGGGCATGCGGAAGTTCTTCTTCACGGGATCGAACTCGATCCCGACAGAACGCACCTCGCCCAGCACGATGCCGCGGAAATCGACCGTGGCGCCAGGCTGCAAGCCGCGCAGGGACTGGTCGAAATAGAATACGGTCGTAATGGCTTCACCATCGGGCTCGCGCATAGCGCTGGCCTCGTCGGCCGCCAGGCGGAAATTGGCATTGGCCGGCGCCGGTTCTTCGGGCCTGCGGCCGTTTTCCGCCTCAAAGGCGATGCCGCCCACCAGCATGGCGGCCAGCGATTGCGTATTCAATTTGAAGCCGTTCGAATCGAGGCGCACGTCGACGCCGCTGGCGTGCCACCAGCGCGCATTCTTGCCGACGAACTGGTCGTACGGCGCGTTCACGAAGACCGACATGGTGATGCCGTTGCCATCCTTGTCCAGCGCGAAGCTGACCACCTTGCCCACGCGCAGACGGTGGAAGAACAGGGGCGAACCCACGTCGACGGAACCGAGGCTGTCCGCATGCAGGGTGTACAGCTTGCCCTTCTGGTCCCCTGCCACGGCAGGCGGACTCTCCATGCCGACGAAATTGTCCTTCTTGGCCTCCGACTTGCCCGTGTCGACGCCGATATAGGCGCCCGACAGCAAGGTGCCCAGCCCCGTCACGCCGCTGGCGCCGATCTGCGGGCGCACCACCCAGAAGCGCGAATCGGCGGTGGCGAAGCGGCGCGCTTCCTTGCTCATGTCGATCGTCACGAGTACCTTGCTCAAGTCGTCGCCCAGGGTGATGGCGCGCACTTGGCCGATCTCGACATCCTTGTATTTGACCTTGGTCTTGCCCGGCTCCAGGCCTTCGGCGCTCTTGAAGCTGACCGTCACCGTGGGCCCCTGGTCGAGGATGGACTTGGCGGCCAGGCCGGCGCCGATCAGCGCGGCCAGCAGCGGAATGAGCCATACCAGCGACGGCAGCCAGCGGCTGCCCTGCTCCACATCGGGTTCCGGCAATGGACGGCCACCCGTTTCGGCAAGGCCGCCCGCTTCGTTGTCAGACATGCTGTTCTCCAATCACTGTATTGTTTCCGGTATTTGCCACCACCACGGGTTCTTCCTCGCCAGGCACCTGGCCATCAACGGGGTCCCAGATCAGGCGCGGGTCGAACTGCATCGCCGCCAGCATGGTCAGCACCACCACGGCGCCGAAGGCCAGCGCGCCGGGACCGGCCGTGATCACGGCCAGCGACTTGAAGCGCACCAGCGCCACCGTCAGGGTGACGACAAAGATGTCGAGCATGGACCAGCGGCCGATGAATTCGACCATGCGGTACAAGATGGTGCGCTGGCGCGGCCGCCAGCGCGAACGCCGCTGCGCCGTAAACGCCAGCAGCGCCAGCACGCCCAGCTTCAACATCGGCACGACCACGCTGGCGATGAAAATGATGATGGCCAGGCCCTTCGAGCCGCTGGTCCAGAACAGCACCACGCCGCTCATGATGGTGTCGTCCTGCGCGCCGAACAGCGACTGCGTCACCATCACGGGCAGCAGGTTGGCGGGAATGTAGAGGATCATGGCGGCGATCAGCAAGGCCCAGGTGCGGTTGATGCTGTCCGGCTTGCGCACGTGCAGGGCCGTGCCGCAGCGCACGCACGCCAGGTGCCTGCCCTTGCCCGCAGGCGGCGCCACCAGGCCGCAGGCATGGCAGGGAACGATCTTCGCGCCCGGCGCGAAGGCCTTGTAGCGGATGCCGGGCAGCGCCTGGCGGGTCAGGTCGTCGCCCAGATTCCACAGGGCCTTGGGGTCGAACGAGACGACGATGGCCAGCATCAGGGTCAGCGCGCCAAACGCGAACAAGCCCGGTTGCGGCAGCACCGTGGCCAGGCTGGTCATCTTCACGACGGTGATCAGGATGCCGATCATCAGCACCTCCGTCATGCCCCATTCGCGCGCCGTCTGCACGGCGCGCAGCACGCGGTTGAAGCCCGGCACCTTGACGCCGCCGCGCAAGCCCAGCGCCACATACAGCAGCGAACCGAGTTCGATGGCGGGAAAGAGGATCGTAAACAGGAAGACCATCGTCGCCACGATATGCATCTGCTCGTACCACAGCACGCGGATGGAGCCGAGCAAGGTGGCGCTGGAAGTGAGGCCATTGACGTCGAGTTCGACGATGGGAAAAAACTGGGCGATCAGGAAGACGAAGGCGGCGCCCAGGGTGAGCGCCACCACCTTGCTCAATTCGGCCGATGCGCCCCGCGCATGCGCGCCCCGGCCTGGCGCGCCCCGGTACAGCACCGAGCGGCAACGGATGCAGCGCGCCTTTTCGCGGGGACGCAGCGGACGTTTGCGGTACAGCACGCCGCAGTCATGACAGCTAATCAGGTCGTATCGGTGCACAGTGTGAAGTTTGCCGGCGCCCGCAGCGCGACTATCCCATGTCAATGCCAGCCATCATGACAGAATTGGCATTTTCCTGCACTACAGCACTATTCTTTTTCACGCCCCCGCAACAACGCCTCCACGGCGCGGCCGATTTGCAGCACTTGATCGTCCGCGCCCGCCAGGCCGCAGATGCCCAGCCCCACTGGCAGCTCGCCGTCGGTATGGCAAGGCAGCGACAGCGCACAGCCGTCGAGAAAGTTGATGACGCTGGCGTTGCGCAGCACCAGGCCGTTCGTGGCAAAAAAAGTGGCGTCGTCCGCTTCCAGCGGCGCGAGCTGCGGCGCCAGAATGGCCACGCTGGGCATCAGCCAGGCGTCGAACGGCGCCAGGCGCTGCTTGGCGATGGCGATCAGGCGCGCGCGCGCATCGAGCAGGTCGATGTAGTCGGCCGCCCCCTGCTGCTGGCCGCGGCGGATGCGCGCCGCCACGCGCTGGTCGTACTGCGCACCCTTCTCTTCAAGCAGCACCCTGTGCCAGTGCCACGCTTCCGCCGCCACCAGGCCGCCGCCGCCATTGATACCTGGCAGCTCCAGCAATTCGGGGAAATCGAACTGTTCGACTTGAGCGCCAGCTAGCCGCAGCTTGCCCAGCGCGGCGTCGAAAGCCTGCCGCACCTGCGGCTCGACATTGGCCCCGACGTAGTCCAGGGTAAAGCCAAGACGCAAGCCCTTCAATGCCGGTGCGCCGTCGGCGATCTCCTTGCCCGACAGGGCCGCGTACAGGATGGCGCAGCAGTCGACGCTGTGGGCGATGGGGCCGGCCGAATCGAGGGAACGCGACAGCGGTACCGTGCCTTCAAGCGAAACGGAGGCCGCCGTCGGCTTGAAGCCCGTCAAGCCGCAAAAGGCGGATGGGATGCGGATCGAGCCGCCCGTGTCCGTGCCCAGCGCGCCGGCCGCCATGTCCAGCGCCACCGTCACGGCGCCGCCCGAGGTGGAGCCGCCCGCCACGCGCGCGCCGTCGTGCGGATGGCGCGGCGTGCCGTAATGGGGATTCAAGCCCAGGCCGGAAAACGCGAATTCGCTCATGTTGGTGCGCCCCAGCAGGATGGCGCCGGCCGCGCGCAGGCGCGCCACGGCACCTGCATCCACAACGGCGGGCGGCGCGCCGGCCAGCGCCAGCGAGGCGGCGCTGCTGACCTGCCCATTGACGTCGAACAGGTCCTTGATCGAGATGGGCACGCCGGCCAGCGGCGAAGGCACCCAGCCGGCCGTCCGCGCCGCATCGCTGGCGCGGGCCTCGGCCAGGGCCTGTTCGCCATCGAGGCTGACATACGCATGGCCGCCCTGCGCCCGGTGCGCCTCGGCGCGCGCCAGCATCTGCTCCGTCAATGCCACGCTGGTGATGCGGCCGGCGGCCAGGTCGGCCGCCAGGTCGCGGATGGTCTTGGTCAACTGGGTCATGCTCTTATCCTTCCACGGGCAGGGTTTGCACGGCATAGCGGTGCTGCAGGCGGCGCTGCAAGGCTGGATCATACAGCTCCAGCGCGAACGCGTCGCCATGGCCCATTTCGCCGATGATGGGCTGCGTGCCGCAGAACATGGCGCTGCCCACGGGCAGGGTCGCCTGCCCCGTGTAGCGCAAGATCAGGTCTTCCGGCGACAGCATGCGCGTCACGGGGCCTTCCTGGTACAGGGCCGGCACGCCGGCCCGTTCGCGCCAGGAGCGCATCTGCAGCTGGTCCCAGTGGCCGGCCACGTCGGCATAAGGCCACAGGGTATCGCCCACGGGTTTGCCGCACATCTGCTTGGACACCGTCACGCCATAGCTTTCCACCTTGCGGTCCGTATGGTCGGAGCCGATCCCCACCAGCAGGCCGTATTCCGTGGAGAACAGCACGAATTCGGCTTCGCCAGAGGAGTCGCGGCCCGGCACTTCGATGGCCGCGTCGCTCGACAGCAGCGATGCCGCCACGCGGTAAAACGTCGGCACGCTTTTCGGGCGCGCCACGCCGATGGCTTCCAGTTCGGCGATATGGTGTTCGACCATCGCCATGTCGCGGCCCGTCCAGCCGGCGATGATCAACTGGTCGATGTCGAAGGTGACGGGGCCGTGGCCGGCCAGGTTGAAGGTGTGGGTAGTCATGATCTTCCTTATTCTTCGAGGGGGCCGCGGCCCGTTTCGCGCGCCGCAAACACGGCTGCGCCGGTGATCAGCAAGGCCGCCGCCACATACAGCGAGACGGCCATGGTGCTGTTGTACGAGCGATACAGGCTGGCGATGACGAGGGGCGCAAAGCCGCCGCCGATGACACCGGCCAGGGTGTAGGCCAGCGAAGACCCCGCATAGCGCACCTTGGTGGGGAATTGCTCGATGACGAAGGCGGCCTGCGGGCCATACATGATGGCGTGGATGACCAGGCCCACGACGACGGCCGTGACGATGGCCGCCGGACTGGCCGCGTCGAGCAGGGTGAAGAAGGCGAATGCCCACACGAGGCCCAGGATGGCGCCCAGCGCATACACGGGGCGGCGGCCGATCTTGTCCGACAGGGCGCCAAAGAGCGGTACCGACAGCGCATTGCAAGCCGTGCCGATCATGATGGCGGTGAGCGCCAGGGTCGACGACAGGTGCAGCACGGTGGTCACATACGTCAGGGTGAACACCACCACCAGCGCATACAGCACGTCCGAGCCGATGCGCACGCCGCCGGCGATCAGCAGACGGCGCCAGTAAAGGCGCAGCACGTCGCCGACCGGCGCTTCCGCCTTCGCGTCCTGCTGGTCGAGTTCCTTGAACAGCGGTGTTTCCTCGATGCCGCTGCGTATCCACATGCCGAAGGCCACCAGCAGCAGGCTGGCGATGAACGGCATGCGCCAGCCCCAGTCCATGAACGCTTCATGCGGCAGCAGATAGGTGATCAGGCCGATGCAGCCGGTCGCCAGCAAGGTGCCGAACGACGGCCCCACCTGCGTCCACGAAGCGTTGCGGCCGCGCTTGTCCGGCGCGCCGTGTTCGACGGAGATCAGTACGGCACCGGCCCATTCGCCGCCCAAAGCGATGCCCTGCACGAAGCGCAGCGCCACCAGCAGGACCGGGCTCCAGATGCCGGCCGTCGCGTACGTGGGCAGGAGACCCATCAGGCCCGTCGTCACGCCCATCAGCATCAGGGTCACGACCAGCACCCAGCGGCGCCCCAGCTTGTCGCCCAGGTGGCCGAAGATCACGCCGCCGATGGGGCGCGAGATATAGCCGACGGCATACGTGGAAAAGGCCAGGATGGTGCCCGTCAGCGGATCGAACGAGGGAAAGAACAGGTGATTGAAGATCAGCGCGGCCATGGTGTTGTAGACAGTGAAGTCATACCACTCCAGGGTGGTGCCGACCATGCTGGCCGTGGCCAGGCGGCCCGTTTTTGACTTGTCACCCGGTGCCTGGGCCGCCGGATGCGCTGCGCTTGCCGTTGTATATGTGGTCATTGCCTACCTCTCTCGTCAGTTTTATTGCAGGTCCGCCGCAGGATGCTTTGCCCTGCGCCGTGGCCCGTGTCTCGTGTTATCAGTGCCGGCAAGATGCGCGTGACCGCGTCAGGCGGCGTGCAGGTCGGCTTCGCGCAGTTGCCAGGACAGCTGCAGGATGGCCGCCTGCTCCCCGTCCAGCCCAAGCGCCGCGCTGGCGGCATCGGCGGCGGCCATGGCGGCACGTTCCGAGGACGCGTCGATCAGGAAAATCGGATCGAGCACGCGCCCTTCCTTCTGCTCGGCCGGCAGGGGGCCGGACAAATTGACGTCGGGAGTGAGCAAGCGCGTGGCAATGACGCCGTCGATCTGCAGCAATGTCGCCCCCAGCTTCGTCATGGCGGCCACCGCTTGCGCATCCTGGCCGATGGCCGGCGCCCCCAGGCGCAGCACGGCCAGCCAGGCACCCGTGCCCATGCCCGTTTCTGCCTCGATGGCGCAGACTCTGCGCATCGGGTCCACCATGCGCTGCAGATTCGTCAGCGACCATGGGGTCTGCTGGCCGAAGGCCTTGAAGTAGTCGGCTGTCTGGAAGGCGGCGAGCGACACGGTGCGGTACAGGCCCAGGTATTTGCGGGGACCGCGCACGCTCTGGTAGCGCGTGCCGCTGACGAAGCCGGGAATGCGCACGCGCTCTTCCACGTGCTCGCGGTCGTACCAGCGGTTGAAATCGCGTTCATGTTCCGGGTCGGCGCTGGTCCAGACGAACAGGATGCCGGGCAAGGTGGTGGTGGACGTCGTCATGAGGGTTCCGTTTGCGTTGTAAGTGGAGTGCCAACCCAGAATAGGTGGCGCGCCATCACTTGGCAAACGGGTTATTCTGAACGCGACTGATAAGTTTTTCTTGTGGGTGGAGCCAACAATGTTGTCGGATTACGCGCCTGGGCGCTCATCCGACCTACGCGACTCACCTCCACCACGGCATCGTCGGTCGGCTTAGCGCCAGCGTAAGCCGACATCACCCGGCGCCATATTCCTCGCCCAGCGCCAAGGTGAACCTGGCCGCCTCCTCGCACGCCAGCATGGCCACCAGCTGAATCGCTTCCGTGGTGATGTCTTCGCTGTAGCTGATGACGATGCGTTGCGGCGCCAGGGTGCTGGTGCAGGGAATCAGCGCGATATTGCCTTGTTCGATTTCCTCGCGCAGGGGCGCCAGCGGCAGCACGGCGATGCCGAAGCCCGCCTTGACCAGACGCACGATGGCGGAAATCGAACTGACGCAGTGCACGCGGCCAAGCTGCACGCCCTCGTCCTGGCACAGCGCCTTCAAGGCGGAATGCGGCTGCGATCCCCGGTTCATGGTGATGATCGGATGCTGCGCCAGTTGCGCCACCGTGAACGGCGCGCCCGTAGCGGGCCAGTCGGCGGCCCTGCCGGCCCAGCCCATGGCGATGGCGCCGCTGCCCGTGCTGCGGATATGGTCGCCCGTCAGCATGTCCGTCTGCAGCGCGATATCGAGCTCGCCCTGCTGCAGCTGTTCGTGCAGGCGGCGCGTCGATTCCGACGTCAATTGAATCTCGATGCCCGGATAGCGTTCCTGCACCCGCTGCAGGAACGGGATCAGCCAGGTATGCACGATGGTTTCGATGACGCCGATGCGCACCTCACCCGTGATCTGCGCGGGCGAGGAATTGGCCGCATACATGTCGCGGCACAGCTCCAGCATGCGCTCGGCGTACCCGAGCAGGTTGCGCCCGGCGAAGGTCAGGCGGATTTCACGCGCGTCGCGATCGAACAGGCGCGTGCCGAAATCCTGCTCCAGCGAGGCGATGCGGTTCGAAATGGCGGCTTGCGTGATGTGCAGCTTGTCGGCCGCCGTGCGAAAGCTGCCCAGCCGCGCGGCCCAGACAAACGCTTCGAGAAAACGGGTATTCAATGGAGCTCTTCTTCACCTAAAGTGTGGTCGGCCCATTGTAAGCCAAACTGCCTTGCCTTATTTCCTGCCCTATTTCTGTCCCAGGAAGTCGAGCAGGGTCAGGGCCACGATCTTGCTGGCCTTGCGCAGATCGTCGAGCGCCAGGCGCTCGTCGGCCTTCTTCGCGTTCGATTCGGGCACCGTGCGCGGGCCGGCGCCATACAGCACGGCCGGGATGCCCCGCTCGCCATACAGGCGCGCATCCGCATACAGGGGCGTGCCGACGGCGGGTATCGTCTCGCCGAGGATCGCTTGCGCATTCTTTTGCAGGCTGCCGACCAGTTGCTCGGAGCCGGGCAAGGGCCGCAGCGCATGCGACAGCAGCAGGCGGCGGATCTCGATGCGGATGCCTGGCTCGCCCCGCACGGCGTCCTCGATCAGCGCGCGCACCTGCGCTTCCACCGCCACCGGGTCTTCTTCCGGAATCATGCGGCGGTCCATCTTCATGACGACCTTGCCCGGCACCACATTGGTATTCGTGCCGCCGTCGATGCGCCCCACCAGCATGGTGGGCGAGTCGATGCCGGCCACTTTGGATTTGATCTTTTTCAGCTGCGGCAACTGGCCGTAGATGGCGTTGAGGATCTTGTTGGCCGCCTGCAGCGCGTCGTGTCCCGTCTCCGGCATGGAACCGTGGCCCGACTTGCCGTGCACGGTGATTTCCAGCTGCAGGCAGGCGTTGTGCGCCGTGACGATGCCGTAGCTGAAACCGGCCGCGATGACGAAATCGGGTTTTGTCAGCTGCTGTTCCAGCAGCCAGCCCGGCCCCAGCAAGCCGCCGAATTCCTCGTCGTAGGTAAAATGCAGCTCCAGCTGGCCTTTTAATGGAATGCCCAGCGCTTCCAGGGCGCGCGCGGCGAATACATAGGTGGCGAAATCGCCTTTCGAGACGGCCGTCGCGCGGCCGTAGATATAACCGCCGTCGATCTGCCCGCCATACGGCGGATACGTCCAGTTGTCGCCGGGCGGCACCACGTCGCCATGCGCATTCAGCGCCACGGTCGGCCCGCCCGCGGCATACGGACGGCGCACGATCAGGTTGGTGATGCTCTGCATGCCGTACGCCTCGACCTGGTCCGCCGGCACCGCATGCTGCTCCGCGTTCCAGCCATACGCCTGCAGCAGCTGCGCCACCAGCTCCGCATGCGGCGCGTTGTTGCCGGGCGGGGTATCCGTCGGCTGCTGCACCACCTTCTGTAAAAAGGCGATTTCCTCGTCGAAGTGCTCGTCGATCCAGGCCGTGATTTTTTCTGCGTGCGTAGTCATTTTGCTCCTTGCATGGTCAGTTGCAGCCAGGCGCCCAGTTCGCTGCGCTCGGCTTCCGTCATATTGGTCAGGTTCCCGATCGGCATGGCTTTCAGTTCGATGGCCTGCTTGTAGATTTGCGCCGCGTGCTGGCGGATTTGCGTTTCATTATCGAGCATCATGCCGGCCGGCGCCGTGGCGAAACCCGCTTGCGTGGGGTGCGCCGAATGGCAGGTGGCGCAGCGCTGGGCGATGATGGCGTGCACGCTCCTGAACTGCGCGGCCGGGTCCACCGCCGGCGCGGCCGCCATGGCCACGGGCGCTTTCGGCGCGATGGCCACGGCCACCGCCACCAGCAAGGCCACGCCGATGGCCGGGTAGCGCCACTCGACACGGCCCTTGTGGCGCAGGTTGAAGAAGTGGCGGATGAAGACCCCGGCTGGCATGATCAGCGCCAGCACCAGCCACGCATGATCGTTCCGATAGGTCATCGCGTAGTGGTTGCTGATCATGATGAACAGCACCGGCAAGGTAAAGTAATTGTTATGCACGCTGCGCTGCTTGGCCTTCTGGCCGTGCTTGGGATCGGGCAGCTTGCCGGCCGCCATGGCTTCGACCATCTTGCGCTGGCCGGGGATGATCAGCATCAGCACATTGGCCACCATGATGGTGCCGATCATCGCGCCCACGTGGATATAGGCGGCGCGGCCGCTGAGCAAATGCGTGAGCACGTACGCGGCGCCGACGATCAGCGCGAACACCGTCACGCCGAACCACAGTTCATAGTGCGCCAGCTTCGAGCGGCACAGCAGGTCGTACACGGTCCAGCCGATGACGAGGGTGGCGATGCCGATGCCGACGGCCTGGGCGCTGGAGAGATCGGCCACGGCCTTGTCGATCATCATGGCCTGTGCATTGAAGTAGTAGGCAATCGTCAAGAGCGCAAAGCCGGACAGCCAGGTCGAATACGCTTCCCACTTGAACCAGTGCAGTTCCTTCGGCAGTTCGGCCGGCGCCACCAGGTATTTTTGCGGGTTGTAGAAGCCGCCGCCATGCACGGCCCACAGCTCTCCCGACACGCCCTTCTTCGCCAGCTCGGAGCCGGGCGCGGGCGGGCGGATCGAGTTGTCGAGCCAGACGAAATAAAAGGAAGCACCGATCCAGGCGATGCCCGTGATGACGTGCAGCCAGCGGACGATCAGGTTCAGCCACTCAAGGCCGTACGGGATCAGGTAGGCAAATACTTCCATAAATTTCCTCTAGTCAGACCGAACCAATATTCGTGCCAATCTACACAAGATAAACGGATTTACCGCCCATCACATGAAAAATATCGTATATTTGACATATTCAAATCGATATACAACAGAGGCGCCGCCACATGTCCAGCCTGCCGCAACACCTCGACCTGCACCTGATCCGCATCCTCTACCTGCTGTTGGTGGAAAAGAACGTCTCGCGCGTGGCACTGAAGCTCAATCAGCCGCAGCCGTCGATTTCCGCCTCGCTGCGCAAGCTGCGCGAACTGACGGGCGACCCGCTGCTCGTGCGCGGCGCGCGCGGCATGGTGCCGACCCAGCATGGCGAAAGCCTGCTCAATCCGGCCAAGCGCATCCTCGACCAGACGGAAAGCCTGTTCGTCAAGAAGACGCCGTTCGTGGCGCAGGAAGAGGCGCGCACCTTCCATATCGCCGCGCCCGACTACCTGGACAGCCAGTTCCTGCCCAACGTGGTGGCCCTGCTGCGCCGCGGCTCGCCGAAAAGCCGCGTCGTGCTGCATAGCCTGGGGCCGGGCATCGACCATATCCGCCAGCTCTCCGACGGGGGCCTGGACCTCGTCATCGCCAACTGGGACGAGCCGCCCGCCCACCTGCACATCTCGAAGCTGTTCGAAGACCCCATCATCTGCGCCATGCATGCGGAAAACGCCTATGCGCGCCGCACGGCCAGCGACGCCATGACGCTCGACGACTATCTGAGCCTGCCCCACGTGGCGCCGTCGCAGATGATGCCCGGCTACCACGGCGTGATCGATTCCTTCCTCGAACGGCAAAACCTGCAGCGCAACGTGGTGGTGGAGTCGGCGTATTTCGGCCTGATTCCCTACATGCTGACGCAGACGGACCTGGTGCTCACCACGGGCCGGCAATTCATGCGCTTCTATGAAAAGACCCTGCCGCTGAAAACGTATACCGTGCCCTTGAAATTCCCGCCCATGCGCTTTTACCAGTTGTGGCACCAGCGCGTGCACCAGGCGCCCGAACACAAATGGCTGCGCGACCAGGTCAGCGCGGCCGCCAAGGCGCTGGTGCAGCGATAGCCGCTATCAGCACGCGCATATAATGGAGACAGGACCGGGGCGCTATCATCACCGCTTGCATGATCGGAAAACCATGACCACCCTTTCAGACCTGAACGCCGGCAGCCAGGCCGATTTTATCGCCCACCTGCATGGCATCTACGAACATTCGCCCTGGATCGCCCAGCGCGCGGCCGCCGCCCGGCCGTTTGCCAGCCTGACGGCGCTCAAGACTGAACTGCAGCACGTGCTGGCGCAAGCCTCGCCCGAAGAGCAACTGGGACTGATACGCGCCCACCCGGAACTGGCCGGCAAGGCCGCCATCGCCGGGCAGCTGACGGCGGAATCGACGCGCGAGCAGGCCAAGTCGGGCCTGAACCTGTGCAGCGCCGAAGAATTCGCCACCCTGCAGCGCCTCAACAGCGAATACAACGCCAAATTCGGCTTTCCCTTCATCCTCGCCGTCAAGGGCCCGACGGGCGAAGGCTTGACGCGCCAGGACATCATCGCCACGTTTGCCCGCCGCCTGAAGAACCGGCGCGCCGATGAACTGGCCGAATCGCTGCGGCAGATCAAGCGCATCGCCGAGCTGCGCCTGAACGATCTGTTCGACGTGCGCCTGGACTTCGGCCCCGCCATCATGCAGCATGCGGAAACCCTGGCCGGCTGGAGCGACAGCGATTACAACCTGACCTGCGCCTACCTGACGCCGGCGCACCGGAAAACGGCCGCGCAGCTGGCCGACTGGATGCGGGAGGCCGGCATGCAGGTGCACATCGACGCCGTCGGCAATGTCGTCGGCCGCTATCTGTCCGACGCGCCGGGCGCGAAGACGCTGATGACGGGATCGCACTACGACACGGTGCGCAACGGCGGCAAGTACGACGGCCGGCTGGGCATCGTGCTGCCGATCGCCGTCGTGCGCCACCTGCATGAACGGGGCGAAAAGCTGCCATTTCATTTCGAGGTCGTCGGTTTCGCGGAAGAGGAAGGCGTGCGCTTCAAGAGCACGTTTTTGGGCAGCACAGCCGTGACGGGAAAATTCGACGTCTCGCTGCTGGAACAGGTCGATGCGGACGGCGTGAGCATGCGCGACGCGCTGGCCGCCGCCGGCCACGAGGCGAGCGCCATCGGCGCCATCGCGCGCGATCCCGAAGACTTGCTCGGTTATGTGGAAGTGCATATCGAGCAGGGTCCCGTGCTGCTCGAGCGCGACCTGCCGCTGGGCATCGTCACGGCGATTGCGGGCAGCTCGCGCTACCTGGTCAATCTTGGCGGGGTGGCCAGCCACGCGGGCACCACGCCCATGACCATGCGCAAGGACGCGGCCAGCGCGGCGGCCGAAATCATCCTGCTGGTGGAGCAGCGCTGCAGCCAGGGCGAGGCGCTGGTGGGCACAGTGGGCCAGCTGCACGTGCCCAACGGCTCCGTCAACGTGATCGCCGGCGCCTGCACCCTGTCGCTCGATATCCGCGCGGCCGTTGACGCCGTGCGCCAGGCTGCCGTCGACGACATTTTGGATGGCATCGCCGCCATCTGCGCGCGGCGCCAGATCGACTATCAGCTGGAATTGCTGCTGTCGGCGCGTGCCGCACCGTGCGCGCCGTGGCTGATGGCGCAGCTGGCGCAGGCCGTGGAATCGGTGGGCATCGCACCGTATGCGCTGCTGTCGGGCGCCGGCCACGACGCCATGGCCATGGCCGCCATCACCGACGTGGCCATGCTGTTTACCCGCTGCGGCAATGGCGGCATCAGCCACAATCCGCTGGAAACCATGACGGCCGACGACGCCGACATCGCGGCGCGCGCGCTGCTGGCGTTTTTGCGCAGCTTCCAGCCCAAGCCCTGAGCTTACACGGCCACGGCCCGCTCCAGCATCGCGTGCAACAGCACGTTGCAGCCCGCTTCCAGGTGCTCGGGCTTGGCGTCTTCGATTTCGTTGTGGCTGATGCCGTCCTTGCACGGCACGAAGATCATGCCGGCCGGCGCCAGCCGGGCCGCGTAGATGGCGTCGTGGCCGGCGCCGGACACCACGTCCATCACGGAGTAGCCGAGTTTGGCCGTGGCATTGCGCACGGCGCCCACGCAGTCGGGGTGGAACGGGCATGGCGGGTAATAGGAAACCCGTTCAAGAGAGATCTCCAGTCCCGTCCTGTCGCGCGTGGCGTCGATGAAGGCCGTGATCTCGCCATGCATGGTGTTGAGCAATTCATCGTTCACGTTGCGCAGGTCGATGCTGAATTTGACTTCGCCGGGGATCACGTTACGGCTGTTCGGAAAGACCTGCACCATGCCCACCGTGCCGCGCCCATACGGCGGGTAGCGGTTCGCAATCGCCACCACTTCCTGCATGATGGTCGTGGCCACCTGCAGCGCATCCTTGCGCAGGCCCATGGGCGTCGGTCCCGCATGCGCTTCCATGCCCGTCACCACGCAGTCGTACCACGACAGGCCCATCACGGCCGGCACCACGCCGATGACTTTATCGGCGTCTTCCAGCACGGGGCCCTGTTCGATATGCGTTTCAAAATAGGCGCCGATGGGATGGTCGCCCGGCACCTGATCGCCCTTGTAGCCGATGCGCGCCAGCTCCTCGCCCACCGTTTTTCCTTCCGTGTCTTTCGCCGCGTAGGCGGTTTCGAGCGAGAAGGCGCCGCAAAACACGCCGGACCCCATCATCACGGGCACGAAGCGCGAGCCTTCCTCGTTGGTCCAGAAGGCCACTTCGATGGGCGCCTGCGTCTTGATCTGTAAATCGTTCAGGGTGCGCACCACTTCCAGGCCCGCCAGCACGCCGTAATTGCCATCGAACTTGCCGCCCGTGGGTTGCGTGTCGATATGGCTGCCCGTCATCACGGGCGGCAAGCTATTGTCCGTGCCGTCGCGGCGCATGAAGACATTGCCGATCTGGTCGATGGTGATGCTCATGCCCGCCTCGCGGCCCCAGCCTACCACCAGGTCGCGGCCTTCCTTGTCGAGGTCCGTCAGGGCCAGGCGCTTGACGCCGCCCTTCGCTGTCGCGCCGATACGCGCCAGTTCCATCAGGGCCGCCCACAATCGTTCGCCATTGATACGCAATGCATCCATCGTCAACTCCTTATGCGGTGGTGGCGGAAAAGGCAGGCCGTTCGACATAGCGCCCGGCCCCTTCGACGGCCATCAGTTCGCCCTCGTGGAACACTACCTTGCCGGCGGCAATCGTGGTGCGGGGAATGCCGCGCACGGTGCGCCCTTCGAAGACATTGAAGCCTCCCCTGGCGAACTGCGTGGCGGCGGAAATGGTGCGCGTGCCCTGCGGGTCCCACAGCACGATGTCGGCATCGCTGCCTGCGGCGATGACGCCCTTGCGCGGATACATATTGAAGATCTGCGCCGCATTCGTCGATGACACCTTGACGAATTCGGACGGCGTCAGCAGGCCGGAATTGACGCCCGCGTCCCAGACGACGGCCATGCGTTCCTCCACGCCGCCGCAGCCGTTCGGGATGCGCGTGAAATCGTTCTTGCCAGCCGCCTTCTGCTCGGCGCAGAAGGTACAGTGGTCGGTGGCCGTCGTGTGCAGGTTGCCGCTTTGTAGGCCATGCCACAGGGCCGCCTGATGGTGCTTGCCGCGAAACGGCGGACTCATGACGTGGCCGGCCACATAGTCAAAATCATCGCTCTGGTAGACGCTGTCGTCGATCACAAGATGGCCCGCCAGCGCTTCGCCATACACGCGCTGGCCATTCGCGCGCGCCCGCGTGATGGCGTCGAGCGACTCGGCGCACGAGACGTGCACGATGTACACGGGGGTATTCAAGACGTTGGCGATGGCGATGGCGCGGTTGGCCGCCTCCGCTTCCACGGCCGGCGGGCGCGACAGCGGGTGCGCCTGCGGCCCGGTAATCCCCTTCTTCAGCAAGGCTTGCTGCAACTGGAAAACCAGCTCGCCGTTTTCCGCATGCACGGTGGGCAGCGCACCCAGCTCCAGCGAGCGGGTAAAGCTTTTCACCAAGGTTTCATCGTCGGCCATGATGGCGTTTTTATAGGCCATGAAGTGCTTGAAGCTGTTCACGCCATGCTCGCGCACCAGCACGCCCATCTCTGCATGTACCTGCTCGCTCCACCAGGTGATCGCCACGTGAAAGGTATAGTCGCCGGCGGCCTTGGCCGACCACTCGCGCCACTGCTGATACGCTTCGATCAGCGACTGCTTCGGCGCGGGAATGACGAAGTCCATGATGGTGGTGGTGCCGCCGGCCAGTCCCGCCGCCGTGCCCGTGAAAAAATCGTCGGACGTCACGGTGCCCATGAAGGGCAAATTCATGTGCGTGTGCGTATCTATCCCGCCCGGCATCACGTACAGGCCGCCCGCGTCAATCACGGTGGCGCCGGCCGGCGGCGCCAGGTTCTCGCCGACGGCGGCGATGGTGTCGCCCTCGATCAGCACATCGGCGCGAAACGCGCGGTCGGCGTTGACGACGGTACCGCCACGTATCAGTGTAGTCATCTTGTCTCCTTCTCGAAAAGATCAGGACTGGGGCGCCTGCTGTACGAGTGCAGCTACCTTGCCCTTCATCGTGACGCCGTAGACGACTGCGGCGATGGCCACGCCCACGAACCACGCGTAGGTGTAGATGGTTTTGAAGCCTTCGCCCACACCCGGAAACGCTGTGGGAAAGGCCGCGTTCAAAAAGCCCGGGATATTCGGCAGCACGGCAATGACGAAGGCGATCAGCGCCGCCATGTTCCAGCCATTGCCATACGAGTAGACGCCGTCGTCGCGGTACAGCTGCCTGACGTCGAGCTGCGTCTTGCGCACGAAATAATAGTCAACGATGAGGATGCCGGCGATGGGCCCCAGCAGGGCCGAGTAGCCAATCAGCCACGTGAAGATATAGCCCTGCGTCGACTCGAGCACCTTCCACGGCATCATGACGATGGCGATGAAGGCCGTGATGTAGCCGCCCATCTTGTATGAAATCTGCTTTGGCGCCAGCGAGGAAAAGTCATAGGCCGGCCCCACCAGGTTGGCCGCTAGGTTGACGCTGACCGTGTCGATCAAGAGGATGATCAGGGCGATCAGCACGGCGGCGCCCGTCATGCGGCTGGCCAGGTCGACGGGGTCCCAGATGGCCTTGCCGTACATGACGACGGAGCCTGCCGTGACGATCACGGCCAGCATGGCCAGCAATCCCATCGGTACCGGCAAACCGATCGACTGGCCGATCACCTGCTCGCGCTGCGTCTTGGCGAAGCGCGTGAAGTCGGGAATGTTCAAGGCCAGCGTGGCCCAGAAACCCACCATGGCGGTGAGCGATGGCCAGAAGACGCTCCAGAACTGGCCCGCCTTTTTACCGCCGGGGATGAATTGCGATGGCTGGTCCAGCAGGCTGGCCACGCCGCCTGCCTTGCTGTGCACCCAGTACAGCAGCACGAAGCAGATCAGGATTTTCAGCGGCGCCGTATAGGTTTCCAGCTTGCGGATCGACTCCATGCCATGCAGGATGTAATAGAACTGGATGGCCCAGAAGGCCAGGAAGCACAGCAGCTGGCTGCCGTTGATGCCCAGGCCCGCGATCTTCTCGCCGCCCAGCTCATGGCCTACCAGCACGCCCATCAGCGTGTAAATCATCTGCCCACCGAACCAGGTCTGGATGCCGTACCAGCCGCAAGCGACGATGGCGCGCATCAATGCCGGCAGGCGCGCGCCCATGGTGCCGAACGAGGCGCGCGCCAGCACGGCATACGGGATGCCGTATTTGGTGCCCGCATGGCCGATCAGCAGCATGGGCAAGAGCACGATGGCGTTGGCGAGAAATACCGTGAGCACGGCCTGGTAACCGGACATGCCGCTGTCGATCAGACTGGCCGACAGGGTGTAGGCGGGAATGCACATCACCATGCCCACCCACAGCGCGGCAAAGTGATACCAGCGCCAGGTGCGCTGCGCCGCCGTGGTGGGCGCCAGGTCTTCATTCCAGAGTTGCGTGTTGCCTGAATAGTCGTGGTTCACAGGGTTGCTCCATCGGTTAGACCGCTGGCACGCGAAGGCGCCAGGGATACGGCAAAGTGGAAACGGCTGCAGCCTAGCTTACTGCAAAGATGGGCAACTGTTTACAAAATAAATGTACGCAAAAACTGTGCCTTGGATTTCCCTGGCCAGACGTCAGCCTTGCAACGACTAACAGAAGCGTAGCGAGCGGCAGCGAATTGTGGCCGAGAAGCGCAACCGTGCTGGAGCACGGTGAGCATCACAGGCCGCAAGGCGCGACGCGCAGTAGCTTATGTTAGGCCGTCACCAACGCCCGAGGGTTGCGAGGATCCTGCGTCCAGTTCATGTACGGTTTGCCCGTGGCTTGCGGCACCATCGTGATGCAGCCCTGCACCGGACAGGTGATTTCGCACAGGTTGCAGCCCACGCATTCCTCCTTGATCACTTCATAGATGCGCGTGCCGGCGGCGTCGATCAGCTGCGCAATCGACTGGTGCGACGTATCTTCGCAAGCCACATAGCACTTGCCGCATTTGATGCAGTCGTCCTGGTTGATCTGCGCGATGACCTGGTAATTCATGTCCAGGTATTTCCAGTCCGTCGTGTTGGCCACGGCCTTGCCGGAAAAGTCGCTGATACGCGCATAGCCCTTTTCATCCATCCAGCGCGACAAGCCATCCTTCATTTCGTCGACGATGCGGAAGCCATGCAGCATGGCGGCCGTGCACACCTGCACGCAGCCGGCGCCCAGGGCGATGAATTCGGCCGCGTCGCGCCAGTTGCCGATGCCGCCGATGCCGGAAATGGGCAAGCCGCGCGTCAGCGGATCGCGGGCGATTTCCGCCACCATGTTCAAGGCGATGGGTTTCACGGCAGAGCCACAATAGCCGCCGTGCGTGCTGGCGTCGCCTACGATCGGCAAGGCCACCATGCGGTCCAGGTCCAGCGAGGTGATCGAATTGATGGTATTGATCAGCGAGACGGCGTCCGCGCCTCCCGCCTTGGCCGCGCGCGCCGGCATGCGCACGTCCGTGATGTTGGGCGTGAGCTTGACGATGACGGGGAGTTTGCTGTGCTTCTTGCACCAGGCAGTCACCATCTGCACATACTCGGGCACCTGGCCCACGGCCGCGCCCATGCCCCGCTCCGGCATGCCGTGCGGGCAGCCGAAATTGAGTTCGATGCCGTCCGCCCCCGTCGCCTCGACCTTGGGCAGGATGTCGGCCCAGTAGTGCTCTTCGCAGGGCAGCATCAGGGAGACGATCATGGCGCGGTCGGGCCAGTCCTTTTTCACCTGCGTGATTTCGCGCAGGTTGATTTCCAGAGAACGGTCGGTGATCAGTTCGATGTTATTGAAGCCGACCACTTCGCGGTTCTTGCCGTACAGGGCGGAATAGCGCGACGAGACGTTGACGGCGGCAGGATCTTCACCGAGCGTCTTCCACACGACGCCGCCCCACCCTGCCTCGAAGGCGCGCACCACGTTGTAGGCCTTGTCGGTCGGCGGTGCGGACGCCAGCCAGAAGGGGTTCGGCGCCTTGATGCCGCAAAACTCGATGCTGAGATCAGCCATTATGCAGCCTCCACTTTATTCAACAGATCGGAATGGATGGCCAGTGCGGCCAGCTTGCCATGCTGGACGGCTTGCACCGTCAAGTCCTGGCCCGGCGCCACGCAGTCGCCGCCCGCGTAGATCCCCGGCAGCACCGTCCGAAAACCTGCGTCGACGGCGATCTTGTCACCTTCGCGTTTCAGCAATGAGGCCATCGGGTCATGCAGCACGTCCGTGTCGAGGCTCTGGCCGATGGCCTTGAAGATGGCATCGGCCGCCACGTCGAACGTTTCGCCCGTGCCCGCCAGGCGCGTGCCCTGCATGCGGGTCTTCTCGAAGCGCATGCCGGCCACCTTGCCTTCGCCGTCGAGCAACACCTGCTGCGGCTGGGCCCACGTCAGCATGCGCACCTGGTTCGCCTTGGCGATCTCCTGTTCGTGATGCGTGGCCGTCATGGCGTCGAAGCCGCGCCGGTAGACCAGGGTGACTTCCTCGGCGCCCAGGCGCTGTATCTGCACGGCCATGTCGATGGCCGTATTGCCGGCGCCGATCACAAGCGCCCGTTTCGGCACGGGCAGCGCGGCCAGGTCGTCCGCCTGGCGCAGCGCGGCGATGTAATCGACGGCGGCCAGCAAGCCCGGCGCCTCCTCGCCCGTCAAGCCCAGCTTGCGGCTGGCGCCCAGGCCCAGGCCGAGGAAGACGGCGTCGTACTGCGCATGCAGATCGCGCAGCTGCAAGTTCCCGCCCAGCGCCTGCCGACATCGGATCTCGATGCCGCCTATGCCCAGCAGAAAGTCGATTTCCTTTTGCGCGAAATCGTCCGTCAGCTTGTACTTGGCGATGCCGTATTCATTCAGGCCACCCGCCTTGTCTTCCTTCTCGAAGATCACCACGTCGTGGCCCAGCATGGCCAGGCGGTGCGCGCACGACAGGCCGGCCGGTCCCGCGCCGACGATGGCGATCGTCTTGCCCGTGCTTGCCGCCCGTTTGAAAGGGTGCGCCGCAAACCTCATGTGGTCGACGGCATAGCGCTGCAAGAGGCCGATCTTGACGGGCTGGCTTTCCGCGTCGTGGTTGCGCACGCAGACGTCTTCGCACAGGATTTCCGTGGGGCAGACGCGCGCGCAGCTGCCGCCCAGGATGTTCTGCTTCAGGATGCCGGCGGCGGCGCCGTTGATGTTCCTGTCGTGGATATTGCGGATGAAGCTGGCCACGTCGATTTCCGACGGACAGATGCGGCTGCACGGCGCGTCGTAGCAGTACAGGCAGCGGGCGCTTTCGATGGCGGCCTGGCGCGTCGTCAGGGGCGGCGCCAGGTCCGTGAAGTGGCCCGCCAATTCGGCGTTGGGCAGGGCGGGATGCGGCAAATAGTTGAGGGACTCGATCATCGCGTTTTCCTTCTTTTGGCCTGCGGTGGACTGTTAGTGTGAAACCGTTACTTCATCTGGGGAAAAGCAAATTCCACACCAGCGCTTGCCGTGTTCGGCCAGCGCTGCATCACGGCCTTGTGGCGCGTGTAGAAACGCACGCCTTCGGGGCCATAGGCGTGGTGGTCGCCGAACATGCTGCGCTTCCAGCCGCCAAAGCTGTTGAAGGCCATCGGCACGGGCAAAGGGATGTTGACGCCCACCATGCCGACCTGGATCTGGCGCACGAATTCGCGCGCCACGCCGCCGTCGCGCGTGTAGATGGCCACGCCGTTGCCATACTCGTTGGCGTTGATCAGCTCCACCGCCTGCACGACGTCAGGACAGCGCAGCACGCACAGCACGGGGCCGAAAATCTCTTCCTTGTAGATGCTCATGTCGCGCGTCACATAGTCGAACAGGGTGCCGCCGACAAAGAAGCCGTTCTCGCGGCCCGGCACCACATGGTTGCGGCCATCGACCACCAAGGTCGCGCCCTGCTCCACGCCCGAGGCGATGAGTTTTTCGATGCGCTGCTTGGCGGCCAGCGACACGACCGGTCCCATTTCCGCACCATGCTGCATGCCGTCGCGCACTTTCAGTGCGGCCGTGCGCGTTGCCAGTGCATCGATCAATTTGTCGCCCGCGTCACCCACGGCCACGACGACGGAGATGGCCATGCAGCGCTCGCCCGCCGATCCGTAGGCCGCGCCGATCAGCGCGTCGACCGTCATCTCCATGTCCGCGTCGGGCATCACCACCATGTGGTTCTTCGCGCCGCCCAGCGCTTGCACGCGCTTGCCGCTGGCGCTGCCGCGCGCATAGATGTATTCGGCGATCGGCGTAGAGCCGACAAAGCTGATCGCCTGCACCACGGGGTGGTCGAGCAAGGCGTCGACCGTCACCTTGTCGCCCTGCACCACGTTGAAGACGCCGTCGGGCAAGCCGGCATCCTTGAGCAATTTCGCGTGCAGCAGGGAGGCGGAAGGATCGCGCTCGGACGGTTTCAGGACGAAGGTATTGCCGCAGGCAATCGCCACCGGGAACATCCACATCGGCACCATCACGGGAAAGTTAAACGGCGTGATGCCCGCCACCACGCCCAGCGCCTGGCGCATGGACCAGGCATCGATGCCGCGCGAAATCTGGTCCGTGAATTCGCCCTTCAGCAATTGCGGTATGCCGACGGCAAATTCCACCATCTCGATGCCGCGCGCCACTTCGCCCTGCGCATCGGCAAAAGTCTTGCCATGCTCGCGCGTGAGCATGGCGGCAAAGTCGTCCGTGTGCTGCTGGCACAGCTGCAGGTAGCGGAACAGGACACGGGCGCGCGTCAGCGGCGGCGTGGCCGACCACGAGGGAAAGGCGGCAGCCGCCGCCTGCACGGCCGCGTCCACGTCTTCCACGGTGCCCAGCGCCACCCGGGCCACGGGTACGCCCAGGGCGGGATTGTAGACGTCGCCATAGCGGCCGCTGGTGGTGTCGACCTTGGCGCCGTTGATGTAGTGGGTGATGATGTCGAGCGTGTTCATGGTGTTCCTTAGTCGAGATTCTTTAATACCTTGGCCAGCTTGCCGAACAGCTCGTCGATATGCTGTTTTTCCAGCACCAGCGGCGGCGACAGGGCGATGATGTCGCCCGTCGTGCGTATCAGCACGCCGTCGGCGAAGGCCTGCTTGAAGGCGTTGAAGGCGCGCGTACCGGGCTTGCCGGCGATGGGATCGAGTTCGATGCCGGCGATCAGGCCGATGCTGCGCAAGTCGATCACGTGCGGCAAGCCTTTCAGGGAATGCACGGCGTCGCTCCAATACGCCTGCATCGCTTTGGCGTGGCCCAGGATGTCCTGTTCCTCAAACACTTGCAGGGTGGCCAGCGAGGCGGCGCAGGCCAGCGGGTGGCCGGAATACGTATAGCCGTGGAACAGTTCGATGCCGGGCGGCGCGTCCATGAAGGCATCGTGGATATACTTTTTGCTGAAGACGGCGCCCATCGGCACCATGCCGTTGGTCAGGCCCTTGGCCGTCGTCATCAGGTCCGGCTCGACGTCGAAATAGTCGGCTGCGAACGGCGTCGTCATGCGGCCGAAACCCGTGATCACTTCATCGAAGATCAAGAGGATGCCGTGCTTGGTGCACAGCTCGCGCAAGCGTTTCAGATAGCCTTTCGGCGGGATCAGCACGCCCGTGGAACCGGCCACCGGTTCGACGATGACGGCGGCAATCGTCGAGGCGTCGTGCAGCGCGACGATGCGTTCGAGTTCGTCGGCCAGGTGGGTGCCGTATTCGGGCTCGCCCACCGCGTAGGCGTTCTTGTTCAGGTTGTGCGTGTGCGGCAAGTGGTCCACACCGGGCAGCAAGGGGCCGAAAGTCTTGCGGTTGCCGCCGATGCCGCCCACGGAAATGCCGCCGAAACCCACGCCGTGGTAGCCGCGTTCGCGGCCGATCAGGCGAGTGCGTGCACCCTCGCCGCGCGCCCGGTGGTAGGCCAGCGCGATCTTCAACGCCGTGTCGACGGCCTCGGAACCGGAGTTCGTATAGAACACGTGGCCGAACTTGTGGCCCGTGTAGTCCATCAGTTTTTCCGCCAGGTCGAAGGCGGCCGGATGGCCCATCTGGAAGGTGGGGGCGAAATCGAGCTGGCCCACCATCTCGCGGATGGCGCCGACGATTTTCGGCTGCGCATGGCCGCATGGCACGCACCACAGGCCGGCCGTGCCATCGAGGATGCTGTTGCCATCGACGTCCTTGTAATACATGCCTTCGGCCGACACCAGCAAGCGCGGGTTGGCCTTGAAATCGCGGTTATTCGTAAACGGCATCCAGAATGCCGACATCGATTCCGGCCTTGTTTCGTTCATGACCTTCTCCTTGGGATGGGCTGGCGCGGGGCCAGGATCGTTTTTGACGAAGCGTAAAATATTTTACCAGTTGGCAAAAAGCTGATGTAATAATAGACAGGCCATCCCCAATGGCACAGATACACAAACGGCAAAGTATTCCAACCGTACAGGTTGAAAAACCACTACAGTTTTGTGCAAGGCAGCATAAGGAGCCACCGTGAAGCACAGCGACAGCACAGACGATGCCCCCGAGCAAGGCAGTGGCTGGCCCGTGCTGGACATCGACCGCCATAAGAAAGGCGGCCTCGTCGAGCAGATCGTCCTCGCCATCAGCGTCATGGTGGGCAGCCGCGCCCTGCGCATCGGCACGCGCATGCCGTCCGTGCGCCAGTTCGCCCGCTGCAATGGCGTGTCGACGTTTACCGTCGTCGAATCGTATGACCGCCTGGTCAACCTTGGCTTGCTGTCGTCGCGGCGCGGTTCCGGCTATTTCGTCGCGCGCCACGATGTCGCCGCCTCGCCGCAGGCGGCCCTCATTGCCAACACCCTTGCCAGCCCCACCGCCATCGACGCCCTCACGCCGGACCTGTATTCGGGCGTGTCCGACGCCCTGCCCGTGGGCGCCGGCTGGCTGCCGCCCGAGATGTATGGCGAAGCGACCGTGCTCGATGCCGTGCGCCAGGCCATGCGCATTCCCGCCAGCCGGCTGCGCGGCTACGGCCATCCGCTGGGCTTTCCCTCGCTGCGCCAGCACCTGGCAAGCAGCCTGTCGGAAGAGCTGTTCCAGGTGGAACCGGACCAGGTCCTGCTGACGCACGGCGCCACGCATGCCTTTGACTTGATCCTGCGCAGCCTGACCAAGCCGGGCGACACGGTGCTGGTGGAAGACCCCGGCTACAGCAATCTGCAGTCGCTCATCCGCCACCACGGCTGCATCCCCGTGGGCATTGCACGTGGCGAGGCGGGCCTCGATCTCGATGCGCTGGCCAGCGAAGCGGCGCGCACGCAGCCCAAGCTGATGTTCGTCAACACGGTGCTGCAAAATCCGCTCGGCACCTCGCTCAGCCAGGCGCAGGCGCACCGCCTGCTGGCACTGGCCGAGCAATTCGATTTCTGGCTGGTGGAAGACGATATCTACCGCGAACTGGCGGCGCGCGGCGAAGCGTCGCTGGCGGCCATGGACGGCTTGCGCCGCGTGATCCGCGTGGGCAGTTTTTCCAAGACCCTCTCGCCCGTGCTGCGCGTGGGATCGATTTGCGCCTCCCCGCCGCTGGTGGCCGAACTGGTGCGCGTAAAAATGCTGGCGGGACTGACGACGTCGGAAATCAACGAGCGCGCCGTCTACCACGCCGTCTGCGCGCGGCCCTACAAGCGCATGGTCGAACGGCTCGTTGCGCAGCTCGAGGCGGCCCGCGAGCGCAGCATCGACTGCCTGGCGCAGGCGGGCATGGCGCCCGTGGCGCGGCCCCGCGGCGGCATGTTCGTCAGCGCCGGCTGGCCTGACGTGCAAACGCCGGAATGGAATGGCAAGATCATCGCCGACATGGCCTTGAAGGCGGGCATCCTGCTGTCGCCGAACGAATTTTTCATGCTGCGCGCGCCCGCGACGGTGTGGTTCCGCTTCAACGTGGCCTACACCGATACCCCCGTGCTGCAGGCATTCCTGCAATCGATCCGCCCACGCTAAAGACCCCGCCATGGCCAGCGACAAATCCCCTGTCATTTCCGTGAAAAATGCCGGCGGCCGGCGTTTGCAAAACCGCGACCGCCTGGAAGCGGACATCCTGGAACAGGCCGTGCGCGCGTTCGCGGAATGCGGCTATGAGGGCGCCTCGATCGCCACCATCGCCGAACGGGCCGGCCTGTCGAAGCAAAACCTGATGTATTACTTCCCGTCCAAGCAGCTGCTGTACCAGCGCGTGCTCGACGACGTGCTCGACGACTGGCTGGCGCGCATGGACATGCTGGCCAATGAACACGACGAGCCGCGCGACGTGCTGCGCGCTTACATCGGCGCCAAGCTGCGGTTTTCGCGCGAACAGCCGTGGGCCTCGCGCGTGTATGCGCTGGAAGTGATCAATGGCGCGCCCCTGTACGGCACGCAGATACGCGACCGGGTCGTGCCCCTGCTGCGCAAGGATATCGCCGTCTTCGAAGCGTGGATCGCGGCCGGCAAGATCGCGCCCGTCAACGCCACGCACCTGATGTTCGCCATCTGGGCGATGACCCAATCGTATGCGGATTTTTCGGCGCAGATGGCCCTGGTGCTGGAACGCAAGCACCTCACGCGCAAGGACTATGAGGACGCCGAAATCCTGATCGCGCACATGGTGCTGGCGGCCGTGGCCATGCCGGCAACAGGCGAAAAAAAAGGCTCTGTCCTCGTAAAATAGGGGAAATGCCGGAATCTTCCGTTGGCTGTGCTGTCTGACTCTGCATATTCACCATACAGGGAGCAGATCATGCAGCCAGCCGAATGGATCCATTTTATCGCCCAGTTTGCGCAGTTGAACCGGCGCCAGCGGCAGGCAGGCATGGACCTGCTGCGTGGCAACACATCACACGACGCGATCGTCGCGCTGCTGGAGGGCGTGGCGCAGCCGCGTTTGGCCTGTCCCGCCTGCCGTTCGGCTCACCTGCACCGGCATGGCCATGCGCACGGCCTGCAGCGCTACCGCTGCGTGCCTTGCGGACGCACCTTCAATGCCTTGACGGGGACGCCGCTGGCACGCCTGCGCCATAAATCGTTGTGGCTCGACTACGCCGATTGCTTGCTTGCATCGGATTCCGTGCGCAAGGCGGCGCTACAATTGGGCGTGCACCGCAACACCACGTTTCGCTGGCGCCACCGGTTTTTATCGTTGGCAAAAACAGACCGGCCGCACGGCCTGCATGGCATCGCCGAGGCCGACGAGCTATATGTGCTGGAATCAGAAAAGGGCTCCAGGCAGATGACGCGTCCTGCCCGCCGCCGGGGCGGTCATGCCCGCCAGCGTGGCATTTCCAATGAACAGGTCTGCATCCTGGTGGCGCGCGACCGCACGGGCCAGACCCTCGATTTCGTCGCGGGCAAAGGGCAACTGACGAAGGCGCAGCTGCACCGCTGTTTGTTGCCTGTCATCGACCAGGATATCCTGCTGGTCACGGATGGCCATGCCGCCTACCGGGCGTTTGCGCGGGAAGCGGGCCTCAGCCACCAGGCCGTTAATGTGCGCGCCGGCATCCGCGTGCAGGGCGCCGCGCACGTGCAGAACGTCAATGCGTATCACAGCCGCTTGCGAGAATGGTTAAGGCCGTTTCACGGCGTGGCCACGCGCTATTTGCCAAACTACCTGGGCTGGCGCTGGATACTCGACGCCAGGCGCATCCGCTCACCAGAAACGTTATTGAAAGCAACGCTGGGGGCATTCCCACATCTGACGGTGACATAGCCAAAAAAAACCGCCTTGAAGGCGGTTTTCTGGACAGCGCGAACGCTTACGCTGCCGTCTTGCTCTTGCGGCGGCGCGCCATGAAGCCGATCATGCCCAGGCCTGCCAGCAGCATCGCATAGGTTTCCGGTTCCGGCACGGCCGACACATAACCGGACACGTTGGTGGCGTTGAAATAATGGTTCGCATTGACCTGGATGTTCGAGGCCCAGTTCCCCACCGCCACGCTGCCGTTGATCTGGCCATTGCCACCGGCCAGGGTCGCCAGCGGCGCCAGGATGCTGCCGTACAGGCCCACGCCGTTCAAGGTCAGGTTCTTCGCTTCGTAAAAGTTATACAGCACATTGTATTTGCTGAAATCGCCGTAGCCGCCGGACAGGTTCACATTCGTGCCGCTGATATTGAGGATCAGGGTGTCGTTCGTGTGCAGGTTGCTGAACTTGAAGTTGTTCACCGAGCCCAGCGCCGCGGAAGTCAGGTCGAACACCTGCACTTTGCCCGTGCCGCCCGTCAGGGTCATGCCGCCATAGGCCACCGAGCTGCTGCCCGTGGACGCCACTTTCGCCAGCGAGGTCGAGGTGTTTTTCAGCTGCGCCGACGTCGCGGCGAACGACACGGGCGACACCGTGGTCTTGCTTGCAGTGTTCAGGCCCACGCTGCTCGTCGTCGTGCTGCCGCCCACATAGTAATTGCCGTTCTTGATCGAGCCGGAGCTGTAGTTCAGGTTGCCGCCAACGACCAGCGCATAGCCGGTGTTGCCATGCGTGACGTAGGCATCCTTGTTCTTGTCATTGACCGAATAGTTCGATGCCGTCATGTTACCGGCCACCAGCACGCCGCCTTCGACATCGCTGCCGGAGGCGCTGAAGTTACTCAGGGAATACAAATTGGCGCCACCGATGCCCAAATCCACAACACCGGCTTGCGCGGCGCCGGCGGCAAACACGGTCGACAAAACGAGAACGAATGATGATTTAGGCATGATTGACATTTTATTTCCAAAAAGAAAATTAACTTGACGCCAGAATATCATATCTATCTGATTTGAGATGTCGCAAACCAACAACTTTTATAATAATTATGCAAACATAGTTGCACAATGAGAATCATTCTCCTGACGCAGCCCGGAGGACGCCCCAGCCATCCGGATGACGCTGGAAACAGACGGGCAAACAGCCGTCTGTTCTGTACTTTCAATATTGCTTAGAAGCGCAGCCAACTTGGTGATACGATCGCGGCAGCGCCAGACCAGGCGAGTCCACAGAGTATGAAATCATAAGGATGAAGCACGCATGAAACGATTGTCCCTAGGCGCACTGATGCTGGCATATGCCTGCGGCGCACACGCCGACGTGTTTAACATGATCGACAACCAGCCCCTCAGCGAAACCTGGCTCAACGCGGGCTTTTATTCGTATCACTTTCAGCGCGACAAGAACCTAAACGACAGCAATCCGGGCCTGGGCGCCGAATACCGCTTCTCCACGGTCGCGTCGGTCACGGCCGGCCGCTTCTACAATAGCGACCGCGCCTACTCGAATTACCTGGGCATGTACTACCAGCCGATCAAGGTGGGCCCGCTGCGCATCGGCGCCGTCGTCGGCGGCTTCAGCGGCTATCCGAAGATGCGCGATGGCGGCTGGTTCCCGGCCCTGGTCCCCACCATCAGCTATGAATACCAGCGCGTGGGCGTGAATATCGCCATCGTGCCGTCCTACAAGGACCGCCTGTATGGCGCACTCAGTTTTCAGCTGAAACTGAAGGTATTCGAATAACCGTTTGTCGTTGCCTTTCGCCGTTCGGTCCGCCATTCCTGCCATTCGTCGCATACGCTATACCCGGGTGCAAGGATTTGTCTATAGTGGTTTCATTGCCAGCATGCATACGGCAGCGGCACCCACACGACAGGAGAACGGCATGAAAGACATCAATTCGGCACCGGGCAGCACTTCCTTCAGCGCTTTCTGGAACGAACTGTGCGCTTACGCGCGCCAGGGGATGGCTGCCTTGCGCACCATGTCCTGGCCCATGCTGCTGGTCTGCTGCCTGGGCCTGGCGTTCCTGATCACCATCTTGCCGTTGGCCATCATGCTGTTTGCCCTCGTCATGCTGCTGAGATGGGCAAGCAACAACGACGATGCCGGCGCAGATCAGCAAGCGTCGGGCTCGCAGCATTCGCCGCAATAAAAATTTGCGTCGTGGCAAGAGTGCAATGATGGTTCTATGGCACTATGGATGGGCGCGGCACTGACGGGCATCAAAACCATCCCAATGGAGGGATTTGATACGGAACGCTACGCAGTATCCATGATCGAAGCTACTCCCCCTCAGCCATAGGAGTTTTCTGATGACCACGACAGCAAAAGTTACAGCAGCTACCACTATTCCCTGCCTGCGTTACCGCGACGCGCCCGCCGCCATCGAATGGCTGTGCAAGGCGCTCGGTTTTGAAAAACAATTGATCGTGCCTGACGGCAATGGTGGTGTCGCCCATGCGCAACTGAGCTTTGGCAATGGCATGGTCATGGTGGCGCCCGCCCTCGACAGCGACTATGGCCGCCTGATGAAACTGCCCGGCGACATCGGCGGCGCCAACACGCAAAACTGCTACCTGGTCGTCAACGATGCCGACGCCGTCTACCGCAGCGCGCGCGAAGCCGGCGCCGAGATCGTGCTCGACATCAAGGATGAAGATTACGGTGGACGCGGCTTTACCTGCCGCGACCCGGAAGGCCACATCTGGAGCCTGGGCACCTACGATCCATGGTAAAACGGAGAACAATGATTATCAGCACCCTCACCGCCGCCAGCCTTGTGCTGATCGGCGGTTTCCTGTCCGCTCCCGTCCTCGTCGACGAACATCTCAACCGCACCCATCCCCCGTCCGGCAAGGCGCCGTCGGCAGCCACTGTGGCCCTGCATCAGAGCCTGTGGATCGCCGACCTGCACGCCGACAGCCTGCTGTGGCAACGCGACCTGAACCGCGACAGCCAGCGCGGCCACGTCGACTTTCCCCGCCTGCAGCGGGCCAACGTGGCGCTGCAAGCCTTTTCCGTCGTCACCAAGACGCCGCGCAAGATGAATATCGAGCGCAATGGCAGCGATACGGACAACATTACGGCCCTGGTGGTGGCGCAAGGCTTGCCGCCCGCCACCTGGAACAGCCTGCTGGCGCGCGCTACTTACCAGGCCGACGAACTGCGCCAGCAAGCGGCCAAGAGTCACGGCAAGATGCGCGTCATCGGCAGCCGCTCCCAGCTGCGCAGCTTCATCGCCGCGCGCGAACAAGACCCCGCCCTGCTGGCCGGCTGGCTGACACTGGAAGGCGCGCATGCGCTCGAAGGCAAGCTGGACAATCTCGATACCCTGTACCGGGCCGGCTACCGCATGGCCGCGCCCACGCATTTCTTCGACACGGAACTGTCCGGCTCCCAGCACGGCTTGAAGAAAGGCGGATTGACGCCGCTGGGCCGGCAATGGCTGCGCGCCATGGAGCAGCGCAAGATGATCGTCGACCTGGCGCACGCCTCGCCGGCCACCATCGACGACGTGTTGACGATGGCGAAACGCCCCGTGATGGTGTCGCACACGGGCGTGCGCGGCACTTGCGCCAACGGCCGCAACCTCAGTGACGCCCAGCTGAAACGCATCGCCGCCCAGGGCGGCCTAGTGGGTATCGGCTTCTGGAATACCGCCGTCTGCGGCAAGGACGTGGCCTCCATCGCGCGCGCCATCCAGTACGCGGTAAAAATGATCGGCGCCGAACACGTGGCCTATGGTTCGGACTTCGACGGCGCCGTCACCACGGCCATCGACGCCACCGGGTTGCCGCGCCTGACGCAGGCCCTGCTCGACGCGGGCCTGTCGGAGGCGCAGATCCGCCGCGTGGCCGGCGAAAACGTGCGTGACTTCTTACTGAAAAACCTGCCCGACGACGACGCCTAGACTAGCCTAGCGCCCGGACCAGGGCCTGGTCCGCCACCTGCCGCGGCCGGATGCGTATCAGCTTGCGGTACAGCGGCGGCATCGACTCGCACAGCGCCAGCAGCGCGTCTTGCGCCATGGCCGGACGCACGTACTGGAACTGTGCCGGATTATTCTCCGGCAGCGCCCCTTCCATGGTGGAGCCGTAGGCGCCCAGGGTCATGAAACTGGCGGCGCCGTCGTCCGGGCCGACGGCCAGCACGAAGGTGCCATGCTTGGGATGACCCAGGTAGCTTTTGATTTCCTCCTGCAGCGCCGGCGCCGCATTCGCCATCAATTCAAAACGCAGCTGAGCATACTGGCGCGTGCACTCCATGAACGGCGTGCGGATGGCCGACTGGTTCAACTTGCCCGGCATGCACAGCAGCAGGTTGCCGAAGGAATCGAGCAAGGCGGCCGCGTCGCCCTGGCCGCCATCGCGCACGTCCTGCTCCATGGCCGCCTGCAGGAATGGCGCCAGGCCCGCATCGGGCGCATGCGGTTCGCAGCGGTAAGTCAGGGCGTCTGGATAGCGGCGGCGCAAGGCGCGCACCACGGCATGCTCGGACGGCAAGGTGGCGGGATCGCGCAGCTGCACGTCGTCGCCGGCGTTCAGCAGCTGCATCACCTGCGCCGATGTCGACTCGAACACGAGCGAGCACAGTGCCTGCGTCGCCTCATGGATGCTCTTGCCGATGAAAAAAGATTTGGGCGCGGCGCCGGACGGCAGGCGCGCATACTCGGTGGCGCCGCGCACGGCCGGATAGCAAAAACTGCGGCCGGCCTGCGCCTGCAGCGGCGCCGGCAAGGCCGTAAACGTGGCGCCGCCATCGTAGTTGATGCCCGCCTTGACGTCGGGCGCAGCCACGACCACGTTGAAACCGGCGGCCAGAATCGCTCCCGTGCACATGCAGCAGGGGTCGAGCGAAGTGACGATGGTCAGTTCGCCCGGCGGCGGCAGGGGCGTGCCCTTGGCCCGCTCGGCGAAATACCAGTCCACCAGCTGGCGCTCGCCATGCGCGGTGGGGTCGAACACCAGGCCCTGGCGCACGACGTTGTTGTGCATCGATTGCAGCACGTTGCCGGCGCCGTCGAGCAGCACGCCGCCCACGCCGAAGGTGCCCTGCGTCTTGGCGGCCATGGCTTCGGCCGCGGCAATCGCCACGGCGGCCTGGATGTCGATCGTCTTGTTCAAACCAGCCCTATGGTTTCATGTCCAGGTCGGAACTGCCGAAACCGTGCGGCAGCAGCCAGCCCGCCGTCACTTCCAAGACATCGTTTTTCAGGTTCGTCAGGATCACCGGCAGGTCGGCGCCGCCCATCTCGAAGATCACCTGGCGGCAGGCGCCGCATGGCGAAATCGGTTCCGCCGTGTCGCCCGTGACGGCCAGTCTGGCGAAGTCGCCCGGTTTGCAGCCATGCGCGATGGCGCTGAAAAACGCCGTGCGCTCGGCGCAATTGCACAGGCCATAGGCGGCATTTTCCACGTTACAGCCGCGGAAGACGCGGCCATCCTTGCACAGCAGCGCCGCGCCCACCTTGAAACGCGAGTATGGCGCGTAGGCCAGTTCACGGCCGGCGTTGGCTTCGGCGATCAGTTCTTGGTTGTTCATCTTTTCTGCAATACCTTTGAAATCATTAAGGCCGGGGTCAGCCCCTCAACACCGCCGACACATGGTTCAGCGCCATCACAAACGGGGGTCTGACCCCAGTGTTACTTTACGGACGAATGGTACGGTAAATCACCGGATTGGCCGCCAGCGCCACCGCGCCGATGGCAAACGCTTCCTGGATTTCCCTGACGGCTTGCTGCGCCGCCGCTGCCGTGCGCGCGTGGACCATGGCCAGCGGCTGGCCAACGGCCACTCGCTCGCCCAGTCCCACGAGGTCCGTCAGGCCGACGGCGAAATCGATGCTGTCGCTCGGACGGCGGCGGCCACCGCCCAAGGCGACGACGGCCAGGCCGATGGCGCGGCAATCGCGCACGTTGGCAAAGCCGGCCGACAGCGCCGGCGCCGGCACGACGAACGGCGCCTGTTCCAGGTGTTTATCAGGATGTTCGACCAGATCCGCCGGGCCGCCCAGGGCCGACACCATGCGCGCAAAGCGCTCTGCCGCCGCCCCCGAATCGAGGGCCCCGATCAACTTTACGCGCGCTTCCTCTTCGGTGGCAGCCAGGCCGCCCAGCACCAGCATCTCGGCGCACAGCGCCAGGGTCACTTCGTGCAGGCGCGCGGGACGCGACCGGCCCGTCAGGTAATCCATGGCGCCGCGCACTTCCAGCGCATTGCCGGCGTACGGCGCCAGCGATTCGTTCATGTCCGTCAAAATCGCCGACGTCTGCATGCCCGCGCCATTGCCGACGGCGACGATGCTCTCGGCCAGTTCCACCGACTTGTCGTAGGTCGGCATGAAGGCGCCCGTGCCCACTTTCACGTCCATCACCAGCGCGTCCAGCCCGGCCGACAGTTTCTTCGACAGGATGGAGCCGGTGATCATGGCCACCGATTCCACCGTGGCGGTGACGTCGCGGATGCTGTAGAAACGCTTGTCGGCCGGCGCCAGCTGCGCCGTCTGGCCGATGATGGCCACGCCGATGTCCTGCACCACCTTGCGGAACAATGCATTGTCCGGCACCGTGCAGTAACCGGGGATGGCGTCGAACTTGTCGAGGGTGCCGCCCGTATGGCCCAGGCCGCGGCCCGAGATCATCGGCACGTAGCCGCCGCACGCGGCGACCATGGGGCCCAGCAGCAGGGAGACCACGTCGCCCACGCCGCCCGTCGAATGCTTGTCGACGATGGGGCCCGGCAAGTTCAGCGAACGCCAATCCAGCACCTGGCCGGAATCGCGCATGGCCAGGGTGAACGCCACGCGCTCGTCCATGTTCATGTCGTTGAAATAGACGGCCATGCCCAGCGCCGCGATCTGCCCTTCGCTGACGCTGCCGTCAGTGATGCCGCGCACGAAAAACTGGATTTCCTCGGCGCTCAGCACGCCCTTGTCGCGCTTCTTGCGGATGATTTCCTGGATTAAAAACATGGAATAACTCCAATAAGAATAGGTTTGGGGTCAGTCCCTGCGGGATCGGGATACGCCCATTGGCGTATCCCCCCGACGGGTCTGACCCCAGCTTTGCAATTCCAATGATCAGTCAGTTAAACGCCGTAAGGAATCCACACGTTTTTCACCTGCGACGCATGCGCCAGCACGGCACGGCCACCGCTTTGCGCAGCGCTGTACCAGTCGCGGCCTTTGGCGCCGCCGACCCAGGTGCGCTTCAGGGTGCCTGCCGACAGACGCTCGACTTCCGCGCAACCGTCAGCGGAGCCGTCATGGCGCCAGACGGCGTCGATGTCGGCGTGCGTGGCCAGGGTGCGCGCCAGTTCATCGGCGTTGCCGCTGATGATGTTGACGACGCCGCCCGGCAAGTCGGACGTGTCGAACACCTGGTACAGGTCCAGCGCGGAGAGCGGATGCGCTTCCGACGGCACCACCACCACGCGGTTGCCCAGCGCGATGGCCGGCGCCACCAACGAGATGAAGCCGAGCAAAGGCGCTTCGTTCGGGCAGACGATGCCGATCACGCCAACGGCTTCGTTCAACGCCACGGTGATGCCCTTGGTGGGCGGCTGGTGCGCCAGGCCGTCGTACTTGTCGGCCCAGGCGGCGTAGTAGAACAGGCGTTCGATCGATGCCTGCACTTCCTTCTCGGGATTTTTACTGCCCGTCATGGCGGCGATGCGGGCGGCAAATTCGTCGGCGCGCGCGGCCAGGTTTTCAGCGATGTAATACAGCACTTGCGCGCGGTTGTGCGCCGTGGCGCTGGTCCAGCCGGACGCCTTGTGCGCCGCTTCGACGGCGTTGCGGATGTCCTTGCGGCTGCCCACGCCCACCTCGGCCAGCAGGGCGCCGTTCGCGCCAAATACCGGCGCGCTGTAGGCGCTGTCAGGGCGCGCCTGCTTGCCGCCGATGTACATCTTGGCCGTGCGGTCGATGGCGAACGGATCGGCTGGCGCCGGCTTCGCATTGGCCTTGGCTTTCGCTTCCACCACAGGCAGGGCCGGACGCGCATCTTCGGCCAGGGCCGTCATGTATTCCAGCATGCCTTCGCGGCCGCCTTCACGGCCGAAGCCCGATTCACGGTAGCCGCCGAAGCCGCAGGCCGCGTCGAACTGGTTGGCGCTGTTGATCCACACCACGCCAGCCTTGATGGCGGGCGCGATATCGAGGGCCAGGCTGATCGACTCGGTCCACACGCTGGCGGCCAGGCCGTACACCGTGTTGTTCGCCAGCTGCACCGCTTCGGGCGGTGTGCGGAAGCTCATGGCCACCAGCACGGGGCCGAAGATTTCAGCCTGTGCCACGGCAGCCGACGTCGACGCGCCCGTGATCAGGGTAGGCGGGAACCACGAGCCGTCAGCCGGCAGTTCGCACGCCGGTTGCCACACGTCGCAGCCTTCGGCACGGGCCGAATCGACCAGCGCGGCGATGCGCTGGCGCTGCACGGGGTCAACCAGCGCGCCCACGTCCATCGATTTGTCCAGCGGCGAGCCGAGACGCAGGTTTTCCATGCGCGCGCGTACCTTGTTCAGGAAGCGTTCCTGGATCGATTCCTGCACCAGCAGGCGCGAACCGGCGCAGCACACTTGCCCCTGGTTGAACCAGATCGAATCGACCAGGCCTTCCACGGCGCCATCGAGGTCCGCGTCTTCGAAGACGATGAACGGCGACTTGCCGCCCAATTCCAGCGACAGCTTCTTGCCGCTGCCGGCCGTCGCTACGCGGATCAAACGGCCCACTTCCGTCGAACCCGTAAACGCGATCTTGTCGACGCCAGGATGGTTGACGATGGCCGAGCCCACGCGGCCGTCGCCTGTGACGATGTTGACCACGCCGGCCGGCACGCCCGCCTGCACGCACAGTTCGGCGAACAGCATGGCGGTCAGCGACGTGAATTCGGCCGGTTTGAAGACGACCGTGTTCCCGGCCGCCAGGGCCGGGGCGATTTTCCACGACAGCATCAGCAGGGGGAAATTCCACGGCACGATCTGGCCCACCACGCCCACGGCGCGGTAGTCGGCGAATTCTTCCGACTGCAGCTGCGCCCAGCCGGCGTGATGGTAGAAATGGCGCGCGGCCAGCGGCAGGTCGATATCGCGCGTTTCGCGGATGGTCTTGCCGTTGTCCAGGGTTTCAAGCACGGCGAACAGGCGCGAATGCTTTTGCAGCAAACGGGCCAGCGCGTACATGACTTTCGCGCGGCCGTGGCCGCCCATGCCCTGCCAGACGGGCAGCGCGCGGCGCGCCGCTGCCACGGCGCGTTCCACGTCCGCGTCGCTCGCTTGCGTGAGCTCGGCCAGTTGCGTGCCGTCGGCAGGATTGGTCGAGGCGAACAGCTCGGCCGGCTCGCTCCAGGTATTGTCGATGAACAGACCGAATGTGCGCTGGTGGCCGTCGAGCCACGCCTGCGCTTCTTTTTGACTTTCGGGAGCAGGGCCGTAGTCCATAGTAGTGAGAATCTCGTTAATTGTTGGCATGACGATTGTTCTTTAAGGTTGTGCGTGACGATGATTGGCCGAGTAGCTGCCGGTGACGTAGTGCTCGAGCTGGCGCTCGATGTCGGTCAGCAGGCTGGAAGCGCCGATGCGGAACAGGTGCGGCTGCAGCCATTCGTTGCCCAGTTCTTCCTTCATCAGGGTCAGGTATTGCAGCGCACTCTTGGCCGAGCTGACGCCGCCGGCCGGCTTGAAGCCCACCTGGAAGCCCGTCTGCTCGTGGTATTCGCGAATCGTGCGCACCATCGTCAGGGCCACGGGGATGGTGGCGTTCACGCCCTCTTTGCCGGTGGAAGTCTTGATGAAATCGGCGCCCGCCATCATGCAGACCCACGAGGCCTTGGCCACGTTTTCCATGGTCAGCAGGTCGCCCGTGGCGAGAATCGCCTTCACGTGCGCTTCGCCGCACGCCTTGCGATAGGCCAGCATTTCGTCGTACAGCACTTGCCAGTTGCCGTTCAGGACGTGCTGGCGCGTGATGACGATATCGATCTCGGAAGCGCCGGCGGCGACCGACAATTCGATCTCGCGCAGCTTCGTTTCCATGCTCGTCAGGCCGGCCGGGAAACCCGTCGACACGGCGGCGATGGGCAGGCGGCCCTGGATGACTTTCACGGCCGGGGCGATCATCTCGTGGTACACGCACACGGCGCCGGTGCTCAACTGCGTCAGGCCCAGCGCGTCCATCAGGTCGGCGCGCAGCGGGCGCATGGCCTTCATGCACAGGCGCTCCACGCGGCCCGGCGTATCGTCGCCGCCCAGGGTGGTCAGGTCGATCATCTGGATGGCTTTCACCAGCCAGGCGGCCTGGTATTCCTTTTTCACCGTGCGGCGGTTCGCCAGGCTGGCCGCGCGGCGGTCTGTCGCGGCGCGGTTGACGCGGATCTGGTTGATCCAGCCCAGGTCGAGGCCAACGGCCTCGTTACGCTTGAATTCGGGGTGCATGAGTGTCATAACAAGCTGGTTCCATTAGCAAGTGGTGGTACGCCAAGGTGCTTGGCGAGGGTTTGGCCAATATCGGAGAACGTCTCGGAAATGCCCAGTGCGCGCGGAGCGACGCCGGGACCGAAGAAGATCATCGGAATGTGTTCGCGGGTGTGGTCGGAGCCGTGCCAGGTGGGGTCGCAGCCATGGTCGGCGGTGATCACGACCAGGTCGCCTTCCTTGAGCTTGGCCATGAATTCCGGCAGGCGCGCATCCATTTCGCGCAGCGCGTCGGCATAGCCTTCGACGTTGCGGCGGTGGCCGAACGCCTGGTCGAAATCGACGAAGTTCACGAAAGTGAGCGACTTGTCCTGCACTTCATCGGCCGTCTTCAACAGCGCTTCGAACAACGCCATGTTGTCGACGCCCTTCACCACTCTGGAAATGCCCTGGGTGGCGAAAATGTCGCTGATCTTGCCCAGGCCGACGACTTCGCCGCCCGCATCCTTGACGTGGTCGAGCAGGGTCTTGCTTGGCGGCGCCACCGCATAATCGTGGCGGTTGGACGTGCGCGTGTAGTTGCCGTTGCTGCCGGTGAACGGGCGGGCGATGACGCGGCCGATGTTGTAGGGCTCGACCAGCTTGAAGGCCATTTCGCACACGTCGTACAGGCGTTCGAGGCCGAACGATTCTTCGTGCGCGGCGATCTGCATCACCGAGTCGCCCGACGTGTAGATAATCAGCTTGCCGGTGGCGACGTGTTCATCGCCATGCTTGTTGATGATGTCCGTGCCCGAGGCATGGCAGTCGCCGAGGAAGCCGGGCACGCCGGACATGGCTTTCAGTTTGTCGGTCAGGTCGGCGGGGAACGATGGCGTGGTGCGGGGAAAATATCCCCAGTCGAATTCGACGGGCACGCCGGCGATTTCCCAATGGCCGCTCTGCGTGTCCTTGCCGGTGGAGCGCTCGCGCGCCGCGCCGTAGGCGCCGGTGAAACCGTCGCGCTGGTCGAAGCCCGTGGCCCATTCGCCGCTGGCCAGGTGCGCCGCGGCGCCCAGGCCCAGGCGTTCCATGTTCGGGAGTTTCAAGGTCTTGCCGCTTTTGGCGACAGTGCTGGCAATGTGGCCAAAGGTATTGGCACCTGCGTCGCCATACTTGGCGGCGTCTGGCGTCGCGCCAAGGCCGAAGGAATCAAGCAGGAGGATAAATGCGCGTGACATGATAAGGCTCGCTTTAGGAATGATGCGGGGTGATGCGGACAGTGTAGGCCGGATTGTGCCGGTCTGCCGCGCGGCAGCGCCGGTGGCCGGCGCGCCGCTACTGCGTAAAAAAGTGCTTAGGCTTGCGGTTTTTCAGCGACTTTGGCCAGGAAAGCGAGGATCAGCTTGACCAGGTCTTTCGCGCCGATGGCCGCGTATTTCAAGGTTTGTTCGTGCGACAGGGCGAATGGCGACATGCCTTCGGCCAGGTTGGTGATGACGGACACACCCACCACTTTCAGGTCGCAATGGCGCGCCGAGACCACTTCCGGCACCACCGACATGCCGACCGTGTCGGCGCCCAGGCGGGCCATCATGCGGATTTCGGCGGCCGTCTCGAAGTTCGGGCCCGGGTAGGCGACGAACACGCCTTCGTGCAGGGTGATGCCGCTGGCCGCTGCCGTGTCCTTGACCAGCTTGCGCAGATCCGCATCGTAGGCGTTGGCCATGCTGAAGAAGCGCGGGCCGAAGCGGTCGTCGTTCGGGCCGACCATCGGCGTGCCTGGCAGCAGGTTGATATGGTCGCTGATGGCCACCAGGCTGCCGGCGTCCACTTCAGGGCGCAGGGAACCGGCGGCGTTGGTAACGAACAGCATTTCGCAGCCCAGCAGTTTCAGGGTGCGGATGGCGCTCGTCATCACGCCCATGCCATAGCCTTCATAGAAGTGGCCACGGCCCTTCATGCAGACGACGGCGACGCCCGACAAGGTGCCGACCACCAGCTCGCCCGCATGGCCGTGCACGGTGCTGATCGGGAAACCGGGCAATTCGTCAAAGCTGATGCTGACGGCGTCCGTCATCTGCTCGGCCAACACGCCCAGGCCGGAGCCGAGGATCATCGCCACGCGCGGCTTGAAATTTTCAGGAGCGCGGGCACGGATGATTTCGGCGGCGTGGAAAGGGGTGTTGTTCGACATGGTTATCCTCTGATTGACTAATGATGATGGGTTGCTGCCCGCATGGCCGTGCCGGTATGGACTGCGGCCCAGGTAGCGGGTATGTATGGTGGTACTGGTATATCGAAATGCGTATGCCTCTATTTGCCGCCACTATGCATCAAACGGAATATGTATGGCAAATACCATTTTTCTTACCCATTTATACAATTCAAATATAAATGGCCGATATTATAGTCGAGGCTAGCCCAGGCCCGCCATGCCCGGGAAATGCATGCATACAAGCTCCATACGAAGGTTTTTTCTGCGTACTTGGCACACGCTTGACACCAATCGGACAAATGTTTACAGTCCAAGACAAATGTTTAACCCTTCAGCGAAACCTTGTGACCGATACCAATAAAAAAGACCAGTTGTACGCGCTGATCCGCAACAACCCCTTCATCTCGCAGCAAGACCTGGCGAGCGAGCTGGGCTTGTCGCGCTCGGCCGTCGCCGGCCACATCGCCGGCTTGATCCGCGAGCGACGCCTGCTGGGACGCGCCTACGTGCTGCCCGACAGCCGCCCGGTGCTGTGCATCGGCGCCGCCAACCTCGACCGCAAGATGCGCACCCTCGCCACCCTGCAGATGGGCACCTCGAATCCCGTGCGCTCGGAAGAAGTATTTGGCGGCGTGGGCCGCAACATCGCGGAAAACCTGGCCCGATTGTCGATTCCCGTCGCCCTGCTGACGGCGCTGGGCGATGACGCGGCCGGCCACGCCCTGCAGACGCACGCGGAAGACGCGGGCATCGACATGCGCGGCAGCCTGCACCTGAGCAACACCAGCAGCGGCACTTACACGGCCGTGCTCGACGAACATGGCGAAATGCTGCTGGCGATGGCCAACATGCAACTGTACGAACAGCTGACCCCGGCCTTTCTGCACAGCCGCCAGCCGCAGCGCGCCGCCGCCGCCCTCACCGTCTGCGACCTGAACCTGGGCCACGACAGCGTGCAGGCGCTGCTGGCCGACGCGCGCCAGGACGCGGCCCACGCGACGCCCCTGGTGATCGTCGCCGTCTCGCAGCCGAAGATGGCGCACCTGCCGCAAGACCTGACGGGTTTGCATCTGCTGATCCTGAACCGGGGCGAGCTGGAAACGCGCGTGGCGCGCGCCTTGCCCACGGCGTTTGAAGTGCGCGCCGCCTGCCGCGAAGTGCAGCGCCAGGGCGCGCGCCAGGTGATCGTCACCTGCGGCGGCGAAGGCGTGTATTTCACCGACGGCGACAGCCTGGACGCGCCCATCGTCCACCTGGCCGCGCGCGAAGTGGACGCCGTCGACGTGACAGGCGCCGGCGACGCGTTTTCCGCCGCCGTCTGCTGGTCGCTCTACCACGACAGCAGCGACTTGAAACTGGCGTGCCGGCGCGGCCTGAAGCTGGCGGCCATGACCCTGGAATCGGCCGCCACCGTCTCGCCCCATATTTCGGCCGACGCCCTCGACGACATCGACGACGCCGACCTGGCGCCGCCTCCCCCTACCCTCTTTCAACAGGATTGACACATGACGCAACTGAATAATTTCCTCTCGTTCTCGCAAGAAGTGCTCGCCGCGCGCGCCGCCGGCAAGGCCATCGTGGCGCTGGAATCGACCATCATTTCGCATGGCATGCCATATCCGCAAAACGTGGAAATGGCGCGCGAAATGGAACAGATCATCCGTGACGGCGGCGCCGTGCCGGCCACCATCGCCATCATCGGCGGCAAGATCTGCGTGGGCCTCTCGCCCGAGCAGCTCGAACTGCTGGGCACCTCGCCCGACGCCATGAAGGTCAGCCGCCGCGACCTGCCGTTCGTGCTGTCGCAGGGTAAACTGGGCGCCACCACCGTGGCCGCCACCATGATCTGCGCGGAACTGGCCGGCATTGCCGTGTTCGTCACGGGCGGCATCGGCGGCGTGCACCGCGGCGCGGAAACGAGCTTCGACATTTCGGCCGACTTGCAGGAATTGGCGCACACGTCGGTGGCCGTCGTCTGCGCGGGCGTCAAATCCATCCTCGACATCGGCCTGACCCTGGAATACCTGGAAACCCATGGCGTGCCCGTCATCAGCGTGGGCCAGGAAGGTTTCCCCGCCTTCTTCACGCGCGAAAGCGGCTTCAAGGCCGATTTCCGCCTCGATACGGCCGCCGAGCAGGCCGCCTTCATCGGCACCAAGTGGCAGCTGGGCTTGAAAGGCGGCGTGATCGTCAGCAACCCCGTTCCCGCCGCGCAAGCGATGCCGAAGGAAGAGATCGACGCCATCACCACGCAAGCCTTGCAGGAAGCGGACGCGGGTGGCGTGAAGGGCAAGCAGGTCACGCCTTTCCTGTTGTCGCGCATCAAGCAACTGACGGATGGCCGCAGCCTGGCGACGAATATCGCCCTGGTCAAGCACAATGCCCAGGTCGGCACCGCGCTGGCCATTGCCATGCAGGCGGTCGTGGCACGATAATAGAACTGCTGTAATGAAAGCGCGCGCGCCGTTACCGGTCCGCGCGCCGTTCCATCGCCAGGCACCACGCAACGCCAAGGAAAGCATGTCCATCGATCTGAAACAGTTAAAGTATTTTCTTGCCGTCGCCGAGGAGAAAAGCTTCAGCCGCGCCGCCGAGCGCCTGCATATCTCGCAGCCGCCGTTGAGCCAGCAGATCATGAAACTGGAAAGCGAACTGGGCGTGCGTCTGTTTGCGCGCACCACGCGCACCTTCGAGCTGACCGTGGCGGGCAAGGCGCTGATGAACGAGGCGGCCGAGCTGCTGGCCAAGATGCGCATGACCATCGACACCATCCGCCAGATCGACCGCGGCGAAGTGGGCCGCTTACGCGTGGGCATCGTCGGCTCGGCCATGTGGGGTCCCATCCCCAGCCTGCTGGAAGAATTCCAGACCAAATTTCCCCGCGTCACCTGGACCATCCATGAATTCGGTCCCACGGTGCAATACGAAGCCTTGCGCGCCAAACAGATCGACGTGGGCTTCTGGCGCGAACCCAAGCTCAACGACGACGACTTGCGTCACGACAATCTGCGGCAGGAACTGTGCTTCCGCGAAAACGTCTGCGTGGCCGTCAACGAACACCATCCATTGGCCAAGAACACGGCCATCGAGCTGATCGACATCGCCCACGAGCCGATGCTCACCCTCAACCTGGACAAGTCTGCCTTCCCCCGCTACCTGGTGCAATGCTGCATCAATGCCGGTTTCGAACCCGTGATTTTCCAGGAAGCAAGCGAACCGCAAACCCTGCTGGCCATGGTGGGCGCGGGCCTGGGCGTGACCCTGGTGCCGGAAACGACGAGCCGCATCGGCTGGCCCGGCGTGGTGTTTCTACCGATCAAGACCAATCCGCCGTCGGCCAATCTGTACATCAGCTACACCACGCTGGACGACGCTCCCGTCGTGCGGGCTTTCCTGAACATCATCAATCCCCCATCAGCCTGAGAACGCGAACAAAACCTACTGCGCGTCGCGGGTCGCGGCCTCCGATGCTCACTGTGCATTCGCACAGCTCCGCTTCTCGACCACAACTCACTGCCGCTCGCTACGGTTTTGTTATGCGTTCTTAAAACCTATTTATATGCGCTGCATATAAATACATAAACAAAAACGTATTTGTCATACATATCTGGCATGATGCATAGTGATTCGGACGCCCATCGCGGCGCCGGTCCCGTGCCTGCCCTGCCCGTCCGCTGACGGCGCATCCCAGCCCGCTCCGGCAGCCCCATTCGATGTTGTACCTATAAGAGACGGGGCGCGACTGTTGCATGAGCATCACACTGTCAACATGAAAGCACACGAGCTCAGCAATGATCTTGTGCGATACAGTGCAATGTTGATAAGGAATTATCACCTCGTGCATCAAAAACAGGCTAAATCGGCCCCAAATTATATGTTTCACCTATAAAAAATATACAATATCGATCTTCCAGGAGCCAATTCATGAAACTTACACAATTTAGTTTGACGATCGCAGCCGTATTTCTGACTGCTCAAGCGTCCGCGGCTACCCCAAAACTGGGTGTCGTGTATGACGCGGGCGGCAAGTTCGACAAGTCGTTCAACCAATCCGCTTTCGAAGGCGCCTCGCGCTTCAAAAAAGACACGGGCATTTCCTTCATCGAAGTGCAGGCATCGAGCGATACGCAGGCTGAACAAGTCATGCGTGGCCTGGCCCGCAAGAAACTCGACATGATCGCCGCCATCGGCTTTGCGCAAACGCAAGCCGTGCAAAAGGTCGCCAAGGAATTTCCGAACGTCAAATTCGTGCTGATCGACGGCCAGGCTGCCGGCAGCAACGTCAATTCCGTCGTTTTCAAGGAAGAAGAAGGCTCCTACCTGGTCGGTGTGGCTGCAGCCATGGCCAGCAAGAGCAAGAAAGTCGGCTTCATCGGCGGCATCGATATTCCCCTGATCCGCAACTTCGCCTGCGGCTACGCGCAAGGCGTCAAGGCCGTCAATCCGAAGACGGAAATCACGCAAAACATGGTCGGCACCACGTCCGGCGCCTGGAATGACCCGGCCAAGGGCGGCGAACTGGCCCGCTCGCAATTCGAGCGCGGCGTCGATGTCGTCTTCGCCGTTGCCGGTGGCAGCGGCATGGGTACCCTGCAAATGGCCAAGGAAAAAGGCAAGCTGGCGATCGGCGTCGATTCGAACCAAAACCATTTGTATCCAGGCAGCATCCTGACCTCGATGGTCAAGCGCGTCGACAACACCGTCTACGACAGCTTCATGCAAGTCAAGAACGGCACCTGGAAGGGTGGCGTCAGCTATAAAGGCTTGAAAGAGGGCGGCGTGGATTGGGCGCTCGATGCGAACAACCGCAAGCTGATTACGCCGGAAATCGAAAAACGCGTGTTGGGTGCGCGTAAGGACATTATCGATGGCAAGATCAAAGTGATCGATTACCGCGTCGGCAGCAGCTGCCCGGTTTAATTTTTCTCCGTATCTTTTAGCGCGCCGCCGGGGCCTGTCTCCGCGCGGCGCGTTTCCATGAAACTATCCAGTTATGAACCTATGCAGCCAGCAGTAGAATTTCGCAGCATTTCCAAGCAGTTTGGACATGTGAAGGCGAACGCCGACGTCAGCTTCTCCATCGCCAAGGGCAGTATCCATGGCCTGGTGGGCGAAAATGGCGCCGGCAAATCGACCTTGATGAGCATCCTGTACGGATATTACCGTGCCGACGGCGGAGAAATCTTGCTCGACGGGAAAGTACAACCTATCCGCAACAGCCAGGAAGCGATCAACCTCGGCATCGGCATGGTGCACCAGCACTTCATGCTGGTCGAGAATTTCACCGTCCTCGACAATATCATGCTGGGCACGGAAGGCGGTTTTCGCCTGGCCAGCCACCGCATGGAAGCGGAAGCGAAATTGCGCGACATTTGCGCGCGCTACCGCCTCGACGTCGACCCGCTGGCGAAGATCGAAGACCTCTCCGTCGGCGCGCAGCAGCGCGTGGAAATCCTCAAGCAGATTTACCGCAGCGCCAACATCCTGATCCTCGACGAGCCGACGGCCGTGCTGACGGCGCAGGAAACGGCCTCGCTGTTTGAAATCCTGCGCCTGTTCAAGGAGCAAGGCAAGACCATCATCCTGATCACGCACAAGCTGCAAGAGATCCTGGAAATCACCGACAACGTCACCGTCATGCGCGGCGGCACGGTGGTGGGCGCCGTGGCAACGGCCGGCACCTCGAAAGAGGAACTGGCCAACATGATGGTGGGCCGCCCCATCCAGAGCCACTTGCCCCGCGCCCCGTACAATCCGGGCGCCACGGTGCTGGAAGTTGACGGTTTGCAACTGGCCGACGAGCAGCAAGTCAAGCTGCTGGCCGATATCGGCTTCAACTTGCGCGCCGGCGAAATCGTCGCCATCGCAGGCGTTTCCGGCAATGGCCAGAGCGAACTGCTGGAAATCCTGTCGGGCATGCGCTTGCCGACGTCTGGCACCTTGCGTTTCCTGGGCAAGGACTTGCCGTTTGCCAAGCGCCACGATGCCGACGGCTTGCCGCTGGCCTTCCGCGAGCTGGGTATCGCCCACATTCCGGAAGACCGCTTGCGCGATGGCGTGGTGAAAAATTTCTCCGTCATGCAGAACACTATCCTCGGCTATCAGGATCACCTGAAAAACCGCTGGGGCCTGTTCAACTTCAAGGCCATCGGCGCGCGCTGCGCGGAATTGCTGAAAACCTTCGACGTGCGCCCGGCCAATCCGGACCTGCGCATCGGCTTGTTGTCCGGCGGTAACCAGCAAAAGGTGGTGATCGCGCGCGAAGTGCTGGCCAAGCCGAAACTGATGCTGGTGGGGCAACCCACGCGCGGCGTCGACATCGGCACCATCGAAAGCATCCATACGCAATTGCTGGCCCTGCGCGACGCAGGCGTGGCGATCCTGCTGGTGTCCGTCGAACTGGAAGAAGTGCGGGCGCTGGCCGACCGCATTCTCGTCATGTGCGGCGGACGCATCACCGGCGAACTGAAAATTGAAGAATTCGATACCACCCGCATCGGTCTGTTGATGGGGGGAATGCATAAATCATGAATAACGACTTGCCACGCTGGGCGACAGCCTTTGTCATGCCCATGTTAAACCTGCTGTCGGCCTTGCTGGTCGCGGCCCTGGTGATTTATATGCTGGGCGAAGACCCGGCCGAATCGCTGTCGATCCTGGTCCACAGCGCCATCCTCAATCCGGAAGGCTTGAGCTACACCCTGTTCTACGCCAGCACCTTCATCTTCACGGGCCTGTCCGTGTCCGTGGCGATGCAGGCCGGCCTGTTCAATATCGGTTCCGAAGGCCAGATGTACATCGGCGGCCTGGGCTTGACGGTGGCCATGCTGGCCTTCGACCAGACCCTGCCCGCCTGGCTCTTGATTCCAGCCGCCATGATCGGTGCGGCCCTGTTCGGCGCCCTGTGGGGTTTCCTGCCCGGCTATCTGCAGGCGAAGCGCGGCAGCCACATCGTCGTCACCACCATCATGTTCAACTTCATCGCCGCCAGCCTGATGAACTTCATCATCGTGAAGTACCTGATTCCGCCGGGCGAGCAGAACACGGCCAGCCGCGTGTTTGCGGAAAGCGGCGAAATGCCGCGCCTGTCCACCTGGTTCCCGTCGCTGGGCGACACGCCGCTGAACATCAGCTTTATCCTGGCGATCGCCGCACTGGTGATCTATGGCGTGATGGTCTGGCGCTCGTCGTGGGGCTTCAAGCTGCGCGCCACGGGCCTCAACAAGCACGCGGCTCACTATGCGGGGGTGTCGATCAGCAAGATGATCATCATCGTCATGCTGATCTCCGGCGCGCTGGCGGGCCTGGGTTCCGTCAATTCCATCATGGGCTCGACCCATTATCTGTCGCTCAATTTCGTCGGCGGCGCCGGTTTCATCGGCATCGCCATCGCCCTGATGGGCCGCCAGCATCCGGTCGGCATCTTCCTGTCGGCCGTGCTGTTCGGCGCGCTGATCCAGGGTGGATTCGACCTGTCGCTGGAAAAACCGAATATCCCGACGGAAACTTTTATTTTCATCCAGGGCTTGATCATCCTGTTCTGCGGCGCCATGGAAAACTTCTACGCACCGGCCATTTCCGCCCTGCTCAAGCGCACCAAAGGCTAACACCATGACACTCGACGACTTTCAATTCGCCAGCATCCTGGTATCGACCGTGCGCAATGCGCCCGTCCTGATCTTTGCCGCCATGGCCGGCCTGTTTGCCGAACGCAGCGGCATGATCGACATCGGCCTGGAAGGCAAGATCCTGGCCAGCGCCTTCGCTTCCGCCGCCGTGGCCTACACGACGCAAAACCCGTACTACGGCATGGCTGCCGGCATGCTGGTCTGCGTCGCCCTGGCCCTGCTGCAAGCGTATGTCAGCATCACGCAAAAGGGCAATCAGCTGGTGGCCGGCATGGCGATCAACATCGCCATGAGCGGACTGACGTTCGTGCTGGCGCAGTTTTTCTTCCAGCAAGGCGGCCGCACGCCCGACCTCGGTTCAGCGCGGCTGTTCGACGTGGTCTTGCCGGGCACGCAGTACGTGGAACACATCCCCTTCATCGGCTGGGTGTATGCCCATCTGATCGGCGGCCATTCCATCCTCGTCTACGTGGCCTTCCTCTTGATCCCGCTCGTGCACTGGCTGCTGTACCACACGCGCTTCGGCCTGCGCCTGCGCGCCTGCGGCGAAAACCCGCACGCGGCCGACTCTGCCGGCGTCAGCGTGGAAGCGACGCGCTACCTGGCCATGCTGGTGGCCGGCATCCTGTGCTCGTTCTCGGGCGCGTATCTGGCCATCGTGCAAAGCGGCTTCTTCCTGCGCGACATGTCGGCCGGCGCCGGCTACCTGGCCTTGACGGCCATGGTGTTCGGCAACTGGCGTCCCGTCTACACCTTCCTCGGCTGTCTGATGTTCGGCTTCTTTGCCGCCATCCAGATCCAGATTGAAGGCGTGGACTTGCCCGTCGTGGGCCGCATCCCCGGCTCCTTGATCCAGATGGTGCCGTATGTCGTCACCGTGATCGTGCTGGCGGGCTTGATGGCGAAATCCATCGCACCGAAGGCCATCGGCATCCCCTTCGTCAAATCTCGTTAAGAGACAGTGACAGCATCAGAAAAGCGAAGCCCGCGGGCTTCGCTTTTTTTATGCCTGTGGAATTTCGTCCAGCGAACAATACACGGGCAAACCAAGCTCTTGCGCCACGGCCACCATCTGGTCGGCCCCTTGGGAGGCGCCGCCAAGCCGCAGCACGGCATCGCAATGACTCAATAAACGCGTCGCATGCGCGTGGAACAGTTCCTCATACACGACATCGCCCACCTGGCGTGAGCCGGCCAGCCCCAGCATGGGCAAGGCCAGCCATTCACCGAGCACGGGCATGTGTCCCTTGGCATACAAGGGCAGGCAGACGGCTTCCATGGCTGCCACATTCGCCGCCATCAGGGCCGGATCATCCCCCGTACCGGAGCGGTAGGGCCCGGCAACGAGAATCTGCAGCCCCCGTTTGCCTGGCATCAAGTGCAGCTGCGCATGCTGCAACAGCATGATGGTCTTGCCATCGCAGATGCGCCCGTCCGCCACCATCTGCATGGCTTGCGCCAGGGGCAATTCCAGCACCTCGATATCTTCTCCCTCGTGCGCCAGGCCGCCGCCGTCGCCGATGCGGCTGGCGGGATCGTATTCGGCAACGAAGAAATGCAAACGCTCCGTCACGGAACCGGGACTCATGAAGGCCTGGAATATCTTGCGCACTTCGCCCACCCGGTAACCGGTTTCCTCTTCCACTTCGGCGCGGATGCGCTGCTCGGCACTGGCCTCTTCCAGCAAGCCGGCGGCCGACTCGATGAGAAAACCATCATGGCCTTCGCGGTAGGTAGGGAAGCGGAACTGGCGGATCAGGATCACCGTGCGCTTTACCTTGTTGTAGAGCAGGATGGTGGCCCCGTCGCCACGGTCATAGGTTTCCCGCGTCTGCGTCTGCCACTGGCCATCGTGGCGCAGATAATCGAAGGTGGTCTTTTGCAGCAGATACCAGTCGTGCGACAGGGTTTGCACTGCGTGGATGCGGACCCGTTCCTGCTTGCTATTTTCTTCGCGCATAGTGTCTCCTTGTGGTTGCGTTGTGCTTGCCTTTTCCGACTTTATCATGCAAACTCGTGCAATATCAAGAAAATACAAGAAAAACCATGCTGACACATCAACGCAAACAATACCTGCTGGACTTGCTCCAGCGCGAAGGGCAGATCGTCGCCAAGGCCGTCAGCGATAGTCTGGGCTTGTCGGAAGACACGATACGCCGCGACCTGCGCGAGCTGGCGAAAGAAGGGTTATTGGAACGCGTGCACGGCGGCGCCCTGCCCTTGCTGCCAAGTTCGCCCGCGCTGGCGCCGTTTGCGGCCCGCGAACAGATTTCGCCCGAAGCCAAGCCCGCCATCGGCCGCGCGGCGGCGGCCATGATACAAACGGGGCAAGTGGTGTTTCTCGATGGCGGCACGACGGCCGTGCAGCTGGCGCGCCAGCTGCCGCGCGATTTGCGCGCCACTGTCGTTACCCACAGCCCCTCGATTGCCGTCGAACTGGTGCATCACCCATCAATTGACGTGCTGATGCTGGGCGGGCGCCTGTACAAGCACTCGATCGTGGGCGTCGGCGCGGCGACCGTGGAAGCGATCGGACGCATCCGCGCCGACCTGTATTTCATGGGTATATCCAGCCTGCATCCGCAAGCGGGCATCACCACCGGCGACTATGAAGAAGCGTGCGTGAAGCGCGCGCTGAGCGAGGCGTCAAGCCGCACCGTCGTGCTGGCGTCGCCGGAAAAGTTCAACACGGCTTCGCCGTTTCAAATCGCACCCTTGAGCCAGGTCAACGACATCATCGTGCACCGCGACGTGGAAGACGCGCTGGTCGCCCCCTACCGCGAGATGGGAATCGCCATCACCCTGGCATGAAAAAAGCGGCCCGCAGGCCGCTCTCGCGAGACATTTTTATTGGGGCCAAATCGCCTGCAACACGGCAGCCAGGCGATAGCCCGCCTCGATCAGCTGCTGCTTCGCCAGCGCCGAGCTGGGTACAGGATAATGGTCCGGCACATTCAAGTTCCACACGTTGTAGACCTCGCCCTTGCGGCTGGTCTGCTGCGTGGCCGGGCCGGCCACCACGTCCGTGAAAGCAATCTTTGAGGCCGCCAGCGAGGCGTCGGCCCATTGATACGGCCAAGTGGCGGGGTCGCCGCTATTGGCGCTCACCACGGGCGCGCTGGCGATCACCGTGCGGGCGAACTGCTGCGGCGTGCGCGTGCTCAAACGGCGCATGGCGTAATCGACCACAGTCGTATCCCAGTAGGAATGCAAGGGCTTGGTGGGCGACTTCGGATAGCTGCTGGCAGGCTTGGGCTCGCCCTCGTCTACCGGCAGCGGCGCGGGAATCACGGCATCGGACAGGGCCGTCATCTTCGCATCGTCGAGCAGCAAGTCGTTGCCGCCGCGTGCATTGAAAATGGCGACGTCATCGATCTGCGCTTGCGTGGCGGGCACGAAAAACTGGCCATCCTTGCCGAGAAACGCATTGCCCACATGCAGCGGCTGGTGGATATCGCCTACCAGATGCGTAATCAGAATCAGTGCTTCGCGCTGGCTGAAACTGTGCGGATTGCTGGCCGCATCAGCCTTGCCTTGCAACACGAGGATCGCCTGTTTCAAGGTTTGCACGATATCGTCGTCGGCCGTGCCCACACCATGGTCGTGATAGTGCTCGCTCTGGAAGGGCACATTCGTGTAATGGTATTCGCCGTGCTTGGGATTGGCCGCCACATAGCTCAGCATTTCCGGCGATTGCGGGCCGCAATACGTGCCCTTCACGCAGTCGGGCCAGTTGGCGATCTTTTCCAGGCTTTCGCCGGGCAACAACAATTGGGCGATGTGCGCCTGCGCCGCGCTGCCCTTGAGCAATTGATCGGCGATGGCGCCGACGGCGCGGTGGCCGTCGTTGCCCCAGGCCAGCACATTGCCGGAAGCGAAAGCGGCGCCCAGCGCCAGCACACTCAGCAGTTTTTTCACGTTCACTCCTTGCCTTGCGGCGTGGCCTTGGCCGGCTTTGGATACTGCTTGTTGATGTCGATGGGCTGGGCGTATACCGAGCTCCACGTCTGCTCATGCAGCGCGGCGATGCGTTGCGCCATCTGTTCGTTGCGCAGCACCACTTCCAGGTTGCGCGACAAATCGAAATAGCCGCCCGCCCAGTTGCTCGTGCCGACCCAGGCCAGCTTGCCGTCGATGCTCATGGTCTTGCTGTGGATCACGCGCGCAAATGGAATGAAACCGGTCGAGGCCGTGGGAATCGTCACGATGCGGATTTCCACGTTCGGCACCAGGGCCAAACTCTTCAGGTAGGCGATGGCCGGCGCTTCCGTGTTCCACGCGGATACCATCAGCTTGATCTTCACGCCACGCTGGGCGGCCGCGCGCACGGCGTTGTCGATCACGGCGTAATAAGGCCGCGTGCGGTTCGGGCCGTACGACAGCGGCGCGTAATCGAGCAACTGGATGCGCACTTCACTTTGCGCTTGCGCCAGCAAGGCGGGCAAGCCCGTTTCCGAGTCGCCCACGCCGGCCGGGTTGTACGCATTCGGGCTGGCCAGCAGGAATGCGTTTTGCGCGTAGTTGGCCGGCACGACCTTGCTGTTGAGCACCGTGGCGCGGCTGCCTTGCGACGTCAGCGCCTGAGCTTGCCAATCCTGTTCGAAGATCGCTTGCACCTGGCTCACCATGGCGGGCTCCGTGATTTTCAAGCCCGTCTCATGGATGTGCTCGAACGAGCGCCAGTCGAAATTCTGGCTGCCGATGTAGGCCACCTGGCCATCGACGGCCAGGTATTTCGCGTGCACGATGCCGTTGCCCGTGATTTTGTTGAAATCGATGAGGCGCAAGTCCAGGTTGGGAATCGCTTTGAGCTGGGCGATGGTCGCCGCCTCCGACAGGCCCACGCCCTTCTGGTCCAGCAGGAAGCGGATCTTCACGCCGCGCTGGCCGGCGACCGTCAGACTGGCCAGCACTTTTTCAAAGGCCGTGCCCGGTTTGCTGACGGCATAGAACTGGGCAATGACGATCTCTTTTTTTGCTGAATCGAACAGCTCGCGCCACACGGCGACGGGCTCGCGCAGGTCGGGGTTCGTCAAGCTCGTTTCCACGGGCGAGGTGTGCACGAGTTCAAAGCCGGGAATGGTGAAATCGGCGTGGGCTGTGCCCGCGAACAGGCTGGAGAGAAGAACGGAAACAAATAAGCGACGCATGGTTATTCCTTGTCATGTTGTTGGACGCGCACGATGCGGCCCGCCGCCGTGGCACTGCCAGCCGGCTTGCCGGCGCGCGCGCGGGCGATCAGGTAGTCGCTGAAGGCGTCGATGTCGCGCACGCCCGTGTCGAGCCGGCGCGTGCCGGCCGCCAGCACGGTGAAGCGGTCGCCGCCGCCAGCGAGGAAACTGTTGGCGGCGACACGGTACTGTTGATTGTCTTCCAGAGGAGTGCCATTGAGCATGATGCTGCCCTCCACCACGCGCCGGCCCTGGGGCCGCGTGCTATCCCAGCGGTAACTAAAACCTTCGGACACTTGCAGCAGATTGTTGTCTTCCGCTACCGCACCCGGCCATTGCTGCTCGAGCAAGGTACGGATTTGCGCGCCGGAAAGACTCACCACGATCAGGGTATTGCCGAACGGGACAACTGCCTGGTTCTGCCCCACGTTCGTCATCAGGTCGGCGCCCGCTTCCAGGTCCTTGCGGATGCCGCCATTGTTCATCAGGCCGATTTGCGCGCCAGCAGCGCGCGCGCCGAACAGAGTGCTGTCGGCCACCAGGTCGCCCAGCGCGGAAGCGCCGCTGCCCTTGGTGCTGCGGCCCACAGTCGGCACGGCGATGGCGGCAACGGGACGCGACAACTCGGCCGCGCTGCGCTGCTTGACCGATTCCAGATAAGAAGCCACAGCCGGGTCCGGCTCATACATGCCTGGCAGCATGACCACGTTTTGCGCGCTGGCATCGATCAGCGCATTCTTGACGGGATCGACCTTGAGCTTGATGCGCGTCAACATGTGTCCGCCCATCTGTGCCTGCGTCACGAGGCGGCCATCGACGCGGCACAGATAGCCCTGGTGCGAATGGCCGCTGATGACCAGCTGGATGGCCGGATCGAGGCGTTTCACCACGTCGACCACTTCGCCCTTCAGGTGGCTGCAATCGGCCTGGTCGACGGCTTCCTTCGTCTCGCCGCCCTGGTGCAGCAGCACGACGAACACGCCCACGCCTTGCGCGCGCAACTGCGGCAAGGTGGCGTTGATGGCGTCGGCCTCATCGCCAAACTGCAGGCCGGCAATGCCGGCCGCCGTCACCACGGACGGCGTATCTTTCAGCACGGCGCCGATCAGGCCCACCTTGACGCCATGCGCCTCTTCGATGCGGTAGGCGGGCAGCAGGGACTTGCCCGTTTGCGTATCGATGACATTGGCCGCCATATAGGTGTAGCTGGCGCCCTTGAAGTCGGGCGTGAACTTGCACGCCTTGTCGGCGCGCGAGGAGTCGCAGCCGCCGCGCTGCTGGCGCAGCAATTCCGCCTTGCCCTGGTCAAATTCATGGTTGCCGACGGAGCTGGCTTTCATGCCCAGCATGTTCATGGCGACAATGCTCGGTTCGTCCGCCCACAGCGCCGACATGGCGGGGCTGGCGCCGACCAGGTCGCCATTGCCGACAAAAATCAGCTGCGCATCTTCGCGGCGCCACGCCTTCAATGCGCCGGACAAGGTATCGATGCCACCGGCCTGCACCGTCTTGCGCTCGGCATCGGCGGCGCTTGTGTAGGTGAATTTGCTACGGTCGAGATTGCCGTGGAAATCGTTCAGGGCGACCAGGTTGATATCGACGGGTGTCGCGATAGGCGCGGTAGGCGTGGCGCAGGCGGCCAGCAGCACAGTCAGGGCCGCCGCTGCGGCCAGTGGTATCGGATGATGTTTCATGGTCCCCACATGGTTATCAGTATTCAAAAAAAGCTGTCTCATCAGGGGGGACGCCGTGCGCCGCAAGCCCATCAGAGTATGACAAGAAAGCACAACATAAACGAAAAAACGGCCGGTGTCGCCACCAGCCGTTCGGAACTTCAATCAAGCGTCGAGATTAGAACTCGTACTTGACCGTTGCCTGGATCGCCCATTGGGACTCACCCTTTTGTTGACGCACGGTGTAGTCTTCTACCTTGTCACGCACTTGGTAGATGTAGCGACCTTGAGCATCGAGACCGGCAAAATCAACAAAGTTACGCGTTTGACCACCCGCCGAACGGAAAGCCATTTCATTGATGCGGCCCCACTTGCGGTTGATCATGTTGCCCACGTTGAAGAAGTCCATCGTGAACACGCCTTTGTTGCCTTTGAAGAAGCCTGGGACTTCCTGGCTGACACGCATATCGAAGCTGTTGGTCCAAGGCGAGAAGCTGTCGTTACGCTTCACCACGCCGCCTTTCGAACTGCGCAGGTCGCCGTTTGCGTTAACAAATGACCAGAAACGATCTTCGTTGGCATGGTTGCTTGCCGTATCACCACGGAATACCACTTCGCCCGAACCTGGTTTCGATGGGATGTACATCAAGTCATTGCCGCTGACGCCGTCACCGTTCAAGTCATTGCTGTAGGTCCAGCTGTATGGCTTGCCCTTGCGGCCTTCATAGAACAGGCCGAAGCTGGTCTTGTAGTTGTCGAAGAAGCGTTTCTGGAAGTTCAACACAGCATTGAAGCGGTCTTTCACCAGGTAGCCGGAATTGGCGGCGACGTTTTCATTCGGATTGAAGATCGAACGGGCGTTGAAGTTCGATGTCGATACCGACGAGGTCAGCGGCGACACTTCCGTTGCATCCGTATAGGTGTAGGCTACCGACCAGCCAAAGCCCTTGGTCATCGGCTGGCTGACCGACAACGTCACCAGGTTGCCCGCGCCCTTGTCCGTTTTCTGGGCAACCATGACGTTGTTGAACGCAGGGTTCTTGAGTGCCTTGGCGACGGAACCTGCGCAGCCCGCATTGGTCGACGACAAGCCACCGGTGGAAGTCCAGCAGTTCGTATTGTAGGCAGTGTTCGAGTAGTACAACGCACGGCCATCGGTACCGGTACGCGTCGCCGCACCCAGGTTCAGATGCTCATAGTAAATGGCATCCTTGTTTTGCGTGCGCAGGTATTCCGCGCCGAAAACCAGGCCCATCCATGGCAACTCATGTTCGAATGCCAGGTTGCCCTTCCAGATCGATGGCTGGCGCAGATTAGGCGACAGGAAGTCGACGTTGGCTGCAGGCGCGGCATCAGGGAAGTTCGTCGGCTGGCTGTTCGGATCAGGATTGAACAAGCCACCTACCGATGGGCAAGCCTTGAAGCCGCTGGTGCCGCAACCGACGATACGGGTCGCCACGCCAGGATTGGCGAACGGGTTCGACATCCAGACCGTGGCTGCCGCGCCCTGGAACAGGCCGAAGCCGCCGCGCAACTGGGTAGGACGGGCGCTGTCAAACTTGTAGTTGAAGCCCACACGTGGCTGCCACAGTGTCTGACCATCGATGGTCTGCGTATTGTTCAGGCCAAAACCACCGCTTTGCGCCTTGCCAGTCTGAGCGTTGCCAGCCACCATAGGGGCAGCCGCAGCAGCGTTATACAGCGGACGGTCGCTGATGCCGGCCTTGTCGACACGCACGCCATATTGCACGGTCAACTGTTTGTTGACGGTCCATACGTCCTGAGCGAAGAAGCCATAGTTTTTCAGGCTGAAATCAGCAATGGCGTTTTCCAGGGAGCCGCCTGCCAACGGTACCTGAACCTGGTAAGAGCTCGGGCGTCCAAGGCTGAAGTTTTCCAGGATGGCTTGTTGCTGAAGCGTCGGTGAACTGTTGCAGTTGAAACTAGTGCTGCCATCCGGGTTCGGTTTGACAAACGAGTATCCGACATTATTGATACAGCCGAAGGTGTAGTTGCCGTTGATGTTCTGCAGGAACGCATTGTAGACATCGTTCTTGCTGAAGTCGGTACCGAACTTGACTTCATGATCACCCAAGGCCCAGTTGGCGCCCAGGTAGGCATCTTTGGTCTTGGTGCGCAAGACGTTGAACTGGTACGACTGGTCGGTACCAAAGTTCAGGTAGCGGTCTTTGGTCGAGATACCTGCAGGCGATCCCGCTGGCACGTCACCCGTAAACTTGAGGGACATGGTTGGCAGGGTGGAATTGTTCTTCGGCAGACTTTCATAGTCGCGCGACGATACCTTGAATTCCGTCGAGAAATTCGGCGTCCAGTCGGCAAACCACTGGCCGACGATGGTCTCGATCGACTTGTTTTGCGAGCGCCAGGCCGAGTTCAGGGCGATGCCGCTATCCGATACACCGGTAAACATCGGCTCGGACTGATCGGTTTTGGAGTAACGGACCATCGCGCGATGGTTATCGTTGATGTTCCAGTCCAGTTTCAGCAAGACATCATCTACGGTCAACTTCGTGCCGGCGGGAACTGCCGTGGTACCGACTGGCAAGTTGTACTTATCCTTGGCAATCGTCTGTAAAGCCGAAATAGCGGACTCGGTAATACCGACGTTCGTCATCGAGCTGCCAATTGGACCAAAGTTTGGGGCAGTGCGAGTGCTTTCCAGCTTTTCCTTGTTGGCGAAGAAGAACAGTTTGTCCTTGATCAGCGGGCCGCCGACGGAAACACCCTTGGTCGTTTCGCGGAACGGCGCTGGCGCGTAATAGCTGTCTTTGACGTTGTCGTAACGGTCGCCGGCCATCCGGTCGTTACGGAACACATAATAGACGCTGCCCTTGATATCATTGGTACCGGACTTGGTCACGGCATTGATATTGGCGCCCGTATAGCCTTTTTGCGTCACGTCGTAGTTAGCGACGTTCACTTGCACGGACTGGATGGCATCGATCGAGATCGGCTGCTTGGCTGTCGGGCTGCCGTTCGATTCCAGGCCGAACGTATCGTTCACGGCCACGCCATCGATGGTCATCGAGTTATAGCGCGAGTTTTGCCCGGCAACGGACAGCTCGCCGCGCTCTTTGTCCGTTTGCGAAACACGCGGGTCGGAACGGGCGTAATCTTGCAGATTGCGCTGGATCGACGCCTGCATGGCCAATTCGTTCGCGCCAATGTTGGTGCCCGCACCCATGTTGCTGCGGTTAAATATCTGTGCGCGTGCGCCCGTGCCCGTGACGTTCACGGTTTGCATCTGGGCGCCCAGGGTGGCGTCCACATTGGCCGTTTCCGCCAACTGGACGTACACGCCTTCGCGTTTTTCCACTTCACCATTCTTGGTGATGGTAATGGTGTAAGGACCGCCGGCGCGCAAGCCGCGGGCGACGTAGCGGCCTTCCGCATCGGTCGTCACATTGCTGACGGAACCCGATTCGGTATGCACGATGGTAACGGTGGCACCAGCTGCCGGCTTGCCGTCGGTGGCCGAGATACGGCCGCCGATGGAAGACGTAGTGTTCTGTGCGAACGATGGTGCCGCCGCCAGTGCAATAGACAGGCTGAACGCGATTTGCGTTAGCCGAAGTCGCTTGTGATTGATCATCTTTAACCCCAGAAAAGACTATTATTTTTGAAAATCCTGGATTGCCCGCCGCCCGACTGCGCCGCACAGCAACACAAACACAAGATCTCCTCTTTACGATGCTGCAACTGTTACGCCGGCGGGACTGGCTGCGGTCCTGACAAGACCATCACAAAACGCCGCTCCACACATCACAACCATTCATATTCAGACAATAACGGCGGAAAAACTGCGACCGATCCGTACGACACAGGGCGCTAGCACCTGTGTCATTCACCCGACAGGCTTACCCGGCGAACATGGCAAGCCGCGAGTGTAATTGTTAAATATTTCAAGACTGTGACACGGCGGCAAAATGCAGAAGAATGTCGTCATTTAGCTGCGAGACTGTTTGTTTCACTCTGCATCTCACCTTTATTTACTGTAAATACCCATCTTCTTACGATATCGCCCAGATGAATTGTGACTTTTTAATATCATCTTCATCTCACTATGCATCATCAAAAAATGGATGACAAATACGATTTTTTTTACATATTTATATATTTAAAATATAAATAGCATGAGGTAACTAGCAGGATTGATATCGTGCTGACAGCGTACGGGCTTATGGCGCGAGATTATAAATGAGCAATATGTACTTGAAATTGATTCATCCAGGAAATTGGATAAAGTCGTGTATCTGCCGTTAATTGTGTCGCATGGCCGCCACAATATTGACAAAAAAACACTGCCTGGACTGGAGGGGAGAAATGGAAAGCGGCCGGAAGATCCGGCCGCCCTGAGAGTATCAGTTGGGATCGTCGCGCAACTTACGGTTTGCCGCTCTTGCCTGCCTTGTCGGCCGCTGCAATTTGCGCTTCAAACCGGGTGAAACGGGCATCGAGCGCTTTCAGCAAACGCTGCTTGTCCGCTTCCGCCAGGAAGGAATAGCGCAGGCTGTTGTATGACAGCTTTTTGATTTCCGCATAATCAGTCTTGTACTGGCTGGCAAACAGCACATATTCATTCGACAAGGTATTGCGCGACACGCCCGCGTCATCGGTCGAGATGACGAAGGGCACGCCATACTTGCGGTACAGGGTGACCGGATGGGCCTGGCCTTTGATACCGAGGATGTAATCGTTGCTGGTCAGGTTCACTTCCACGGGGATGCCCCGCTCGCCCATCTTTTGCATGGTCGCCAGCGCATTGTGCTCGTAGGCGATATCCATGCCGTGGCCGATACGGTTGGCGCCCGCCACATCGACGGCTTCGGCGATATGGAAAGCCATGCCTTCCGGCGGCACCATGCCCAACGCCAGCTCGCCCGCATGCAGGGCGATTTTGACGTTCGGGTATTTTGCCTTGAGGAACTTGAACATTTCCATGTGCAAGCTGTAATCGCGCATGGACACGTTCACGCTTTCCTGGCCCACGATGTTCACGCCCACCAGCAGCGGATTCAGGCTCGCTGCCTTGAACGCGGCCACCATGGATGAGAACACTTGCGATGGCGACAGGAAACGCAGCACATACGCCTGGTAGCGCATGGTGAAGTTCGCATCGTCGATGCCGGCGCTGCTGGCGTTCACATTGTCGTTGTAGGCTGCGATGCTTTTCTGGAAGCTGGCGTCCTGCTCCAGGCTGGCTGTCCACTTGGCCAGCACCGTTTGCAACGCCGCCGGCGGCAAGCCCGGCGCCAGCACTTGCTGGTCGAACTGCGCGTTTTGCACGAATGGCGACAACTCGAAAATCGTCTCGATGTAGCTGAGGTTTTCCGCAATGGCGCGCTGCTTCAGGGTTTTCAGGCCGTCGGCCGTATTCGTCGATGCCACGGGACCAAAATAGCCGAAGGTGTCAAAAAAGGTGCGGTCCGGAGGCGTCTGGATGGCGCCGTGGTTATAGAAATCCTTGGTCGACCAGCGCTGCAGCAATTCCGCATACAGGCCCGCGTCGGCAAACACTTCCGTGGACGACAGGCAAACACGCTGCGCAGCCGGTTTGGCGCGCTCGGCCGCCACGACATCCTTGTTGCTTTCGATGCGGTAGGTCGTCTTGTTGACGCAATAGTTTTCCTTGTCGACCCAGTCGAGAAATTGCTCGGCGTAGATGGCGCCCGAGTAATGGTGATGCAAATCGCCGCCCTTGGGCATCATGGAAAAGAACAGGCTCAACTCGGCCGTCTTCGGCTGCGCACCGGCAACGAGGGCGGCAAAATGGCGCGCCGTGGCCGCTTCGTTGGAAGACGGAGTGGCCACGGCCTTGGCGGCCTGCGCCGTTCCAGTCAAAGCCAGCGCGGCGCCAAGCGCCAGGCCAGTGAGTTTTTTGTGCATTCGCGTTCTCGCTCAGGATAATTCGTGTTGAACAACGGGTAGGTCAGCCCTGCCCCCGCACATGCACGCACTGGCCGCCCGAATAGGTGGCGGCCACGGCGCGGTCGTCGCCCAGCAGCGCGAAGGCAAACAGCAATTCCTCCAGGCTTTGACAGCCGGCCGTGCGGCGCTCGAGCAGCGGCGTCGCTTGCGTGTCGAGCACGATGAAGTCCGCTTCCGTGCCTGGCGTGAAATTGCCCAGGGTGCCTTCCAGCTGCATGGCGCGCGCGGCGCCCAGGGTCGCCAGATAAAACATGCGCAAGGCAGGCAGATAGCTGCCTTTCAAGCGTGCTACTTTATAGGCTTCGTTCATTGTTTGCAACATCGAGAACGAGGTGCCGCCGCCCACATCGGTCGCCAGCGACAGCAGCACTTTTGCCGCATCGGCCCGCTCGAAATCGAACAGGCCGCTGCCCAAAAACAGGTTTGATGTAGGACAAATGGCGGCCGCCGAAGACGTCTCCGCCATGCGCGCGCGGTCGCGCTCGTCGAGCCAGATGCAGTGGCCGAACATGGCACGCGGGCGCAGCATGCCGTACCGGTCATACACATCGAGGTAGCTGCGCGCCTGCGGATGCAGTTCACGCACCCAGCGGCATTCATCCTCGTTTTCCGACACGTGCGTCTGCAGATACGTATCCGGATAGGCGCGCGCCAGCTCGCCCGCCAAGTGCATCTGTTCATTGGTGGACGTCGGCACAAAGCGGGGCGTGATCGCGTACAGCGAACGGCCATGCTTGTGCCAGCGCCGGATCAGCTCTTCGCTTTCGCGCGCGCCGGACTCGGCCGTATCGCGCAGGAACTCGGGACAGTTGCGGTCCATCATGACCTTGCCCGCCACCATGCGCAAGCCGCGCGCCTCGCTGGCGCCAAAGAAGGCATCGACCGATTGCGGATGCACGCTGCCATACACCATGGCCGTCGTGGTGCCGCAGCGCAGCAGTTCATCGAGGAAAAACTCGGCGACATCGCGCGCATGCTCGGGATGCTCAAACGCGCGCTCAGTGGGGAAGGTGTATGTTTCCAGCCATGGCAGCAAGCCCGGCGCGGGCGAGGCGATCATTTCCGTCTGCGGGAAGTGCAGATGGGTATCGATGAAACCCGGCACGATCAGCTTGCCGCGGTAATCGACAATCTCGGTGCCGGGCGGCAAAGTCGCTTGCAGCTGTGCATAATCGCCGGCCGCCACGACCTTGCCATCGGCCACGATCAGCAAGCCGTCCGCATGCCAGGCGTGCGCCTCCTCATTAAAAGCGGGATCGGCGTGGAAGTGCAGCAAGCTGGCACGGTAAGCTTGCAATGTAGCAGGAACAATCGGCATGACTTCTTTCTATAACGGGTGAATGGCGGCGCGTTTCTCGCGTCGCGGTGGCGCGCTGGCAGAAGCCAGCCGCAGCGGTGCGGCCAGGGCGGCCGCGGCCGCTTCCTCCCACACCATGAGTAATTGACAGGCAACGGAGGCGGCGATCACGGCCGGCGCCTTGTTGCGGATGCCGGGCATGCCGATCGGGCAGACCATGGCGGCAATGCGCTCGTCCGGCACGCCGCGCGCCTGCAGGCGGTGCTCGAACTGCTTGCGTTTCGTGTGCGAACCGATCAGCCCGAACCAGCCCGCGTCCTCGCGCTCCATGATGGCTTGCGTCAAGCGTTGATCGAGCGCATGGCTATGCGTCATGACGAGAAAACTGCCGCCCGGCGGCGCCATGGCAACGAATTCCTCGGGCGTATCGGTAGCGGCGATGCGCACATTATCCGGTAGTTGCACGGGAAACATGTCTTCGCGTTCATCGACCCAGGTGATATTGCAGGGCAAGTGGGCCAGCGCGCGCACGATGGCGGCGCCCACGTGACCGGCGCCAAACAGGGTCAGGTGCGCGCGCGGCGCCAGGCAGGGGTCGACCAGCCAACGCCGGCCCTTGCCATCCTGGGCGACATGGGTACTGCGTTCGCGCGAAAACGTGTCGGGCGCCTGTGCGCCTGTGCCGGCGATCAGGCGACCGGCAGCATCGAATAGCGCCGACGCGGCGTCACCGTCGAGCGCCGTCAAACGCCAGCTGTCCTGCTGGCGACGTTCGCGCAAGGCGGCCAGCAATTCTTTCAGGCTGGCATCGACATATTCGAATGCCAAGTGGACGACGCCGCCGCAGCACTGTCCCAGGCTCGGGCCCAGCGCAAAACGATCGAGCCGCGCATGGGTGTCGCCCGTGGCCAGCATGGTCTTGGCGATTTCCACGGCGCGCAATTCCAGGTGGCCGCCACCGATGGTGTCGACCTGGCCATCGAGGCTGACGCGCATCTTCGCGCCCGCCTCGCGCGGTCCGGAACCTTCCACCAGGGCGACCGTCACCAGCACGGATGCCTGCGTGTCATTGTCGATTGCTGTCAGCCAGTCGCTCATCGTCTGCTCCTAGGCGCCGGCATGCGCCGCTTGCACGGCCATGACCGCCTTGAGGATTTCCTCGCTGGTGGCGGGGGCGTTCAGCGGTGGCTGCACGGCGTGATGGCCCACGCTGGAAATGGCGTCGCGGATGGCAAAAAACACGGAAAACGGCAACAACAGCGGCGGCTCGCCCACGGCCTTGGAACGGTGGATGCTGTCTTCCACGTTACGGTTCTGGAACAGCTTGACGCGAAAATCTTCCGGGCAATCGGAAATGCCGGGAATCTTGTACGTCGACGGCGCATGCGTCATCAGCTTGCCCGCGCCATTCCACCACAGCTGTTCCGTCGTCAGCCAACCCATGCCCTGGATAAATGCCCCTTCCACCTGACCCAGATCAATCGCGGGATTGAGCGACTGGCCCGCGTCGTACAAGGCGTCCGCGCGCAGCAACTTCCATTCACCCGTCAAGGTATCAACTACCACTTCGGCCACGGCCGCGCCATACGCGTAATACGAAAACGGATGGCCCGTCATCGTCTTCGCATCCCACGACAAGCCGGGCGTGGCATAAAAACCGTCCGACCACAGTTGTACGCGGGCCAGATATGCCTTCTGCACCAGCTCGGCAAACGGCACGGCGTGGCCATTGACGTGGATGTGGTTATCGAAGAAGCGCACGCAAGCGAACTCGCCGCCGTACAGTTTGACCGCGTAATCGGCCAGGCGTTCGCGAATCTGGCGCGCCGCATCCTGCGCCGCCTTGCCGTTCAAGTCGGCGCCGGTGGACGCGGCCGTTGCCGACGTGTTCGCCACCTTGCTGGTGTCGGTGGCTGTGGCCCGAACGTTGTCCAGGTCCAGTCCCAGCTCGTGCGCCACCACCTGCATCACCTTGGTATTGATGCCCTGTCCCATTTCCGTGCCGCCATGGTTGACCAGCACGGAGCCATCGACATACACGTGGACCAGCGCACCAGCCTGGTTCAGATGCGTGACGTTGAAGGCGATGCCGAATTTCAGCGGCGTGAATGCCAGGCCCTTCTTCAGCACGGGACTAGCCTCGTTGAACGCATCGATGGCGCGGCGGCGCGCGCGGTAGTCGCTGCTCTCTTCCAGTTCGGCGACGAGTTCATGGATCACGTTGTCGACGATTTTTTGCCCATACGGCGTGACATTGCGCCCTTCCGCATCGTTGCGGCCATAGAAATTGAGCAGGCGGACATCGAGTGCATCGCGCTGCAAATGGCGGGCGATTTCATCGATGACATACTCGATGGCAATGGCGCCCTGCGGCCCGCCGAAACCGCGGAAAGCCGTGTTCGACTGGGTATTCGTCTTGCCGCAGGCGGCGCGGATATCCACGTCGGACAGGTAATATGTATTGTCGAAGTGGCAGACGGCGCGCGTGGCGACGGGGCCGGACAAGTCGGCCGAATAGCCGGCGCGCGTGGTCATGTCGACCTTGGCGGCAAGGATGCGGCCCTCGTCGTCGTAGCCCACTTCGTATTCATAGTAAAAACAGTGGCGCTTGCCCGTCACCAGCATGTCGTCGTCGCGGTCGGCGCGCAGTTTCACGGGGCGCTTCAGTTTGGCTGCCGCAATCGATGCGGCCGCCGCCCACAGGGCCGATTGCGATTCCTTGCCGCCGAAACCGCCGCCCATGCGCCGGCATTCGACCGTGATGTTGTGCGAATGCACGCCCAGCGCATGCGCCACCACGTGCTGCATCTCGCTCGGATGCTGGGTCGAACACAGCACCAGCATGCCCTGCGCTTCCTTCGGGATGGCGTAGGAAATCTGTCCTTCCAGATAAAACTGTTCCTGGCCGCCCACATGCAGCTGCCCCTTGACCACGTGCGGCGCCTTCTCGAACGCCGCCTGATAATCGCCGCGCGTCAGCTGCATCGGCGGCAGCACGTATGATTGCGCCGCCTTGGCCGCTTGCGGCGTCATGATCGCGGGCAATTCGTCATAGCTCACTTGCGCCAGGCGGGCGGCGCGGCGCGCGTGATCGTGCGTGTCGGCCACCACGATGAAGATGGGCTGACCCACGTATTGCACCAGTTCCGCCGCCAGGATGGGATCGTCATGGATGATGGGGCCGCAATCATTGGTGCCGGGAATGTCCTGCGCCGTATAGACGGCGACGACACCGGCGGCGGCGCGCACGGCCGACAAATCCATGGCCGTGATGCGCGCATGCGGTTTCTGCGACAGACCCAGCGCCGCGTGCAAGGTGCCCTGCAGTTCGGCGATGTCGTCCGTATAGGTGGCTTGCCCCAGCACATGCAGCTGCGCCGATTCATGGGGGCTGGGCTTGCCTACGGCGGCCCAGGCAGCCGCTTGCAGTTCGGGCGTGACAGGATGATTCATGCTGGTCCTTTCAGGCGCGGCAAGCGTAGGCGTTGAGGGACGTCGGGGGCAATGGCGCACCGGGACGGGTTTCCAGCCAAAAGCGGCGCAACAGGTTTTGCGCCGTCATCATGCGGTAAGTATTCGAGGCGCGCATGTCGGACAGCGGCGCGTAATCGTCGGCCAGCAAGCGCATGGCGATGACGAGGTTTTCTTCCGTCCATGCCTGCCCCAGCAAAAATGCTTCCGTTTGCGCGGCGCGCTGCGGCGTGGCCGCCATGCCGCCAAAGGCGATGCGTGCATCGACGATGCGCTCGCCGTCGAGTTCAAAGGCAAACGCGGCGCACACGGCCGAAATATCCTGGTCGAAACGCTTGGCCAGTTTATACGTGCGGAATTGCACGTCGGCGCGCGGCAAGGGCACGCGCACGGCTTCGACGAACTCGCAGGGCTGCAGATCTTTCTTCTGGTAAGCCAGATAGAAATTTTCCAGCGGCATGATCCGCTGTCCGGCTGGGCCGCGCAACACGATCTCGCTGCCCAGCGCGATCAGCCACGGCATCGAGTCGCCGATGGGCGAACCATTGGCCACATTGCCGCCCAGGGTGCCCGCGTTACGGATCGGCAAGGAAGCAAAGCGTTGCCACAGTTCCGACAGCTCGTCCGGATAATGCCGGCACAGCGCCGCATACGCATCGTTGAGACTGGCGCCAGCGCCGATCTGCAGCTTGCCGTCAACGATGCCGATGGTTTTCAGCGCGGCCACATTGCCCAGATAAATGATGTCGCCCAGGTCGCGCAATTGCTTGGTCACCCACAGGCCCACATCGGTGGAACCGGCCAGCAGGCACGCTTGCGGTTTTTTCGCGCGCAACGCCACCAATTCATCGATGCTGCGCGGCGCATGGAAGTGCTGGCCGCCATGTTCATACGTGCTCAGGCTGCCGCGCTGCAGCGCCTGCAATTGCTGCGCCAGGGCATCGCGGTCGAAGGTTACATGGGGCAATTCGCCCATGCGTCTGGCCGCGTCGATGATGGGGCGGTAGCCCGTGCAGCGGCACAGATTGCCCGACAGAGCATCGTCGATTTCGCAGCGCGTGGGCGTGGCGCCGTTTTTCTCCAGATACATGCCCCACAGGGACATGACGAAGCCGGGCGTGCAAAAACCGCACTGGGACCCATGGCACTCGACCATCGCCTGCTGCACCGGGTGCAAGGCGCCGTCGGGCTGCTGCAAGTCTTCCACGGAAAACAGGGCCTTGCCATCGAGGGTGGGCGTGAGCTGGATGCAGGCGTTGACGGCCTTCATCTCGACCAGGCCATCGACCAGGCTGCCGATGACGACGGTGCAGGCGCCGCAATCGCCCTCGGCGCAGCCTTCCTTGGTGCCCGTGCAATGCAAATCCTCGCGCAGGTGCTGCAACACAGTCTGCGTAGGGGCGGCGTTGCGTACTTCCTGTACGGCGCCACGGTAGTAAAAGCGGATCGGTTCTGACATGCTGGCCTCGGTATAGTCCCAGTATAGGAGATTAACACCGGCATATGGGACAACTATATGCAAAGACTGATTTTACTTATCATCCAATATCAATACCCATCAGAGACTCTCAAGCAGCATAGGGATGCGTCGCATGCCAGTGTTCGGCGATATCGATGCGGCGCGTGATCCACACCTGCTCATGGCGCTGTACATAGTCGAGGAAGCGCGCCAGCGCGGCCGCGCGGCCCGGGCGTCCTACCAGGCGGCAATGCAAGCCCACGGACAGCATCTTCGGCTGGTTCAAGCCGTCGGGATCGCCTTCCGCGTACAGTACGTCGAAGGCATCCTTCAAGTAATCAAAAAACTGCGTGCCCGAATTAAAGCCCTGCATGGCGGCAAAGCGCATGTCGTTCGTGTCCAACGTATAGGGCACGATCAGCTGCGGCTGCACGGACGACACGCCTGCGGCATCCGTGTACGCCACTTTCTCCCAGAATGGCAGGTCATCGCCATAATAATCGGCGTCATAGCGGAAACCGCCATGCTCGACCACCAGTTTGCGCGTATTGGGCGAATCGCGCCCCGTGTACCAGCCTTGCGGGGCCGAGCCCGTCAATTCACGAATGATCTGCACGGCCTCACGCATGTGTTCGCGCTCCGTCGCTTCATCCATGTTTTGATAAGAAATCCAGCGCAAGCCGTGGCAAGCGATTTCATGGCCCAGCTCCTGGAAAGCCGCCACCGCCTCGGGATTACGCTTCAAAGCCATCGAGACGCCAAAGACCGTCAGCGGCAGGCGCCGCTCCTCGAACATGCGCAGCAGACGCCATAGCCCTGCGCGCGAACCGTACTCATAAATCGACTCCATGCTCAGGTGGCGCGCAGGAAAAGCCGCCGCTCCGATCATTTCCGACAAAAACGTTTCCGAAGCACTATCGCCATGCAGCACGCTGTTTTCCGCCCCTTCCTCGTAGTTGAGGACGAATTGCAGGGCGATGCGAGCTTTTCCCGGCCATTGCGGATGGGGGGGCGTACGGCCATAGCCGATCAAGTCGCGCGGATAATTTTCATAAGTGCTCATGCGGTGGCTCGCCTATAGGAGAGAATGTTGGTTATACGCCCAATCATATAGCCAGCCGCTGATGCAGGTATATGATTTGCAAGATAAGCACATTCACTCACCCTATATACAGGATAGCAAATGGGAAAACTCAGCACGCATGTACTCGATATCGCACACGGCAGGCCCGGAGCCGGCGTCAAGGTAGCCCTGTTTTCGGTCGCGCCGGAAGGAAAAGTGTTGTTGAAGATGGATATGACGAACAGCGACGGCCGTTGCAACTCGCCCTTGCTGGAAGGCGACAGCATGAAGGTGGGCCAGTATGAGCTGGTGTTCAATGCCGGCGACTATTTCGCCGCCCAGGGCGTGGAATTGCCTTCACCCCGCTTCATCGATCTGGTGACCCTGTCCTTCGGCATTGCGCATACGGATGAGAACTACCACGTACCGCTGGTGGTGTCGCCGTGGTCGTATTCCACTTACCGCGGCAGCTGATATCGGGGGCAGACCCGCCGGATCCGACCCCAGCCTTTGCGGTTGGGGTGCAGCATGCACCAAACCGCCAGACGAAAAAAAACCCGATCATTGCTGATCGGGTTTTCTTCTACTGCGAATAACAAGCCTGACGATAACCTACTTTCACACTGGTTGCAGCACTATCATCGGCGCAAAGTTGT